>NZ_CP070978.1:1503508-1804209 GCF_018417535.1 Burkholderia pyrrocinia | reverse complement strand
GATACTGAACGACCGCTCGCGCCGGCAGGCGAAGATCCGGCGCGAGCCGGGGGAATAGGGCGGCGCGCGCGAGGCAGGCGCGACAGCCCATGCGTGCCGCGTGTCACGGGCCTGCAGTAGTATCGGTGGTCTCGTGTCAGGATTCCCGAATCGAGAGCGACCCATGCAGACCGAATCATCGACCGGCATTCTTCGTCAGATTCCGCGCAGCGTCTGGGTGCTGGGCTGCGTCAGTCTGTTGATGGACGTGTCGTCGGAAATCATCCACAGCCTGTTGCCGATGTTCCTGATGGCGGGGCTCGGCGCGAGCGCGACCACGATCGGCTTCATCGAGGGGATCGCCGAGGCGACGGCGCCGGTCGTCAAGGTGTTCTCCGGCACGTTGAGCGACTACCTGCGCAATCGCAAGTGGCTGGCGGTCGCCGGATACGGGCTCGGCGCGCTCAGCAAGCCGCTGTTCGCCATCGCACCGACGATCGGCGTCGTGGTGACGGCGCGGATCGTCGACCGGATCGGCAAGGGGATCCGGGGCGCACCGCGCGATGCGCTCGTGGCCGACGTCACGCCGGTCCACCTGCGCGGCGCGGCCTACGGGCTGCGACAGTCGCTCGACACGGTGGGTGCGTTTCTCGGGCCGCTGCTGGCCGTCGCCATCATGCTGATGTGGCGCGACGACTTCCGCCTCGCCTTCTGGCTGGCCGTGATCCCGGGCATGCTGGCCGTGGCGCTGCTCGCGTTCGGTATCGAAGAGCCGGCGCGCGCGCCGGGCGACAAGCGCATCAACCCGATCCGCCGCGACGTCGTGAAGCAACTCGGCGCTCGCTACTGGTGGGTCGTCGCCGTCGGCGCCGTGTTCGCGCTGGCCCGCTTCAGCGAGGCTTTCCTGGTGCTGCGCGCGATGGGCGGCGGTGTGCCTGTCGCGCTTGTTCCGCTGGTGATGGTGGCGATGAACGTCGTGTACGCGTTGTCGGCCTACCCGTTCGGCAAGCTCGCCGACACGACGAGCCATACGAAGCTGATGGTGGCCGGGCTCGTCATGCTGATCGCAGCCGACCTCGTGCTCGCGCACGGCACGCACTGGGGAACCGTACTCGTCGGCGTGGCGCTGTGGGGGCTCCACATGGGGATGACGCAGGGGTTGCTTGCCACGATGGTCGCGCATGCCGCGCCGTCCGAATTGAGAGGAACGGCGTTCGGCGTTTTCAACCTGCTCAGCGGCGTCGTGACGCTCGTATCGAGCGTCGTCGCCGGCATCCTGTGGGACAGGGTGGGCGCCGCGGCCACGTTCTATGCGGGGGCGGTGTTCAGCACGGCGACCATCGCGCTGCTCGTCTGCTTGCGCGGATCGTTCGGCGTTGCGCAGGCCAGGTGATCGCAAGCCGGCAGCGAACGGTCTAGCTATCGGTGCCGCGCGGAAAGTAAAGCGCAAACGTCGTGCGCCCGTCGCGGCTCGCGACCTCGACCTTGCCGCGATGCAGCTCCATGATCGACTTGACGATCGCGAGCCCGAGCCCCGCGTTCCTTGCCGCGCCGTGCCGCGACGAATCGATGCGGTAGAAGCGTTCGAAGATCCGGTCGACCTGTTCGGGCGGAATCGCGGCGCCGCGATTCGTGATCTCGACGACCGCGTAACCGGCTTGCGCGGACACGGCCAGCTCGATCGTCGACGCGGCTTCCGCATGTTCGAGCGCATTCGACGCGAGGTTGCTCACCGCGCGCCGGAACAGCGTCGCGTCCGCGACGACCGGCGCGTCGCCATGCACGTCGATGCGCACGCCGGCCTCGTCGGCCAGTGCCTGGAAATACGACGCGAGCCGGCGCAGTTCGCTGCCCGCGTCGAGCTCGGCGGTCTTCAGGTGCTGCCGCGCATTGTCGGTGCGCGCGAGAAACAGCATGTTCTCGATCATTCGCTGCAGCCGTTCGCATTCCTCGATATTCGACTCGATCAGCACTTCGTACTCTTCGGTCGTGCGTGCGCGCGACAGCGTGATCTGCGACGAGCTGATCACGTTGGCGAGCGGCGTGCGCATGTCATGCGCGAGATCGGACGAGAACTGCGACAGCCGCACGAATGCGCGTTCGAGGCGGTCGAGCATCCGGTTGACCGACGTCGCGAGCTCGCGCAGCTCGACCGGGCCGCCGCGCGCGTCGAGACGCGCGTTCAGGTTGTGCGCCTCGATGCGCGACGTTTGCCGGCCGAGGCTCTTGACCGGACGCAGGCCGCGCGACGCGACCGCATGGCCGAGCGCGCCGACCAGCAGCGCGCCGACGGCCGCCGCGAGCCAGATGTCGACGCGATAGCTTTCGAGCAGCGACTGGCGATCGGTCGCCGTGCGTGCGAGCGCGACCTGGATCGCCTCGCCGGACGGCAGCGTGTCGCGTGCGTACACGCAGCGCGACGTGCCGATGCCGGGCGGCGAGCAGGTGAACGGGCCGCCGGTGCTACTGGTTCCACCGGTTCCGCCGGCCGGATGCGGCGCCGCGATCACCGTGGCGAGCGTGTTGCCGGCTTCGTCGGTGTGCTCGACGAGCGGGCGGTGCTGCCCGTCGTAGATGCCGAGATAGACGCCCGGATGCGACAGCAGCACTTCGTGGAACACGGCCGGATCGGCGCGCAGCGCGGCCGTCGATCCGCTCGCGTGCGCGAGTTGCAGGAACTGGTTGAGCTTGCCGGAGATCTCGATGTCGTCGCGACGCTTCAGTTCGGCGGACAGCGAGCGATAGAGATACGCGCCGGTCAGCGCGAACACGAGCGCGGCGACGACGGCGAACGCGAGCGTCAGGCGCCGCAGCAGCGAATACGAAGCCGGGCCGGCGGTCACGAACGATCCTCGAGCACGTAACCCATGCCGCGGATCGTGTGGATCAGCTTCTTGTCGTACGCGTTGTCGATCTTCGCGCGCAGGCGCTTGATCGCCGCATCGACGACGTTCGTGTCGCTGTCGAAATTCATGTCCCAGATCTGCGACGTGATGAAGGTGCGCGTCAGCACTTCGCCCTCGCGTTCCGCGAGCAACTGCAGCAGCGCGAATTCCTGCGCGGTCAGGTCGATGCGGTTGTCGGCGCGCCGCACGCGGCGCTTGATCAGGTCGACTTCGAGATCGGCGACCTGCAGGAGGTCGCGCACGTTGCGCGGTGCGCGCCGCAGCAGCGAGCGGATGCGTGCGAGGAATTCGGCATACGCGAACGGCTTGAGCAGGTAGTCGTCGGCGCCCAGTTCGAGGCCGGCGACCTTGTCCTCGATCGCCTCGCGGGCCGTGAGCAGCAGCACGGGCGTCTGCTTTTGCGCGCGCAGCCGCCGTAGCACGTCGAAGCCGTCGATCTCCGGCAGCATCACGTCGAGCACGACGAGATCGAAATCCTCGTGCAGCGCCAGGAACAGCCCGTCCTTGCCGTTCTCCGCCACATCGACCGTGTAGCTCGCCTCCATCAGCCCCTTCCGGAGGTACGACGCCATCTTGGGTTCGTCTTCGACTATCAGTATCCGCATGGTGAGGCAGGCTGTCCGTGATTCCAGCCGGTCAGTGTAACGCCTGAGCTTACGGTGCCGCGCGTGCGCGAACCATGACCGCCGGATGACGGAATTTTCATGAAGCTGCGCGCGCCGCTCCACCCGCGTTTCATGAAAATCCGGTCATGTTTCGGCCATGTCGTCGTCACGCCGGCGGCGATAAGCTGCAGCCGTCTTGTCTCCGGAGCGCGCCGTCGCGGCGCTGCGCCGGCCCATCCGGTCATTGTGGCCATTGCCTGCCTGATTCCGTTTCCATGTCGTACTGGCGCAAATTCATCGTCGTCGTGCTGCTGGCGCTGAGCCTGCCGATCCAGTCGTTCGCGGTCGTGTCGATGCAGTGCGCGGGCGCTGCCGTGCCGCATCGGGAAGCGGCGCCGCACACGATGCCGATCGCCCAGGGTACGCAGGGCAGCCACGCCGATCACGACGGCTACGCACGGCATGCGCCGTCGTGTTCCGCCTGTGTGTCCTGCTGCTTCGGCACGAGCATGTCGGGTGTGCCCGCGGTGCCGGCTGCGTCGGACGTCAGCATCGCGATCGCGTCGTATCAGCCTTCGGCCGTCGTCGTGTCGTTTCTGACCGGCGGCATCGAGCGGCCGCCTCGCCGGATTCCCGTCTAGTCCCTGCCCGCGGCCGACCGGCCGCGATCCGCAATCCACGCCGGCGGCCGCCCGCGGTCCGCCGGACGACTCACGACGAGACTTATTCATGCGATTGATCATTGCGGCGCTGCTGAGCGCGGCGGCTATCGTGCCGTCGCTCGCGCCTGCGCAAACCCCGTTTCCCGATCCGGCGGACGCCGCCGCGACGGTGCCGGACGTCACCGTGACGTCCGCGTTCGACGGCTACCGGCCGTATCGGGACGACGAAGGCCCGGGCTGGAAGCAACTGAACCGGGACGTGATGGAACGGCCCGCGAAGGGGCGCACGACCGGCGCCGCGAAGTCCGGTAATGCGAAGCCCGGCAACCCGGCTGGCAACGGCGGCGCCCATTCGATGCACGGAGGGGCCGCGCAATGAAGAACCTGGCGATATCGCCGCGGATCGGCGCGGCTGCGGTCGTGCTGGCGTTCCTCGCGGGCTGCACGACGTTTTCGAAGGACGGCGGCTTCGATGCCGTGTCGTCCACCGCGTCGGAACGGATCGGGAAAGATGCCGTCGTCGTCCGCACCGATGCCGACCGCGAAGCCGTCGACAAGCGGACCCGGGAATTGCTCGCGAAACCGCTGTCGATGGACGATGCGGTGCAGGTCGCGTTGCTGAACAACCGCGGCTTGCAGGCGTCGTACGCGGAACTCGGGCTGTCGGAGGCCGATCTCGTGCAGGCCGGCCGGCTGCCGAACCCGCGCTTCTCGTTCAGCCGCACGCGTGCCGGCGACGGCGAGCTGACGCTCGGCCGCACGTTCTCGGCGAACGTGTTCGCGCTGCTGACGATGCCGCTCGCGACGAACATCGAACGCCGCCGTTTCGAGCAGACCAAGCTCGAAACGGCCGACGCGATGCTGAAGGTGGCGGCCGACGCGCGCCGCGCGTATGTCGAGGCCGTCGCCGCCGAGCAGGCCGCGAACTATGCGCAGCAGGTGCGCGACGCGGCGAGCGCGGCCGCCGAACTCGCGCAGCGCATGCGGCAGGCCGGCAACTTCAGCCGGCTCGATTACGCGCGCGAACAGGCGTTCCATGCGGACGCGGTCGCGCAGCACGCGAAGGCGCGCCAGCAGGCCGTGGCCGCGCGCGAGAAGCTCACGCGCGCGATGGGGCTGTGGGGCGAGCGCGCGCGGTACGCGCTGCCCGAACGCTTGCCCGACCTGCCGAAAGCGCGCCCGGATCTGCCCGATCTCGAACGCTTCGCGATGAGCAACCGCCTCGACATCCAGGCCGCGAAGCTGCAGACGCAGGGCGTTGCGTCGTCGCTCGGCCTCAGCAAGGCGACGCGCTTCGTCAACGCGGTCGATCTCGGCTACGTGAACAACTACGAGACCGGCAAGGGCCACGAGCACGGCTACGAGATCAGCGTCGAGATTCCGCTGTTCGACTGGGGCGGCGCGAAGGTCGCGCGAGCCGAGGCCGTCTACCTGCAGTCGGCGAACCGGCTCGCGAAGACGGCCATCGATGCTCGCTCCGAAGTGCGCGAATCGTATGCGGCGTACGTGACGAGCTACGACGTCGCGCAACACTATCGCGACGAAGTCGTGCCGCTGCGCAAGACGATCTCGGACGAGCTGCTGCTGCGCTACAACGGGATGCTCGCGAGCGTGTTCGAGCTGCTGACCGATGCGCGCGAACAGGTCGGCGCGGTCAACGGCTACATCGATTCGCTGAAGGACTACTGGCTCGCCGAAACCGATCTGCAGATGGCCGTCGGCGGCCGGCTGCCGGCTTCGGGGCCCGCGCCGCGCGCGACGGCTTCAGCCGCACCCGAACCCGCAACCGACGCTGCACCGCAGCCGGCTTCCTCACCCGCGGCGCAACCGGCGCCCGCAACGCATCCTGAAGGCTATTGACATGGTGTCCCGTCGACAATTTCTCAGCGGCTCGGGCGCCGCGCTGCTGGGCGCCGCGATGGTCAGCAAGGCCGGCGCCGCGTCGCTGCCCGAAGCGCCCACGATGGCGAAAACCGCCACGCAGCCGCCGCTCGTGCCGCCCAACGGCCGTCCGTACACACCGGTCGCGACGCTGAACGGCTGGACGCTGCCGTGGCGGATGAAGAACGGCTGGAAGGAATTCCACCTGACGGCCGAGCCCGTCGTGCGCGAGATGGCGCCCGGCATGAACGCGAACCTGTGGGGCTACAACGGCCAGTCGCCGGGCCCGACGATCGAGGCCGTCGAAGGCGACAAGGTCCGCATCTTCGTGACCAACCGGCTGCCCGAGCACACGACGATCCACTGGCACGGGCTGCGGCTGCCGAACGGGATGGACGGCGTCGGCGGCCTCACGCAGCCGCATATCCCGCCCGGCAAGACCTTCGTCTACGAGTTCCGGCTCGAATCGCACGGCACCTTCATGTATCACCCGCACGCCGACGAGATGGTGCAGATGGCGATGGGGATGATGGGCATGTTCATCGTGCACCCGAAGGATCGCGGCACGATGCCGGTCGATCGCGACTTCGTGTTCCTGCTCGCCGCGTACGACATCGATCCGGGCAGCTACACGCCGCGCGTGAACGAGATGACGGACTTCAACATGTGGACCTTCAACTCGCGCGTGTTCCCGGGCATCGATCCGCTGCCGGTGCGCGCGGGCGACCGCGTGCGGATTCGTTTCGGCAACCTGACGATGACGAACCATCCGATCCACCTGCACGGCTACAGCTTCGAAGTCGCGGGCACCGACGGCGGCTGGATTCCGCCGGCGGCGCGCTGGCCGGAAGTGACGGCCGATGTCGCGGTGGGCCAGATGCGCGCGATCGAGTTCACCGCCGATCGCCCGGGCGACTGGGCGTTCCACTGCCACAAGTCGCATCACACGATGAATGCGATGGGCCACCAGGTGCCGAACCTGATCGGCGTGCCGCAGAAGGATCTCGCGAAAAGGATCGGCAAGCTCGTGCCCGACTACATGGCGATGGGCAGCACGGGCGGCGCGATGGGCGGCATGGAGATGCCGCTGCCCGACAACACGCTGCCGATGATGACGGGCACGGGCCCGTTCGGGCCGCTGGAGATGGGCGGCATGTTCACGGTGCTCAAGGTGCGCCAGGGGCTCGGCCGCAACGACTATCGCGACCCGGGCTGGTTCCGGCATCCGCAGGGCACCGTCGCGTACGAATACACCGGCGAATTGCCGGACGGCTGAGCAGCAGCAGGCGGCGGCCGTGCCGATGCGGCCGCCGGTTTCGATTCACTCACTCCGGAGTAGGCACGATGAAGAAGGGACTGGTTTCGATGGCAACGGGTTGCGCGCTGGCGTTTTCCGCCGCGTCGTATGCGGCCGGCGACATGGCCGGCATGGACATGAGCGGCGGCGCGAAGCAGGGCGCCGACGCGAAGCAGGGCATGTCGCACGGCGAGATCCGCAAGGTCGACACGGCCGTTGGCAAGCTGACGATCAAGCACGGCCCGCTGGACAACCTCGGGATGGACGCGATGACGATGGCGTTCAAGGTGAAGGACCCCGCGATGCTGTCGCAGGTGAAGGTGGGCGACAAGATCGACTTCGTCGCCGAGGACGTGGGCGGCGCGTTGACCGTCGTCGAGCTGAAGAAGCCGTGACGCCTGGCATGCACATGAAGATCACGACAGTCAGGCGGCTGGCCGCCTTCGCCACGGCCGGCGCGATCGCCGCCGCCGTGCCGGTCGTCGCCTCGGCACATGGCAAGCTGGAAAGCGCCGCACCGGCGACGGGCAGCACGGTCGACACGGCACCCGACACGTTGCGGCTTACGTTCAACGAAGACCTCGAACCGGCGTTCAGTTCGGTGAAGGTGTCGGACGCGAACGGCAACGCCGTCACGCAGGAAAAGGCGAAGGTCGATGCGTCGAACCCGCGCGTGATGACCGTCGCGATGCCGAAGCTCGCGCCGGGCGCGTACACGGTGCAGTGGGCGGCGATGACGGCCGACGCGCATCGCACCAAGGGCACCTATACGTTCAAGGTGAAAGGGTGAACGAAGGCTTCGTCGGCCTGCTGCGGCTCGTGTCGGTGGCGATCCAGAACGCGGGGTTCGCGGTGATCGTCGGCGCGCTGCTCGGCAGCCACTGGCTCGTGCGCGGCGCATCGGCGTGGCAGCACGGCATCGGGCGGCGTCTCGTCGCGACGCTGCGCATCGCGTCCGTCGTGTCGCTGTTCGCGAGCATCACGGCGTTCTGGGCGCACTGCGCGCTGATGAGCGAAGTGTCGATGCTCGAAGCGGGGCCTGCGGTCCGCGCGATGCTCGCGGGTACCGGCTTCGGCCACGCGTGGCTGGCCGGTGCCGCGTTCATGGTCGTCATCGTGTTGCTGTCGTTTCTCCGGCGCGCGAACGACACGCGCTTTCCGTTCGCGATGTGGGCCGCGTTCGCATGCGTCGCGCTCGCGCGCAGCAACGGCGGGCATCCGGTCGATGCAGGGCTGTTCAGCGTGCCGGTGTGGGTCGACTGGCTGCATCTGCTCGCGATCAGCGCGTGGGTCGGGCTCGTGCTCGTGACGGCGTTCGGCGTGATGTCGCGTCTTGCCGGCATGCCGGCAAGCGAACGCGCGACCGGCGCGTCGTTCGTGCAGTCGCTTTCCGATGCGTCGACGCTCGCGCTGATCGTGCTGTTCGCGACCGGCGCGTTCAACGGATGGCGCGGCGTCGATACGCCGGCGAACCTGCTCGCATCGACGTACGGGCAGATCCTGCTGCTCAAGCTCGCGCTCGTGCTGTTCGCGGCGGCGCTCGGCGGACACAACCGCTTCTTCGGGATGCCGAAGTTGCTGGCCGCGCTGAAGGATCCGGCTGCCGCGATGCCGGCCGGCCCGTTGCGGCGGTTCGGCGCGGTGTTGCGGATCGAGGCGGTCGTGCTGGCCGGCGTGCTGATGGTGGCGGCCGTGCTCGCGTCGAGCGCGCTGCCGGGGACGATCTAACGCGGCGGTGCGGCGCCGAAGGTCATGCAGGGAATCGTCGCGAGCACGGCGGATTATTGTCAGACGATTCCCTTGCGTTTTCCGGCACAACCAGCGCGGCCGGTTGCGATCCCGGCGCGATAACGGAAATTACATCGGCCTGTCTGTCTATTACCAAAAACTGTCATTGAGCGCCGCTAAGCTTTCGCCACCCTCACAACCGAGATTCCCCGTCATGCGCTCGACAATCCGCCTGTTTGCCCCGCTATTGCTTCTGCCCACGCTCGCCGCCCCGGCGATCGCCGCCACCGCCGCGCCCGTCAGCGCGAACTGCGGCGGCAGCGCGACGCCCATTGCCGATATCCAGGGGCCCGGCGCGCCGTCGCCGCTCGCCGGCCAGAACGTGTCGATCGAAGCCGTCGTCACCGCCGATTTCGGCGGCACGGACGGCTTCGGCGGCTTCTTCGTCCAGCAGGCCGACGCGCAGCGCCGCAACCAGCCGGGCGTGTCCGAAGGCCTGTTCGTCTATGCGCCGAAAGTGCGTGCGAAGGCCGGCGATCTCGTGCACGTGACGGGCAAGGTCGAGGAGAAATACGGTCAGACGCAGCTTACGCAGTCGGGTGTGATCGCGGTGTGCGCGAACGGCCAGAGCGTCACGCCCACGACGGTCACGCTGCCGGTCGAAAGCCCGAACGCGTTCGCCGCGTATGAAGGGATGCTCGTGCGCCTGCCGCAGACGCTGAGCGTCACCGACAACTACGAGCTCGGCCGTTACGGCAGCGTGTTGCTCAGCAACGGCCGCCTGCGCACGCCGACGAGCGTCGTGCCGCCCGCACAGGCGCAGACGCAGATCGACGCGAACGCGCGCAACCGCCTGGTCCTCGACGACGGCTCGAACAAGCAGAACCCCGCGACCGTGCCGTATCCGGCGCCGGGCCTGTCGGCCGCGAACACGCTGCGCACGGGCTACACGGTGCGCGACGTCGAAGGCGTGCTCGAAGTGCGTTACGGCGCATGGCGCGTGCAGCCGCTGCCCGGCGCGGCCGTGCCGGCATTCGAGGCGCGCACGAACCCGCGCACCAACGCACCCGCGCGCGATCCGAAATCGAACCTGCGCGTCGCGTCGTTCAACGTCCTCAACTACTTCAACGGCAACGGGCTCGGCGGCGGCTTCGACGATCCGAACAACCGCGGCGCGAAGAACTACCAGGAATTCCAGCGCCAGGAAGCGAAGATCGTCAGCGCGCTGAAGGCGCTCGACGCAGACGTGATCGGCCTGATGGAAGTCCAGAACAACGGCTACGGCGAGCTGAGCGCGGTGCGCCAGCTCGCGGCGAAGCTCGGCAACAACTGGCGCGTCGTCGATCCGGGCACGTCGCGCCTCGGCGGCGATGCGATCGCGGTCGCGCTGATCTACGACAGCCGCAAGGTCGAACCGGTCGGCCGCGCGGCGACGCTCGCGATCGACGACAAGAACCGCCAGCCGCTCGCGCAGTCGTTCCGCCGCATCGGCGGTAACCAGGCGCTGACGATCGCGGTGAACCACCTGAAGTCGAAGAACTGCCCGGACGCCGCGAACGACGATCTCGACCAGGGCGACGGCCAGGGCTGCTGGAACCCGACGCGCATGCGCGCAGCGGCGAAGGTGGCCGACTGGCTCGCCGGCACGCCGACGGGTGTCGCGGGCCAGGGTGTGCTGCTGATCGGCGACTTCAACAGCTACACGTATGAAGACCCGATCCGCACGCTCGAATCGCGCGGCTACCGCAACCTCGTCGCGCGCTGGATCGGCGCGAACGCGTACAGCTACGTGTACAACGGCGAAGCCGGTTATCTCGATCACGCGCTCGCGACGCTGCCGCTCGCGTCGCACGTGAAGGCCGTGCACGAATGGCACATCAATGCGGACGAGCCGCTCGCGCTGCAGTACACGCTCGCGTACAAGTCGGCCGAGCAGCAGAAGACGTTCTACGCGCCGGATGCGTATCGTTCATCGGATCACGATCCGGTGCTGATCGATATCGCGCTGCCGGGCGGCGGGCATTGATTGCGGGTTGAGTGTTCGTGACGGGCGACGTGCGGCACTGCCGCACGTCGCCGCGCGGGCGGCGGCGCGTGTATCGCGCGCCGCTCGCGCTGCGGAAAATCCGGTCGGATATCGGGTAAATAATGCCGCCGTGGCCGGTGTGAATTAACGAAGTCGGTATTTTATGGGTGCCGAGGTGCGCATAAGTCACTGGATTGACGAATGGTTGAAGTGAATCTAGTCATCGAATTACGGATGCCTGCCGCTGCAACGCCTTAATCGATTGAGAATAATAAAAATGAAAGAAAAATCCTGTCGACCTGAAGAAATTTGAGGCGCTGCATCAATACAGGAAAGGCTTCGGTGTTGTGCGAGAAAAGTAAAATATTCGGTGAAGCATTGCCGATAATGTGCACCTTGCACGAATAGTCTCGTTTTCTTTCAAATGCCAGACACTGGCCGGCGTTCGCATCATTACGGGATTTTTAATATCGGAATGATCTTTGACAACGCGGCGCAGCACCGCCTATTTTGTCGATGTCGTAAATTTCGGTAATCAGAAAAGAAGTCCAGACTGCAGGGGGCGGTTCAAGCACGATTCTCGCCAGCAGTTTGCTGTGTCTGTATCACGTTCAGTCTCTTGAAGCAGTCCGATCCCAACCGCCTTATGCGCGAGTGGCGGGTGTTGCTGCGCGTCTCGCCAGCGAAGGCGGCCTTTGTGAAGTGGTATCCGAACCAAGCACAAGGATAGAGATGAAACCAGACAGGAGCTGTACTGGCAGCCGCCATGGCCGCCATGGCCGCCATGGCCGCCATGGCCGGTTGGCCGGGCTAGGTGCATTGGCCGTCATGACACTGGCGCTCGCCGCATGCGGCGGCGACGATTCGTCGTCCGTCGGCGCGTCGAGTCTCGCGCAGGCGACAACCAGCCAGCAGGCCAGCGCGCAACAATCGGCCGGCAGCCAGACGCCGGCGGCCAACCAGCCTTACGTCGATCAGGTCGCGTATTCGATGAATGCGACCGACGGCCTCGCCGCCGCGCAGGTGTCCGAAAAAGCGGCGGTCATGCATTACCAGTGGAAGTCCGGCGGCGCGACCGTCAACTACACGACGACCACCGGCCACCTGACCGCGCAGGACGCGAACGGCAATGCGGAAGCGTCGATGTCGTATGTCGCGTACACCGCGCCGAGCACGAACGGCAAGCCGCGTCCCGTCACGTTCGTGTACAACGGCGGCCCCGGTTCGTCGTCGATCTGGCTGCGTCTCGGCTCGTTCGCGCCGACCCGCGTCGCCACGCCCGATCCGCTGTTCGGCAGCAACTGGCCGAACTATCCGCTCGTCGACAACGCGGAAAGCCTGATCGACACCACCGACCTCGTGTTCATCGACCCGCCGGGCACCGGGCTGTCGGAAGCCGTGTTGCCGAACACCAACCAGAAGTACTGGGGTTCCGATGCGGACGTGAACATCATGCGCGACTTCATCCAGCGCTACCTGAACGTCAACAGCCGCAGCAGTTCGCCGATCTACCTGTACGGCGAATCGTACGGCACGCCGCGTACCGACATGCTGGCGCTCGCGCTCGAATCGGCCGGCGTGCACCTGACGGGCATCGTGCTGCAGTCGGCGATCCTGAACTACTTCGCGGATGCGGTGGAAGCGGTGGCGATCACGCAGTCGACGGAAGGGCTGCTGCTCGAAACCGATACGGTGGCCGGTTATCTGCCCGGGTATGCGGCGGTCGCGGCGTACTTCAACCAGGTATCGCCGGCGCCGGTGAACCAGGATCTGTACGCACTGCAGACGGAACTGTTCACGACGCTGATCTACAACCAGTTGCAGAAGTACTCGCAATCGTGGGTGTTGAGCCAGCTCGGCATTCCGGATGCGCTCGGCACGCCGGTGTTCCCGAGCGATGCGACGCTCAGGCTGTGGTCGATCCCGTCGAGCCTGACGCAACAGGCGCTGCGCGGCTACTTCAACGCGAACCCGTTCGGCACGAGCATGCTGCCCGGAACGACGATCGGCCGGTATGACGGACGCGTGTCGCTGCCGAACGCCGATCCGCGGCTGCAGACCGACGGCGACCCGTCCGACATCCTGATCTCGCAGCCGTTCACGAACGCGCTTGCGACGCAGATGCCGGACTACCTCGGCTATACCGCGCCGAATGCGACCTACCTGCCGCTGAACGACAACATCATCGGCGTATGGGACTTCTCGCACGACGGCCAGCCGATGCCCGACACGATCCCCGATCTGCTCGGTGCGCTGCAGCTCAACCCGAAGCTTCGCGTGCTCGCGGAGAATGGCTTCCACGATCTCGCGACGCCGTTCTTCAACACCGAGAAGCAACTCGCGCGGCTGCAGACCGTGAAGGGCCTGAATCCGAAGCTGCAGGTGAACTTCTTCCAGGGCGGTCACATGACTTACCTGGACGATGTCGCCCGTCCGCAGATGAAGCGTGACCTGAAGACGTTCTACAAGGGCGCGCGGATTCCGACGGCGCTGACGCTGCATACGCTTCCGCCGCCCTGGCCGGACGAGAACCCGCCCAGCGTGCCGACCGGCAGCGTCCCGGGCGCGACGGCCGCGACGACGCTGGCGGCGGCGCCCTGAGCGACGGACTCCTTGTCAAAGGAACCCTCTATTCATCCATTGAATGCGAGTGATCATGTCCCTAATCAAATTGATTCGGCGTATGTCTGCGTTGATCGTCCTCGGTGCCGTAGTGAGCAGCGCCTACGCGTTGCCGCCGCAGGCGGTGGCGCCGGTGAAGCTGCCGCACGGCGGGCGCGGTGTCGACGGTCCGTTCTTTCCTGCCACGCGGGCGGCGCCGGTGTTGCCGTCGACCGGCGCGACGCTGCAGCAGCAGGCGCAGCGGCGCGTCGACGCGAGGCTCGGCGCCAATACGGTGCTGAGCAACGGCGCGGCCGTGACGAAGGCACAGGCGCAAAGCAGCGGGCTCGGTTTCGTGTCGAAGCACTTCGACGAGATCGATGCGAAGCACACCGGCCGCGTGACGATGAGCGATGTGCGGCAGTTCATCCAGCAGCGGCAGATGCAGGCGCAGCAGGAACAGCAGGACGAGTGATGGCGTGAGCAGGACGGCGGCCGGTGCGAGGTCGGCACCGGCCGCCGAACCGCGCCACGCGTTCAGGTTGCCTGGCGCGCGTAGCGCCTGGCCGTGGCCGACGGCAACTCGCCGAACATCGCGCGATAGTCTTGCGCGAAACTGCTCAGGTGCCAGAAGCCCCATTTGGTGGCGGCAGACGTCACGGATTCGCCGAGCCGAAGCTCGCGGCGCGCGTGATTCAGTCGAACGGCCCGCAGATACGCAATCGGATTCAGGTTGAGCGCGTCGTGGAACGCATACTGCGCGGTGCGCCGGCTGATGCCGAGTTGCACGCACAGTTCGGCGATCGACAGCGGGCAGGTCGATGCGTCCTGAAGGCGCTCCTGCACCGCGTTGACCAGCGACCAGTACTTCGTCGGGCGCGCGGCTTGCGCGCCGGCCTCCGGCGCGGCCGCCGTCAACACTTCCGAGATCGCATACAGGACGGTGCGCTCCAGCAGTTCGATCCGGTCCTGCGTCGTCACGTCTTCGACGGAGGTACTTTTCGCCGCGGCGGCCAGCGTCCGGCGCAGCAGGTCGCGAAGATGGTCCGCGACGCAGGTGGGCATCGGGATCAGCGGCGCGAGGGTGCGCGCGCGCAGGGACGCGGCGACCGTGCGCATCGCCTGCGTCGACAGCTTGTCGGGCTCGATTTCGACATTCACGAGCAGGTGCCGGTCGGGCGAGTAGAACTCGAATTCCGGCAGGCTCGAGAACACGTGCAGGCTGTCGCGCCCGCTCTTCTCGCCGCACATGCGTGCATGCCCTTCCAGCTCCAGCGGCACGGCCACGGCGATCCGGTCCGACGGCACCGCGCCCCGCTGCAGGATCACCTTGTCGAGGTCTTCGACCAGCAGCTTGATGCCGCCCAGCGACACGATCGACGACGAGCCGTGAAACAGGCCGCCCGAGATCTGCGTGTAATTCAGGTTCCAGCCTTCGAACGACCGCGCCTGTTCCTCCACGTCGGTGAACGCGCAGAACGCGACCGCTCGCGCGAACAACGGGGCGCCAGAGAAATCGCTCGGGTGGGCAGACGGCGTCATCGGGGGCGGGAAGGGGCGGGCCGGATCGAATCATTGTAGCCGGTCAAAAAGCGCGGCCCGGCGCATCCTCGTGGAAACCCTCGCTTGCCGAAATCCGATAGTGGAAAGCGTTTCGGCACCCTACCTTTGGCATGAATACGATGCAACGGCCGGGCGCCCGGGGACATTCCCCGGCACGCGAACGAGGACCAGCCGCTGGCCGACTGTGCGGACTTGCAAGAGGCGTAGCCCGCGCGCGTCGAGTTTCACCGCGCGGTTCGGCGGGGCGGCCAACCGCCAACCCGCCAACCCGCCGAGCCATACCCACAACGCACCGTGGTGCCTATCTGGAGAGACGTCGATGGAACTTCCCCGTGGTGGATTCTGGAGAAACTGGGTGGGCAATCAGTCGTGCGTGGCCGCGCACATGGCGTCGCCGACCAGCGAGGCCGAGATCGCGGAACTGGTGCGCACCGCGACGCGCCAAGGCAAGCACGTCCGATGCTCGGGGTCGGGGCACTCGTTTACGCCCGTCGTGGCGACGAGCGGCCTGCTGCTGTCGCTCCAGGACTACCAGGGCATCGTCGATGTCGATCAAGCGCGCAAGCGCGTGACGGTGAAGGCCGGCACCAAGCTCAATGCGGTGACGCGCCACCTGAAGGGAATCGGCCTGTCGCTCGTCAACCAGGGCGACATCGATTCGCAGGCGATCGCCGGTGCGTTCGCCACCGGCACGCACGGCACGGGAGCGACGCTGAGCAATCTGTCGTCGCAGGTCGTCGGGATGCGCATCGTGCGTCCGGACGGCTCGATCATGGAAGTGAGCGAACGGAAGGACCTCGACCTGCTCCATGCGACGCAGGTGAATATCGGCATGTTCGGCGTGGTCTCGGAGATGACGCTGCAGGTGACCGACGCGTTCTGGCTGCACGACCGTGTCTGGCGCGAGGACTTCGAAGCGCTGATGGAGCAATACGACGACCTGGCGGCGAAGCATCGGCATTTCGGTTTCTTCTGGTGTCCGACGCCCGAAAGCCGCCACCTGTACTGCCTGCCCGACACCACCAGGGTGTCGAATTCGAAGAAAGACTACGACGTATGCGAGATCAAGGTGATGGATGTCACCGCCGAGCGCACGTTCCATGAAGGCGAGCACGAGAAGATCGCATACAGCTCCGAGGTGTATGCGATTCACTACGTGCCGAACTTCCACGAGCTCGAGTACGCGGTGCCCGCGCAACACGGAAAGGAAGCGCTGCGTCGCGTCCGCGACCTCATTCTCACGAAACACCGCGACTGCATTTTCCCGGTCGAGTACCGCTTCACGAAGGGCGATCCGGCGTGGATCAGCCCGTTCAACCACCAGGACAGTGTCACCATTTCATGCTCGGGCGGCCCGAATGGCGTCGACTACTGGCCGTTCCTGAAGGACGTCGACGACATCCTGCGCGACTACGACTCGCGTCCGCACTGGGGCAAGCTGCATTTCACGAACCGTGAAGACGTGGACCGCTGGTTTCCCAAGGCGGAAGCATTCCGCGCACTGCGCCGCAGCGTGGACCCCGAAGGCTATTTCCTCAACGATCATCTTCGGACGCTGTTCAGTTGAGCACGCCGATCGAACCAGACAGGAGAACGAATAATGAATGTCAAGATTGACGGCCGCCTGGCCGGCAAGGTCGCGATCGTGAGCGGCGGTGCCGGCGGATGCGGCGGGGCTGCATCCGAACTGTTCGCCGCACAGGGCGCGAAGGTTGCGATCATCGACCGGGACGGCGACGCCGCCGAAGCGCTCGCGTCCAGGCTGCGCGATGCCGGCTTGCAGGCGATCGGCCTGGGCGCCGACGTGTCGAAGCAGGCGGAGGTCCGGCAGGCAGTCGATGCGGCGCGGGAGCAGTACGGCAATGCGGACATCCTGTTCAATCACGCCGGGACGCTGATCGTCAAACCGTTCCTCGACATCGAAGAGTCGGAATGGGACTGGCTGATGGGCGTGAACGTCAAGAGCATGTTCCTGATGACGAAGGCGGTGCTGCCGCAGATGCTCGAGAACGGGCGTGGCAGCATCGTGTGTACGTCGTCGATTTCCGCGGTCTGCGCGACGCCGGGCGAAGTGCTGTACGACGCGACCAAGGGGGCTTGCCACATGTTCGCGCGGGCCATCGCGGTCGAGTACCGCGACCGCGGGATTCGCTGCAACGCGCTGGCGCCGGGGTTCATCCGCACGCCGCACGGGATGCGCGAACTCAGGGACCTGCAGGCGATGGGCGTCGACGCGACCGAAGCGGCGATCGCGATTCAGCAGGGCCGGTTGTGCGAGCCGTCGGAAGTCGCGGCGGCCGCGCTGTTCCTGGCGTCCGACGAGTCGAGCTTCGTCAACGGCACCCATCTGTTCGTCGACAACTGTTTTTCCGCCGTCTGATCGCCGATGCTCGCAGCTGCGCTTTCGACGCGACACGACATGCGACGCTAATCGTGCCGGCCAACGCGAAAGACGCTGCGCAATTCGTCGTGGTTGTGGACGTTGAGCTTGCGGTAGATCTTTCGCACATGATCGACGACGGTGCTGTCGCGCAGCGCGAGGCAGCGCGCGATTGCGGTTTGCGAGTGGCCGAGGACGAGTAGCGAACAGAGCTGCCGTTGTCGTTCGGTCAGACCGAACTCGAAGCCGAGTCGCTCGATTTCCAGTTCGTGCGGGGGGAAATGCTCGATGTAGATCACGATCGCCTGTTCGCAGGGCATCGCGCTTGCGTGTGCAAAGCGATACGCCTTGAATCGGAAGCGGCCGGCCGCATTGCGGCGTTCCATCGTGGCGGGCGCCACCGGGAGGCCGCACCAGATGCGATTGACATTCGTCAGCAGCGGCGCAAGCCAGTTCGGAAAGCGGTCGCGACGATAGAACGCAAGCGGTTCGCCGGAGGCGAGCGCCAGCATTCTGGTGCTGTCCTCGCTCTGCAGCAAGAGCTTCCCGGTGTTGTCGATGACCATGATCGCCGACTGGCTGCCTTCCGCTTCGCGCGACGGCGGATGGATCGGGCACGAAAGCGCATGCGCGATATGTCGCGCGAAGGGCTCGATGTCCCGATGATTCTTTTCCGAGAACGGGTGACCGCCGGGCGCGCGGCACAATTTCAGGCTTCCCCAGCCACGGGCGCCATCGGTCGCCGTCAGCTCGAGACAATGCCGCATGCCGACCGGCCGCCACAGCTCCGCATACATTGCACTCTTCAGCAGCGCGGCGTCGTAACGGGCACTGTTTTCGAAACCGCGGCCGCGGCGCATCGCATCCGAGAACGTGACGCCGAGCACTTCCTGTTTTTCGGTGTTGTGGACTTCGGCAAAGTAGGTGGGCAGGACTTGATAGACGGTGTCGTTTTCGCTGTATACGTCCGACACGGCATAGTGCTCGTCGGTATAGAAGAACATGCCCCAGTCGGCGCCCACGATGCGCCGCGTCGCTTCAACCACATGAGGAATGACGAGGCGCGGTTCGATGCCAAGCGAACATAGTCGCCGGATGTGGCCCGCTAGCGCGACATACTTGTCGGACATGGTGAGCCCCTTGAGCTACGACGGGCTTGCACGCGACTGCGTCGTAACGCGGGCCGCCGGTGCGTTGCGCATACGGTGTCCAGTTTAGGTCGGCAAGTCGACGAATTCCACAATTGCCCCCTCGTCAGGGGGCGTTAAACCAGCAGGCTGGTTTCTATCATTGATTGACCCATTCCTGCTGGTGGCCCCGCCCGGTGCGCGGTGGCTCGAAGCGCGAGATCCGCCCAGTCGCGGGCGCGCGCCGCTGGAATGTTCGATCCGCGTTGCGGCACGATGCGCAGGCAAGCGCACGCGCGAGGCCGCAGCGAGGCAATATCGCGCATTCGCATGCGAATGCGCTGGCCCGGGGGAAGTCACTGGAGGATGCGAAGGTCGCTCGATGGAACCTCGAACGCGCGAAGCCAGCCGATGACTGGAGCGACGCAGCAGAATGCTCGCGATTCGCGAGGCGCTGTGCATGCCGTCACGGCCGATGTTGTCGCCTCGGCGAGGTGTGTCGAATCGCGCGGACGGCCGGACCTCGGCTCCGTTCCCGCGTATGAGTCGCAATATCTTTTCATATGAGGTGCCACGATGAAGACGATGTACAAGGCGGCGCTGGTTGCCGTTTGCATGCTGGGTGCGGCCGGGCTTGCCCGGGCGGGCGGCGGAGCCGACGAGAGCCCCGGCACGCCCTCGGATGCAGCGATCAGCGCGAACGCAGTGGGCTCCATGCCCAGTGCCGGGTCACAGGCGGGCGGCCCCGCAGCGATTACGCGTGCTCAGGTGAAGCAGGAACTGATTCGCGCGCAGAAGTCGGGCGAGCTCGAGCGGATCAATCAGTTCTACGGCGGCGGGCAATAGGGGCGGCGTGACGAACCGGCGCGGCCGCCCGAACCATCGGCGACCGCGTGGTCGGTGCGCTGGTTGCACGCGAGGACTGTCGTGACCGGCAACGCGACCCTCGCGAAGATCACGGGCATGATCGTCACGCGAGGGTTCGACGGCCCGAAGGGTTGGATTGCCGGATCAAGGTCGTTCGCATCGATGTCGAAAAAAAACCGACTCGCGGCATCACACCTGCGAGCCGGCGGTTTCAGCCTGTTTCAACGGCGCTTCAGACGGACGGATCGACGTTCGCCTCGAGTTCGCGGATGCGCTCGAGGTTCCGCGTGTCCTTCAGCACCGGCGGCCCCGCGAAGGTGTTGCGCACCCCGAAGCCGTACCAGATCACCATGAGCACCGCCACGAAACCGACGAGCACGTAGAGCACCTTTTCATTCGGCGGCTGGATGCCGACATACGCAAGCACACAGGCGCCGACCAGCGCGAGCAACGCACACGGCTTGGACCAGATACCCAGTTGAAACGGGCCCTTCTCGGTCCACGTGCGGCCTTCGGCCAGCATCCCCGAGCCGATCGGCATCGCATACGAGATGAACAGGAACACGGCGCTTCCGGCACTCAGCACCGAGAACGCGTCGCCGTACAGCGTGACGACGATCGCGAGCACCGCACACGTCCAGATCGCGGGCCCGGGTGTCCGGTGCGTGTGATTCACGCTGCGCAGCAGCTTCGACGCCGGCAGCCCGCCGTCGCGCGCGAACGCATACACCATCCGCGACGTCGACATGATCGCGGCCAGCCCGCACACGTAGTTGATGAAGAACATCGCGAGTTCGAGGCAGACGCGCAAGGTCTTCGGAATCGGCGCGAGTATCGCTTCGAAAAAGCCGGTGCCCTGTTTCATGCTGGCGGTCAGGTCGGGCATCACGAGCACGAACGCGCACACCATCACGTAGCCGAAGATCGCGGACCAGAACACCGACCCGATGATGCCGCGCGGCACGTTTTTTGCCGCATCGTGCGTCTCTTCCGACGTATGCGCGGACGCGTCGAAGCCGGTGATGGTGTAGGTCACCAGCAGCAGGCCGGACAGGAACGCGAGCGGCGTGGCCTGCTTCGGCCACGCACCACCGTCGACACCGGTGAAGTTGGTGAAGGTGACCAGCCGGTGCGCATCGAATGCGACCGGCGAGTAGTAGAGCAGCGAAACGACCAGCGCGATCGTCACCACGAAAATCAGATAGCCCGACAGGTCGGTGATCCTGCTTGCGATCTTGATGCCGCGTGCGTTGAGGATCGCCTGCGAGAGCGTGATGAACGCGATGAACGCGGTTTGATGCCACCAGGTCAGGCTGTCCGGACTGACGCCGAACATCGGTGCGATCAGCGTCTTGAAGAACGGATCGTAGGTGCCGAAGTTGATCGCGGCGATCACGAAGATGAGGCCGATCAGGTTGAGCCACGCCGTCATCCACCCCCATTTCTTCCCGCCGAGGATGGCGCCCCAGTGATAGAGGCCGCCCGCCGTCGGGAACGCGGACGCGATCTGCGACATCGACACGGCGACGATCAGCGCGAAGAGCGAACCCAATGGCCAGCCCAGGCCGACCGACGCGCCGCCGGTGGCGGAAAACGCGAGCTGAAACGCGGTAATGCCGCCCGACAGGATGCAGATCACCGAAAACGACACGGCGAAGTTCGAGAAACCGCTCATACGTCGCGACAGTTCCTGCGCATAGCCCATCTTGTGCAGGAGGCTTACGTCACTGTCGGTGCCTGAATCAGGCGGGAGTTTTGCATCCATGTTCGCTCCGTCACGAATGTCCTGCGTGGCAGGACTGTCATCGCCGCCCGGGCCTTGTGTGACGGCCCGCTCCTGGGATTCGTCGGCGGCACGCGACGCCGCGGTTGAACGGCAATCGCGTTCCGGTCCGATGCGTGAACGGTATGAAACCAAATTTCCGGGCAATATCGGATTTCGGCAACGTAGTGAAAATCCGGATGCGTGCACTGTTCCGGGGCGTGGTGCCGTGTCATGGCAGGCCGACCCGGTGCGACGCCGGATACACGTGTCAAGGCGCGATCACGGTCATCCTGAACGGCCCGCCGTTCGCCGCCGCATGCGCGACCGCGTCGTTTGCATCGTCGAGCGCGAACACCGTCACGTCGAAGTGCCCGAGGTCGAGCAGCCCGCCGCGGACGAGCCCCGCCATCAACGTCACGGCTTCCGTCGGGTACATCCACTTGCCGCGCAGCGTGATGTCGTTGCGCATGATCCACGGATACGGCAGCTCGAGCCCCGCCCCGCCGAGCATGCCGACGCCGCCCATCAGCACCACGCGCCCGTACGGGCGCACCGCCATCACCGCAGCACGCACCGTCGTCGCGGGCACCGACGGCGGCATCAGGTCGATCACGCAGTCGATCGGCCCCGGCGCCGCCTGCTGCATGCGTGTGCGATCCGTGGTTTCGTCGCCGGTCAGCGCGACGGTGCGCACGCGTTCGCCGAAGCGGCGTTCGAGATCCGCGAGCGCGCGCGCATTACGGCCGGGCGCGACCACGCACCGCGCGCCCATCGCCAGCGCGACCGCGATGCCTGCACTGCCGAAGTTGCCGGTCGCGCCGCTGACGAGCAGGATCTCGCCCGCCCGCAGCTCGGACGCGAGCAGCCCGCCATACGGCACGAGCAACGTATTGAGCGCGCACCAGCGCGCGGCGTCGGCCGGCGGGATGTCGCCGATGCGCACTGCGTTCTCGGTCGGCACCCGCAGCCGTTCGGCGAACGGCCCGTCGTGAAAATGGCGCTGCAACCGCTGGCCGCCTTCGCCGCGCGCGCTCCAGCCCTGCAGCACGATGTCGGGCATCCGCGCATCGTCGCGCGAGCGCACGGTCGGATCGCAGAACACCCAGTCGTCCGGCTGCAACTGCGTCGCGTCGGGGCCGGTTTGCCGGACACGGCCGATTGCGCCGCAGCCGGGCACGATCGGCAGCTCGATCGGATACCGGCGCTCGCCGCTGAACACTTCCTGCGCATAGGACAGCACCGGCGTCGCGACGATATCCACGATGACCTCTCCGGTGCCGAGCACGGGGTCCGGCATCGTTTCGATCGCGAGCGGCATGTCGAGGGACTTCAGAATTGCAGCTTTCATGACGCTTCCAGAGGGTGGGGGACGCGTCGATTCTGGCAGGCTTAGAATCCGCAACAAGGCCCGGCACGAGCCCAGGATTGCCCGATACCACCCTGCACGGAGCGAACCCGATGACCGCCACCACGCGAACCCCGTTCGGCGATTTTCTGCGCTCTCGGCGCAAGAAGCTGCGACCGGATGCCGTCGGCCTGCACGACGGCCCGCGCCGGCGCACGCCCGGCCTGCGGCGCGAGGAAGTCGCGGAACTGGCGGGCATCGGCGTCGACTGGTATGTGCGGCTCGAGCAGGGGCGCGATGTCAGCCCGTCGGACGCGACGCTCGACGCACTGGCGCGTGCGTTGCGGCTGGACAAGGCCGAGGCCGCCCATCTGCGCACGCTCGCGCGGCGCGACACGTCGCGTGCGTTCGTGCCGGAGAGTGTGCCGCCCACCATCGCGCGGCTCGTCGCGCATCTTCACCTGCCTGCGTACGTGACCGGGCGGCGCTGGGACATCCTCGCGTGGAATGCCGCCGCGGCCGACCTGCTCGGCTTCGACCGGCTCGCGGAAGCCGACCGCAACATCCTGATCTACATGTTCGTCGAGCCGCACGCGCGCCGGCTCTTCGCCGCGAGCTGGGCCGACGAGGCATGCCGGATGATCGCGCTGTTTCGCGCGAGCCATGATCTTTATGCGAGCGATCCGGCGTTCATCGCGCTGGTGGAACGCTTGCGCGCGAGCAGCGACGCGTTCGCGCAATGGTGGGACGCGCACGACGTGCGTAGCGGGGTGTCGGGCCAGAAGGTGCTCGTGCATGCGCAACGTGGCGCGCAGCGTTATGAATACGTGACGTTTCAGGCGAACGACGATCCCGCGTTGAAGCTGGCGATTTATACGCCGGTGAGTGGCGATGGGGACGTCGGCGAATAGGGGGCGTGCGACAGGATTGCCGGTGGGTCATGCAACGGCAGGCGCCAGCCGGGCGGCCGAGGCTTGATTGGCCGGCGCCACCACCCGGCGACATATCAACGCATCGGCATCCTTTGCGTGCGAAGGCGGGTGGTGCAGCGTGTTCGGGCAGTGTTTTGCGTCAGGCCGTGCGCCGGCTCGACAAACGATTCCACAGCATTCCTGACCGGTTCCCGCTTCGGCAATACGCGAGCACCGGCTTCTGCAGCGAGTCGACCAACGCACCGAACGCATCGACTTCCGCGTCGCCGATGCGATCGCGTTCGACCGGCAGGTAGCGCGCTTCGAGGCCCAGTTCGCGGGCAGCCGCAGCGATTTCGTCGAAGGCCGGATGGTCGTCGCCTTCGCCGTCCGGGCGGTTGCAGATGACCGAGCGGAAGCCCGCATTCCGGATCGCCTTCAGGTCGGCCGGCGTGATCTGCCGCGAAGCGGAAAACCCGTTCGCGGCCGTCGCGCGGCATTGTTCGATGGCTTTGCGGAAACAGGCGATCGCGAAATCGACGTCCTGCTCGGTCGTAAAGCGACCGAAGCTCACGCGCACGGTGCGGCCCGCCGTATCTGCATCGAGGCCGATCGCAGTCAGCACATGGGACGGTGCGCCGCTGGTCGAGTTGCATGCGGATGTCGACGACACGGCGAGTTCTTCGCCGAGCATGAACGGGAAAAAGCCCGGCGCATTCACCGTCAGGCTCAGCGTATGCGGGATGCGGCGTGCCGCTGCAGCGTTCTGCGTGACATCGCCGAGCGCGAACAGCGCGTCCGTCAGGCGTGCGCCGAGCGCCGCGATCCGCACGGCTTCGCCGTCGAGTTTTCCGGCGGCCAGTTCGCACGCGACGCCCATGCCGACGATCTGATGCGTCGCGAGCGTGCCCGAGCGCAAGCCGCGTTCGTGTCCGCCGCCGTGAATCTGAGGGGCGATCCGGTCGGCGATGTCGCGGCGGACGAACAGCGCGCCGATGCCCTTGGGGCCGTAAACCTTGTGGGCCGACATCGACATCATGTCGATGCCGAGCGCACGCACGTCGATCGGCGTCTTGCCGAGCGCTTGCGCGGCGTCGACGTGGAGCAGTGCGCCTGCGGCGTGCACGATGCGCGCGATCGCGCCGATGTCGGTCAGCGTGCCGAGCTCGTTGTTCACGAGCATCAGCGACACGAGGCCGGTATCGGGGCCGATCGCCGCGGCGACTGCGTCGGCGGTGATTTCGCCGTCGCGCGTGGGCGTCAGGTAGCTGACCGACATCCCGCGCTTCGACAGGTTCGCCATCGTGTCCAGAATGGCCTTGTGCTCGATGCGGCTCGTGATCAGGTGGCGCTTGCCGGTCGCGGTTTCCGCATAACCCTTCAGCGCGAGGTTGTTCGATTCGGTGGCGCCCGAGGTCCAGACGATCTCGTCGGCATCCGCACCGATCAGCGCGGCGACTTGCGCGCGAGCGCGCTCGACCTGTTCCCGCGCCAGCCGGCCGGCGGCGTGCGAGCTCGACGCGGGATTGCCGAAGATGCCGTCGAAGCCGAGGCAGGCCGTCATCGCTTCGATCACGCGGGGATCCGCGGGCGTCGTTGCCGCGTAGTCGAGGTAGTGCAGCGTGGTGGTATCGCTCATGTCCTTCTCTTGCTCTTTCTCTTTCGGAATGGGAGAAATGATACGGGGGACAGGAGGGAAAATGGATCCAAAATTGGTCGGCAAGCTAGCTTGATATGGAATTAGGTTTTCTTGTTTTTTGATATTGGGGAATTTATTTCTTCGTGGGTCGGGGCGCGCGTTATGGCGGCGGACTGGCCATACGGATGCTTGTGCCGTCCTCCCCGATGACGTGTCCGTGGCTATCGATCCACTCCGTGTTCAACGTGCGGCGTGCCTCCGTCGTCGGGTTGTCGTGAGACGCATGGACATGCGGCGCCTTCCCGCGTCATTGCGAATTCGGGGAGGTAATCGCTACCGTTCCCCGGTTCGGTCAAGCCGTCGGCTGCGGATCGGATGACACAGCCAATCGGTGAGCATCACGAACCCACGCGTGCAATGCGCTTTCGTACTTCGCCGGGATCGTAATCGTGAGTGTGGTGACGCGCGTGTCGTTGCCCGGCAGTTCCAGATACCTTTGCCAAGCCTTCCGCACAAGTTGCGACATTGCGGAACGGGACATGCCGAGTTCGGCGGCAAGCGCGCGCTGTGTCCGGCCCTTGACGAAGATTTCAAACAACGCCCAATGGTTCATGGGCTTGATCCGGGTATCGTGCAACCGCAATAGTTGGAACTGTTCGGCGGTCATGCGTCGACTCTGCCGCATTCAGACACGCCCGGAAGTTTGCAGGGAAGAAATCAATGCGGCTCCGCAGGAAGTCTTGTGACCATCGAATGCGACGGCGCGGCCTTCAACGTCAAACGCGACGTCTCCTTCGGCAATCACACCGGCTCCGTGAATCGGACATGAACACGCGTCGCCAATGCGGGCGACCGCGCGTCCCATTACCTTGCTCCTTCCGGCTCCGGACTCAACCCGGCCACCGTGGGTGTGTACGTCGCCTACCCGAACAATTCCTCGCATATAACCAATCTCCTGAATGACTCGGCGCGGTGGTCGCGTTCGCTCGAAACGCGCTGTCGCGTCGGGTTACATCACCACGAATAGCCTTGCATCCCGTAATCGGTATCGTGACGGCGTCCCCACCATGGCAGGTAGGCGTTGTTCCCGCCGCGCGCGCGGAACCAATCCTTGTCCGGATCGATTGGCGTGAGCTTGGATGGCGGCATGACGACAACTGCGACGGGATGCTCCGGGTCGGTCGTGCCGGCGACCAACGCGTTACCGCCGAAGTGATTGATCCGGCCAATTGCCAGCGCAACGTCGGTCAATGCGCTACCGGTTCCCATGTCGCCGAGCAACGCCGCCGTGTTGAACGTCTGCTTCTGGTGGTCGTATTCGGGCAGGACTTCGGTAAGTGTCTGCGACAGGCCGACAAGGCGCTTTGATGCGGCGTCGCTACCGGCACCCGCATCGTGAACGATGTACTTGAGATCCGGGACCGCAATCCCTGCGTTGCGCGCTGCCTGATCGATGGTCGCTTTCCACGCTTGCACCGTTCGTGTCGTGCCGGCCTTCTGCGAAAACTCGTCGATGTTGCCGGTCGCGGCCTCGCCGATCCATGCAAGCGGTTCGCGCTCGGTGTTGAAGGTCGGGCCGGCGAGGAACAGCACGACGAGGTTTTCGTTGATCTGCGCGTCCGTGGGCGGGAAGCTAGGCGCATCCCAATTCATCACCCAGACGCTTTTGTCGGGGTTCGCCTGCAGGTAGTTCAGCGCCTTGTTCAGCGACGTGAAGCCGGCGTTCGCACCGCCTTGCGTAACTTGCACGTCGGGGGGAGTGTCGCGGCTCCACAGGGTCTTGGGGGACGGCGGGCCGATTTCAAAGAATGTCATCATTCGATCTGTCATGCGCGACCGAGCGAACGTTGCATCGAGGCGATAAGGAATAGCGATTTCGACACGTGTACCGGCAAGTTCACGCCAGTCCTTCTGGCTCTCCGGTTTCACAGTGTAGAAATACTTCGCGTTTGTCCCATAGCGAGTTCGAAGTAGCAGTATAGATTTATCAACGTACTTGGCATAGAAGCCCTTGAACGTCTCGGCACCATCGTTGCCATATACAAGTGCCCCGATGGATTTGAGCTTCGAGAATGACTTCGGATCGGTACGCACCATGTCGTCGTTCTTGTTTGGAGCGACAAGCCCTTGCGCCCACAACAATTGCCATTCAGTTGGGTAATCCATACGTTGAAGTGGATTGAGCCAAATCAGGCCGACAACTTGCGCGATGAATGGCTTGGAAGGTTCTTCAGTCGGTGCGGCGAAACTGGCGTCTTGATTGGCTCCCGGTGCGGCTTGCGCGGGGCGCATCATTGCTGTGGTTATCAACAACGCCATGAGCGCCAGCAGGCCAGGGGCAATCACTAATCGTTTCATCCAATCTCCTGTTTCGAGTAATGCCGGATGTTGTTGGTCAAAATGTGCCATCAGGACGATCATCAGCAGAGCCGCCGTTATCCACACCGCGATCGCCACGGCGACGCGTCGCGGCCATGTAGTGATCAGCGCCTTCATACCACCCCCCCGGCCTTCAGATAAAGCTGGCCTTCGCGCTCGTCTACGATCTTGCCGGGCATGTTGCCTTCGCAATCTTTGACGTGCACCCATTCATGCATCGCCAGCCGGTCGAGTTGCCCGGACGCAAAATAGTCGGAGTATTTCTTGTGCTCGTTGTCCAGTGGAATACCTTCCCCAATCCGCCAGTCAGCCTCAATCCGCAGCGCTTTCAATTGCTCAGGCGTCAGGTAACAGGGACCAATCGCAATATCATACGCAAGCGCCTTTTCCGCATGTTCCGGGTTCGTCATCGTCGTTGAGTGGTTCGTCGGGCTGTTAGTCGTACCGCGATCAAACCAATCCGTGATCTGCTTGTCGCGCCAGTCCTTGTAGCCGTCAGGCAGATCACTCTTCCCATCCTCCCCGATAACATGACCGTCGCCGTCGACCCACTCGGTGTTCAACGTGCGGCGCGCCTCCATGCGCATCAGTGCGCGGTCCTCGTAACGCTGTCCGGCTTCACTATCGGCCGTGCCCTTGGCGTCGCCGTCCTTGTTCTTCGCCTTGTACTGGTCATAAGGATCGTCGGCCTGTTTGTCCGAATCGGTCTTGCTCGCGTCGCGCCATGCGGACGGCGGATCGTTACCTTCGTTGAAGTCGCTTACCGCGTCGCCGTCCCGCGTTTCGACTGGCTTGCCGAACCGCAGCGCCTTCGGCGGAAATGTTTCGTCTAATGCAGGAGCATCCGCCACGATCGTCCATCCCTTCGGCGGGTCTTCGTTCACACGAAACATCTTCAGTGCGGAAGTCGCTGTGGTCGCCGCATACATGATCGGCGCAGTGATCAATGTCCCCATCATCCCGAAGATCGATTCGTTTCCTTTGAGCGCACCGATCAGACCGAATTTGGCCGGCGGCGACGGTGGGTACCAGAAACCCGGCGTCGTTCCTTTCTTGTCGTGCCGCCAGTCGTCTTCCCAATATCGATAGGGCTTCTGCACACCGACCGGGAAGCCGGATGCGAACACACGTTGCGTCAGGACGCCGGAAACGCCGATGTCGTCGAGTTCATGCTTGCCGATACCGCGCCAGCCGATACCTTGCACGGTTATTGCCGAGATCACCTGATCGTGCGGGCAGCAATACGACGTGACGCGCCCATACGTCGAACCGTTCAGACCGTGACGCGCACGGTCATCCTGCGCGGCATAGGACTTGTTGCTCGTCCGCGATACGCGGCCATTTGCCATGTCTTCGTCAACCTTGTCGGGCGACAGTTCGTATGCGGCGCGGGCGCCGATGATCGACAGGAATTTTCCGAAGGTCTGCGTGCGCGCCGCGTAAGTCTGCCGTCCGCGATGGCCCTTGTCGTCCCTCGTCCCGCGCTGTGACCACGTGTCCATGAACGTGCTGGATTTTTGCTGACCTTCGCCCTGAGCGAAACTGTACGGGGCGTTCGCCAGCACATACGTGTCCGCGACACAGCTTCCCTCGCGTTCCCACGGGTCTTTCATTTTCTGGAGCGCATCGCCGAAGAAAGCCGCTGCCAGGCCTACGATGTTGCCTTGGCTGTGGCACACGACCGTGATCGGCACGTTGGCCTGCATCCTGCGGATCGACTCGATCAACCTGGCGAGCCGCAAGGCGGCAAGCACGCCGTACGCACGCGGCGGTGCGCGATACAGTGGCCGGTTGGTCGGGTTGATTGCCTGCACGGTTGTCCACCCGAACGCCCGGTCGTCGAGGCCGCCGTGCCAAAGATCGGGTAGGCTTGAACAGCCGTTCGTGAACGGCCCGCCGCCCCAATAATCCTTCTCGTTCAGAAAAATCTTGTCGCCGTACTCCTTCAGTTCTTCTAGTGTTGCCCTATAGCCCCACCGAAAATGGATGACGGGCGAGAACGACGGGTCGGGCTTGACGTAATTGTCGGCCAGCAGCTTGGGATTCAGAAACCCATCCGGCGTCACGCTCTCGGTGTACTTCGCGGGCGTCAACTGTCCGGCATCGACGCCTTGATACTTCATCTGATCGTCCAGACGTCCAAGCCGGCGATTCAGGCCGTCACACAGCCCTTCTTCGGACGCTTCGAACCATTCGCCTTCAGAGTTGACGCCATGAACGAAGATGACGACACCGGGCAATGGAAGTTGCTTGATGCAGATAAGCCGGTTGTTCTTGTCGAACAACATTGGCCCGTCGGTTCGGCCGACGATGACAGGCGGCGGTTCGGAATGCGATGCAGCCGTGTCGGGCGCGTCGGTCTTGGTGGTGGGTTCGTCGGTGCGCGCGTCCGCTACCGGTCGAGGATCGAGAAACGAGTCGGCCATCGTCTTAAACGTTCTTCTTGATGAACTGCACCGCCAGTTTCTCGAACCGGTCGGCATGGACCGCCGGCAGTTCGCCGGCCGCGTCGGTCGTCAGGTTCGACAACGCCCCGGACGCCTTCAGAATTTGCCCGTCGAAGCCTGCCACCGCATCGCCATCGGTCGCGCGAACGAGTTTCGGCACGCGGCCAAGCGGGGCTTTGTCGAACTTCGGCATATCGGTGTCCATGCTGGCCGGATCACCCCATAAGTGGCCCGCCGACTTCACCGTGAAGGTGCCGGGGCAACCGAGTTCGATGTTGCCGCCGTCAAGCTTGAGATACGCGCCGCCCGACGTGACGAGCACCACTCGATCGTTTGCCATGCCGGTAAGCGCGCCGCCGGCCGCAGTCAATTGAATGTTCTTCGCCGAATCCACCTGCGTGTCGTCGTTCTGCGACTGGATCGTCACCTTTCCCTGATTCGCGATCGCCGACACACCGTCGCTGTGCGCGAACATCGCGATGCCATGCCCGCCATGCAGATTGATGCGCTCGCCGCTGGTGATTTGCACGTGTTGCTGTGCGATCTGGTTAACGTTCTCGCCCGCATATACGACATGCGTTTTAGGAGTGACGTGCAGCGCCCCTGCCTGCGCGCCGAACGCCATCAATGCGGATGTGTCCTCGGTCGCACCGGAATTCGAGCCGCTGGGCGCCCAGTGACGGAACGCATCGGCGAGCTTGTCCTGACCGGCGGTATCGGCGGACTGTCCGCCATGCTGGCCGGCATAGTCGCCGAGCGATTTGAAGAGTTCCGTGCACTGGTCGAGCAAGTGAATCAGTTCATCGCGATCAAGCTGACCACCGGTCGCGCGTGTGCGCGCATAGGTCGATAACAGAATGCCTTGGGCGGCCCGCAACGCCGCCGCGGCGTCGGTGCGCAGTTCCGCACCTTCGCCACGATGGCTTCCGTGTCCATCCTTCCGGGGCTGCGTCAGGTACCCCAGATTCAATTGGGTATGCGCGTGTTCGCTCGCCAACTGCGCCGAGATTTGCGATGGCGTATCGTCCAGGCGAAGCTGGTTGTACCGATCGCCGTTGATTTCCTTGGTCTTGATCCCGGACAAGTAGCGGTTGCCTGGTAGCGCGCCGGTATCGCTGAAGGCCGCGGGCGGGTTCGCCCCGTTGCTCAAAACCCCGATGATGACCAAACGGTCTGGATCGCCCGACAGGCACCCGAGCAAGACTTCCATCCCGACCCGAGGCAGGAAGAGCGCACCGAAGTATTTGCCCGCCAGACTCGTCCCGACACGTATCGGCGCACTGTCACCGGCCGAACCGTTCGTTCCGGCACCTTGCGCGTGCGCATGATCCGCCGGATCGAAGCCGTGAAGCCGCACGCGCACGCGGCCGGCTGCGTCGCAAAACACTTCTTCCCCCTGCGTGCCCACGATCGTGCCGGTCAGCAGGTGAGCCGGCGGGAGGTCGGTTTTCGGATCGTAGGGCGGCTTGAGCGGCACACCGCGCCGCACGCACGTGAAGCTGTTCTCGTAGCGCGTGTCCGTCTGTTCCGACGCATCGGCCGGTGCGGGCGGTGCGGTTTGCGTGAGGTTCCGGCTCGCCGCGAATAGTTCGATCACGCGGCCCGTCAGGTCTTTCGGCAGGTTGTTCCAGATATCGTGCCGAACCGACGTAACGACGAACTGCCGCTGGTCGGCCAGCTTCATGTCCAGTTCGGGGTCGCCCGTCAGCGTGAACCAGTGACCGACCGGCATATCGCGCACGCTACTCAGGCCGTCGTAGCGCTCCGCGTCGAACTGGTGGGCCAGTATCCGGTCGTGTGTGAGGCGGTCGTGATCGTTCCACGAATCGCCGACGTGCGGAATGTCGATCGCAACATCGGTCAGCAATCGGGCAAGGTCGTTGCCGGCGTCGCCCTGATGGATGCCGGTTGCGATGGCGGATTCGTCTACGCGGGCTTTCTTGTAGTCCCACGACGGACGGCTGGCTTTGCCGGGGGACAGGCTTTGACAATGCGCGAACAGCGTCACGGTATCGCGTTGCTCGGTTCCCGCATCGCGCGGGTGAAGACGCACGGCACCGGCCGGCGATTCCGCCAATCGAAGCGGGTTATCGCAGAATACGAGCGTGTGAATCGGCCGGTCGTCGACAATGCTGCGTGCCCCTCCGACCGGCCCGGCCTTCGCAAAAACCGTGATGCCTTCGCGCCGCAGCAGTCGGCGCACAAAGCGCGCGTCCGACTCGTTGACCTGCCGCGTCAGTTCGCGTACCGGATAGCGCTCGGCTCCCAATCCCGACAGATCGAAATCGAATGCACGCGCGAGTGCGGCGCTGCGTTGTCGCCATTCGTTCATCAGCGTGGCAAGAATCTCGATGACGCTCCGCGATCGGAATACGCGGGAGTTGGTGCGGCGGTCCATCAACGAAAGCGCATCACAGACGCGCAACTGGTACACCGTCAGCTCGCCGTCGGATTGACCCATGTGCACGTCCCGCACGATCGCATTGATCGTCCGCACGTCGCCCCGGTCGGTTGTTAGCCGGACCGATACAGGCAGGCCGAGAAACAGCGTGGGCGACAGATGATCGCGCGTGGAAACGCAGGTCAGGTACCCGTCGATTCCCGACATCAACCCTTCGCGGATATCGGCATGATGGAGCGCCAGCAGATGGCCGACTGCGCGCTGCGCCTGCCCGAAATGAAGGGCGACCGGCCGCTTGTTCCAGTCGACACGACCGGACGCAAAGTTTCGAAGTGTTGCTGCTATCGACATGACGGCAATCTCGTTATTATTTTTTCCGGATTCGGACTTGTTCGAATCGGACTCTCGGTTCGATAAAACGATGGCGTTCGTAATTTCGACGCGGAGAATATCAAACTTATATCGGTTTCAATACGTATTGATATTTTGAGATGAAAAATCGTGCGTTAAGAAACAGTATTTGACGTTTTTGTTGAGGTGGATCTGTTAATAAAAGTCCTATATCGAACATATTCGGTGATATTCGTATCTGTTCTTTTCGGGTCGTCGCACCGCGATGGCTGGTTTTTTCGTCGAAACCGAATGGGATCGTCAATATTAAAAATCAGGCTTTTCCCAATTCAGAATGGACATCGGCACATTGCAGTATCGGAAGGGGCCAGAACAGGATCGTGCTCGTGCACTTGCCGTGCGTGTCTGTTCGAGCATGTACAGTCAAAAAACGCCTGCCGCAGGGTTCACACCGGTAGCGCCGTCGGGTGGTGCAGGATGAGTCGTGCCATATATCCGGATCGAACACGTTGGCGCCGAGCTTGCCGGGTCGTATGCAGGCAGGGCGTAAACGGGGCAATACACCGATTCTTCGATGTCCATGAGGGATTTCCCCGTAACGCGTGCGCGAGCGTCATTTTCAACGCCGCGCCGATTCACTCCATGCTTCCCCACCGACACTTTCGCCCACCCCTCCCGATTATTTGCATTTCGCGAATGGCGCGTTCGCCGGTTGTTCCATACCGGATCCGCGGCCTTGCACCTATCGTTCGGGCGTCGGCTGATTGAATTCGACGCCTGAAACCGGAAAGGCGGCCGGCACTTCGTCGCGATTCGCGTCGCACACAAAAGACATCGGACCTGGCTCATGCGCAGGCGCTGCGGCGCGCGCAGGCGAACCGGCGTCCACGGAGACGGAAATGAAAGCAAACGAGTGGGATACCTCCTATGAATGGAAGGCGGTGACGCTGCTGGCGCTCGGTTTCGGGCTGGTCGGCCTCGACCGCTGGCTCATCGCGCCGCTGTTCCCTTCGATCATGAAGGACCTCAACCTGACCGCGCAGGACGTCGGCAACTGCATCGGCGTGCTCGGCCTGTCGTGGGGCGTCTTCGCGGCGCTGATGGGTGGTATCTCGGACAAGATCGGCCGGAGGAAGGTGCTCATTCCGGCCATCATCGCGTTCTCGCTGCTGTCCGGCTTTTCGGGGCTCGCGGGCGGCCTGCTCGGGCTGATGGCGATTCGCGGGCTGATGGGCGTCGCTGAAGGCTCGTTCTGTCCGACGAGTTTCGCGGCGACGGCCGACGCGTCGCATCCGCGGCGGCGCGGCCTGAATCTCGGCCTGCAACAAAGCGGCTTCGCGCTGTTCGGACTGGCGCTGTCCCCGATCATTGCCACGCAGTTGCTCGGCTTCGTGTCGTGGCGCTGGGTCTTTGCGCTGGTGGCGATTCCCGGCCTGATCCTCGGCGCGATCATGTTCTTCGTCATCCGCGAGCCGAAGGTCACGAAGGCGGTTGCGTCGGAACACGCGCCGGCTTCGCTCGGCCATGTGCTCAAGAGCCGCAACATCCTCGTCGCGATGGCCGCACTGTGCTGCGCGATGACCGGCGTCTTCGTGCTCGGCGCGCTGCTGCCGCTGTACCTGACGGATTACCTGTCGCTCGGCACGCAGAAGATGGGCCTCGTGGTTTCGGCGATCGGCTTCGGCGGTTTTCTCGGGCAGTTCGGGTTGCCCGGCCTCTCCGATCTGGTCGGCCGCCGCCTCGCGAGTATCGTCGGCTTCGCGGGAACGGCCTTGATGCTCTATATCTTCCGCGGCCTCGGCCCGCAGCCGCTCGCGTTGTTCGGCGTCCTGTTCGTCGCGTCGTTCTTTACGCTCGGGCTGGTATCGCTGCTGTCCGGCCCGGTCGCGACCGAGGCGGCGCCCGTCGGCCTCGTGTCGACGTCCATCGGCGTGGTGGTCGGCGTCGGCGAGATATTCGGCGGCGGCATCGCGCCGGCGATGGGCGGCTACGTCGCCGCACACTTCGGTATCCAGAACATTCTGTGGTTGCCGATGTGCGCGGTCGTGCTGGGCATCCTGGTCAGCATGCTGTTGAAGGAAACCGCGCCTGCCGTGCTGCAGCGTCGCGTGGTCGCGCAACCGGAACTGGCGGCCGGCAAGCAGCCGAGGTAATAGCCGCGCGGGCGTGCCGGCGAACGCCGGTGCCGGTGCGCTTCGCTCCGCGATTGACATCGTTTGGGCGACACAGTGACGCCTTTCGCATGACGCAGCCCATGGCCCGCTACAGGTAGACTGGTGACTTCGCTGTCGAAAAAGGGCGCAGTATGGACCGGTTTCTGAGCATCGAGGCATTCGTAAGAGTCGCCGAGGCGAGCAGCTTCGCCGAGGCGGCGCGGCAGCTTGGTGTGACGAGTTCGGTCGTGACGAACCGCATCCAGCAGCTCGAGAAGTTCGTCAATGCGCCGCTGTTTCATCGCAGCACGCGCCACGTGCGCTTGTCCGAAGTGGGCGAAGCGTTCTATCGCGAGTGCGCCGAGGTGGTGGGGCGCGTCAACGAGTTGACGGACCAGATGCGCGAGCTTCGCGCCACGCCGACCGGGCGGCTGCGCATCCAGATGCTGCCCGGTTTCGCGCTCGATCACTTCGGCGCGCCGCTGGTCGAATTCAATCGACGCTACCCGGGCATCCAGCTCGACGTCATCGTCAACGATCGTGTCGTGGACCCTGTCGAAGAAGGGTTCGACATCGCGTTCCAGATCTTTCCGCCGATTTCCGAGTCGCTGATCGAGCGACGGCTGTTCACGGTCAGGCGTCTCTTCTGCGCGTCACCCGCTTACCTCGAAGCGCATGGTGCACCACAACATCCGCGCGATTTGCTGCAGCACACCACCGCGCTGTATTCGGGTTATCCGTCGCGCAATCGCTGGACGATGACGCGCGACGACGAGGTCGTCGAAATGGAGCTGCCGGGCATGATTCGCTCGAACTCCGTTCACCTGCTGCGCGAGTACGCGCTGACCGGCGGCGGCATCGTTTGCCTGCCGACGCTGGTGGCGAGCGACGCGCTCGTCGCGGGCCGGCTGGTGCCGATCCTGACCGACTACCAGCTCGCGCCGCTGAGCTTTGCCGCCGTTTATCCCGCAACGCAGCGACAGGCGTTGAAGGTGAAGGCTCTGGTCGAATTCCTCGCCGAATACATCGGCGCCGAGTCCCCGTGGGATCTTCCGCTGCTGGAGCGTGGCTGGGTGCGGTGAATCGCGCGATTATTCGCGAAACGCAAATGCCGTAATCGCCATCCGTTGCCTTGTTGCCGCTGTTCCTTGCCCCTAGAGTTGAATCCAACAAGCAGTTCAACTCAGGAGACAGCAATGACCGACACGGCATTCCACACCGTCTTTGGCTCGCTCGACAGCTACAGGAAGGGCGAGATCGAAATCACCAGCGGCAGCGCCCAGCACTACGCATTCTCGAACGTCTTCGACGTGGCAGCGAAGTCGGCCCCTTACGAAAAGGTCGTCGCCGGCAAGAATCTCGAATACGTGATCGAAGTGATGAGGACCGAGGGCCAGTCGCCCTGGTTCGCGTGCGCCCATGACGAGTTCACGATCCAGATGGATGGCGAAGTCCGGATCGAATTCATCAAGCTCGACACGCCGCCGGCATCGGGCCGCGGCACCGTCAGCGCCGGCACGCAACCGGCCGGCCGCAACATGGGGTACGTCGTCCTGCGCAACGGACATCAGGCGCTGCTGCCGGCCGGCTGTGCGTATCGCTTCGTCGCCGGCAAGCCGGGTGTCGCGCTCGTGCAGACCATCCTCGGCGAGCTGTCCGTCGAGAAGTGGGCCGAGATCTGCCTGCACTGACCCTTCCGACCGCTCACATTCGACTACCCCAGGAGACACGTTATGGCCACCCTCGAAACCCTCGACCCTTCCGCGGGCTTTGCAGCCGATCTGGTGCGATCCACGGAGGCCGATGCGGTCACCGGCTACCGCCGCTTCCAGCTCGGCGAATTCGCGTTCCAGCGCGACGAATATTTCGTGAAGATCAGCTGGCCCGCGAAAGGCCAGACGCGCACGCATGCGATGCCGGCGGACGCGTTCCTGCGCGCGATGATGCGCGACGTGGCGTGGGGCTTCTTCTACGGCTGGGTGAATTTCGATCACGTGTTCGGCACGCGCAATCACTACGGCAAGGTGGACATGTATGCGGGCACCTTCAACGGCATCCTGAAAGACGCCGGGGTCGACTACACCGAGACCTTCGAAACGCCGACGATCATGGCGACCTTCAAGGCAATGCTGCACGACTGGACGAACGAAGGCTTCGACCCGTTCGCGGCGCCCGAGGAAACGGGCACGGCATTCGGGCGCAAGCACGGCGAAAACGGGTCGGCCATCGAGCGCACGCGGATCGCGACGCGCCGCATGCCGGGCCTCGAAGGCGACTCGCCGCTGCGCGACGACCCGCCGGTCAACCGCGCGTTCCTCGATGTCGCCCAGGACGAGCCGGAGGTGCATGTCGAGCCGGGCTTCGAAGGCGAGCTTCACGCGTTCAACCTGTTCAAGTATCTGTCGCGCTCGGACGTGACATGGAATCCGTCGGTCACGTCGGTGTGCGGGCGCAGCCTGTTCTGCCCGACCACCGAGGAATTCATCCTGCCGGTCTTCCACGGCAACGATCGCGTCGAATGGTTCCTGCAACTGTCCGACGAAATCGTGTGGGACATCGGCGACAAGAACACCGGCGCGCCGCGGGCACGCGTCACGATGCGCGCCGGCGACATTTGCGCGATGCCCGCCGACATCCGGCATCAGGGCTATTCCACGAAGCGTTCGATGCTGCTGGTCTGGGAAAACGCGACGCCGGACCTGCCGCAACGCTACGAGAGCGGCGAGCTGGCTCCGTATCCGATCGCGTTCTAGGCAGCGCTTCAGCTTCAGATTCAGATTCAGCACTATATCGAGGACGATTCATGCAAACCCAACTCTTCATCGACGGGCGCTTCGTTGACGCCGTCGACCGCGGCACGATCGACGTGCTGAATCCTCACGACGGCTCCGTCATCGCGAAGATCGCTGCGGCCACCGCGGCGGACGTGGATCTGGCCGTCGAAGCCGCGACCCGCGCGTTCCCGAAATGGTCGGCCATGCCGGCAGCCGAGCGCGGCCGGCTGCTGCTGCGCCTGGCCGATGCGATCGAGGCCAATGCGGAGGAGCTGGCGCAGCTCGAATCGCTGGACACCGGCCACCCGATTCGCGATTCGCGCTCGCTCGACGTGCCGCGCACGGCCGCCTGCTTCCGCTACTTCGGCGGCATGGCCGACAAGCTCCAGGGTTCGGTAATTCCCGTCGAAACCGGCTTTCTGAACTATGTGCAGCGCGCGCCGATCGGCGTCGTCGGCCAGATCGTGCCGTGGAATTTTCCGTTGATGTTCACGAGCTGGAAGATGGGTCCGGCGCTGGCCGCCGGCAACACGGTGGTGCTCAAGCCGTCGGAAATCACGCCGTTGTCGACGTTGCGCATCGTCGAACTGATGGCCGAGGTCGGGTTCCCCGCGGGCGTCGTCAATATCGTCCCCGGCTACGGGCATACGGCCGGCCAGCGGCTCGCCGAACACCCGGGCGTCGGGAAGATCGCGTTCACCGGTTCGACGGCGACCGGCCGCCGGATCGTCGAAGCGTCGCAGGGCAACCTGAAGCGCGTTCAACTGGAGCTGGGCGGCAAGGGCGCCAACATCGTCTTCGACGATGCCGACCTCGATGCCGCCATCAACGGCGCCGCTTGGGCGATCTTTCACAACCAGGGGCAGGCGTGTATCGCGGGTTCGCGTCTCGTGCTGCACGAACGCATCGCGGACGCGTTCCTCGAGCGCTTCGTCGCACTCGCATCGTCGATCCGGATCGGCAACCCGCTCGACGCCGATACCGAGATGGGCCCGCTGACGTCGAAGCAGCACCTCGAGCGCGTGCTGTCGTTCGTCGACGTCGCGCGCGAGCAGGGCGGCCGCGTGCTCGCCGGCGGCAGCGCGCCGCAAGATCCGGCGCTCGCCAATGGCTACTATGTGCGCCCGACGGTCATCGAAGCCAAAAGCGCGACCGACCGCGTCGCGCAGGAGGAAGTGTTCGGTCCGTTCGTCACCGTGCTGCGCTTCGGCAGCGACGAGGAAGCGCTTGCCATCGCCAACGCGACGGAATACGGGCTGGGCAGCGGCCTCTGGACCAAGGACCTCTCGCGTGCGCACAAGATGGCGTCGCAGATCAATGCGGGCATGTGCTGGATCAACTGCTACAAGCGCGTCAATCCGGGCAGCCCGTTCGGCGGCGTGGGCAAGTCGGGCTACGGCCGCGAGATGGGCTTCGAGGCGATGCACGACTACACGGAAGCGCGCTCGGTATGGGTCAATGTCGACGGCAACGTGCCGCCGCACTTCAAGCGCTGAGGCTTTCATGGAACGCTTCGTCTATCAAGGCACGCCTTCCCGCGTGGTGTTCGAATGGGGTGCGCTCGCCAGGCTGCCGGACGAGCTGTCGACGCTCGGCGCGCACCGCGCGCTCATCCTGTCCACGCCCGAGCAGCGGCCGCTTGCCGACCGAGTGAAGGAGGTGCTCGGCGAGCGCGCGGCCGGCGTGTGCGCGCAGGCGGTCATGCACGTTCCGGTCGAAGTCGCGCGCGCCGCGCGCGAGATGGCCGCCGAGCTGGGCGCGGACTGTTGCATCGCGATCGGCGGCGGTTCGACGATCGGGTTGGGCAAGGCCATTGCGCTCGAATCGTCGCTGCCGATCCTGGCCGTGCCGACGACTTACGCCGGTTCGGAGATGACGCCGATCTTCGGTCTCACCGAAGGCCGGCTGAAGCGCACCGGGCGCGACGCACGCGTGCTGCCGCGTACCGTGCTCTACGACCCGTCGTTGACGTTGTCGCTGCCGCCGGGCATTTCGGCGGCGTCCGGCGTCAATGCGATGGCGCACGCGGTCGAGGCGCTCTATGCGGAAGACGCGAACCCGGTGATCAGCCTGATGGCCGAAGAATCGATTCGCGCGCTCGGCGAAGCATTGCCGGTCGTGGTGCGCGATCCGGAAGACCGAACGATGCGCAGCCGCGCGTTGTATGGTGCCTGGCTCGCGGGAACCTGCCTTGGCGCGGTCGGCATGGCGTTGCACCACAAGCTCTGTCACACGCTCGGCGGCACCTTCAACCTGCCGCACGCGCAGACGCACGCGGCGATGTTGCCGCATACCGCGCACTACAACCACGCCGCTGCACCCGACGCGCTGCGCCGCGTCGCGCGGGCGCTGGGCGGGAACGATGCAGCGGAAGCCGGCCCGCTGCTGTTCAGGTTGAACGAGCAGCTCGGCATCGCGCCGGTGCTCGCCGACATCGGGATGCCGCAGGAAGGCCTCGACGAAGCGGCCGACCTCGCGTGCCGGAACCCGTATGCGAACCCGCGGCCGATCGAGCGCGCGGCGATTCGCGCGTTGCTCCAGGACGCGTGGGAAGGGCGCGCACCGCATTGAATGGCCGGACGCGCAAGCGGAGACAAACGTGATGAACGACCACCATGACGGCGACACGAGGCTGACCGAGCAGGTCGTCGCGAGCTTCGACGGCACGCCGAACCCGCGCCTGCGCACGCTGATGCAGAGCCTCGTGCGGCATCTTCATGCGTTCGTACGCGAGACGGAACTGACGGAGGCCGAGTGGATGGCGGCGATTCGCTTCCTGACCGAGACGGGGAAGATGTGCGACGACGTGGTGCGCCAGGAGTTCATCCTGTTGTCGGACACGCTCGGCGTCTCGATGCTCGTCGATGCGATCAACCATCGCTTCGCCACCGGCACAACGGAAACGACGGTGTTCGGCCCGTTCTATATCAAGGGGATGCCGGAGCGTGCGTATGGCGAGAACATGGCACTCACGCCGGGCGCACCGGTCGTCGTGCACGGTCGCGTGCTGACCACCGACGGCGCTCCGGTGACGGACGCGGTGCTCGACGTGTGGCAGACGGCGGAGAACGGCATGTATTCCGGGCAGGACACGGCGCAACCGCACGGCAACCTGCGCGGCCGCTACCGGACCGATGCCGAAGGCCGTTACGCGATCACGACGATTCTGCCGGTCAGCTATCCCATTCCGACCGACGGCCCGGTCGGGAAGATGCTCGACGCCACCGGCCGCCATCCGTGGCGGCCCGCGCATCTGCACTTCATGATCGACGCGCCGGGGTTCCGTACGCTCGTCACGCATCTGTTCGACGAGGACGATCCGTATCTGAAGTCGGACGCCGTTTTCGGCGTGAAGCCGTCGCTGATGGTTGCGTATCGCCAGCGCGCCGCGCATGACGCGCTCGCCCGTCAGATCGGCCTTAACGGCCCGTACCGCGAAGCGACGTACGACTTCGTCCTCGACAGGAGCTGACCAAATGGCTCGATTTTTCGCGGTGTTTGCGACGGACCAGCCCGGCATGCGCGAGGTGCGCGACCGCGTGCGGCCGAGTCATCGAAGCTACCTGCGCTCGGCTGCGCAGCACGGCGTGTATGTGCGGCTCGGCGGCCCGACGCTGGACCCTCAGGGCGACGCGATGAACGGAACGCTGCTCGTCGTGGAGGCGGACGACATCCATGCGGTGATGCAATTCGTCGGAAACGATCCGTATGTGAAGGAGGGGTTGTTCTCGCGCGTGGAAGTGCGGCCGTGGGACTGGAGCCTGGGAAACCCCGAGCAGAGAGTGTGAATCATGGGCGCAACGCAACTCTGCCGCTTTTCCGATGTGCCTGACGGCGGCGCGCGGGTCGTCGACGAAGCATGCATCGGACGCCCCGTCATCGTGGTGCGGCGAGGCGAGCAGGTATGGGCCTACGTGAATCGTTGCCCGCATTTTTCGGTGCCGCTCGATTTTGTACCGGGCAATGTTTCCTGCTACCGGTCGCAGGTATTGATGTGTGCACATCACAGCGCGCTGTTCCGGTTCGATGATGGTGTGTGTATCGACGGACCATGCTCGGGATCTGCGCTGGAAGCCGTGGATGTGGAGGTGGATGCCACTGCTTGGGTGGTCAGTCGAGGCGCCTGATTCGAGCGTTCTGATCAGTAAGGGTGGGACCATTCCATACGGCGATTTCCATATTTATAAATAAGTAAAACTAAGCATATTTTCGGAATCTTTGTATCTGCCGGAATGAAGGCGTTGTCATACGAAGCATTGGGTGAGCACCCGCCACGTAGGGGGTGGCAGGCTCGCACTTCCATAAAAAGACGGAGACTGAATGAAACTCAGGTTTGGAGCAGTGGCGATTCTTGCCGTAGCGCAGGGCGCATGGGCACAGAGCAGCGTGACGATGTTCGGTTTGATTGACTCCGGCATCACGTATGTCAGCAACGAGGGCGGCGGAAAGAACGTCAAATTCGACGACGGCATATTCGCGCCCAACCTTTTCGGCTTCCGCGGCACGGAAGATCTCGGCGGCGGGTATCGCGCGACGTTCGCGCTTGTGAACCAGTTCTCGATGGCGAACGGCGCCATCATCGGGTCCGGAATTTTCGGACGCAATGCATACGTGGGCCTCGAGAGCGACCGGTTCGGCAGCATCACGCTGGGCAATCAGTACGACTTCATGGTGGATTCCCTCTTTTCCAAGGGAAATGCGATTGCGAGGGACATCAATGGGCTATACGGCTTTCGGAATGGCCCGTTCCAGCGCCTCGCGCTGCCGGGCAATCCGACCGGTGCGTTCGATTGGGATCGCACGGCAGGCAGCAAGCCGATCGCGAATTCCGTCAAATACAGTTCGCCGACGGTCGCGGGTTTGTCCGGCGGCGTGATGTATGCGTTCGGTGGGGTGGCCGGCGCGATCGGCGCGGACAATGCCGTCAGCGCCGGGTTGAACTATGAGGTGGGGGCTTTCGGGGTGGGCGCGGCCTACACGAACGAGAAGTACGGTCCGGCGCCGGGCACGCCGTCGACCAGCGTGCGGAACTGGGGCGTCGGGATGCATTACGACTTTGGTGTCGTGACTGCGAGTGCGCTGGTGACTACCGTTCGGAATTCGTTCAACGATGCCGGCGTGTGGATGGCCGAAGCCGGTGGGGTATGGCGGGTCAGGCCGGACGTCGTCCTGGGGGCGAAATACATGTACATGAAGGGTAATGAAGCGGTGAGCAATAACCATGCTCATCAGTTCAGCGTGGCGCTTCAATACCTGTTGTCGAAACGGACGATGGTCTATGTGTCGGCTGATTATCAGCGGGCGAATAGCGGCGCGAATGCGCAGGTTAATGGCGTGCTGGATCCGAATGGGGCTTCAAGTTCGGCGAGCCAGACGGTGGCGCGGGTGGGGTTGCATACGGTGTTTTGATTGTGGGGTGGGGCGGCGGGCGGAACTTGCGTCAAGGTCCGCCCGCCGCCGGACTGGTCGCGCGGCGACATGTCGACATGTGCGCCGCCGCTCGCTTCCAGTCGATTGTTGTCGCCCGAGCAACACGGGAGTGTGCCCGTTGACCTGCTGCCGGGCCGACAATGAGCTTACGATGAGACGCGCCGGCCATCGATGAATTCAAGCAGTGGATGCGTTGCCGATCGTTCCGCTCTATAGTGCTCGTCGTTGACCGCTCTGCGAGAAAATCAGGAGTTCGCCGTGTTTCACCGGAAATCCAAGTTGGGTCGTTCGAACTTCGTGTGCGTTGTCACCTTGACGATGATGCTGGCGCCAGTCGCGGCGCATGCAGAGGCGGAGGCTGTCGACGGCACGACGCGCATCGCGTCCGCCGTCAATCACGACACGTCACCCGCACGACCGATTGTCGGCGACGACCCGGTTGCAATTCGGGATGCCCTGAAGAAGCAGCACATCAGCACCATCCCGCCTTCCTTGAGCAACCGGGTTCGCGGCCTGGTCTCCGGTGCTGCCGGCCGGCATGGCCCGAATCCCGACCTGGCGGCCGTCGATCTGGATCGTGACGTGACGTTCGTCGTGCCGGTGCGGTACGGGCTGAGGTACCGGCAACAGCGGCACCTATTGACGCTGGACGTCGACCTGTTCGACGCAGAGCGCGACGACCGGACGGGCATCCTGCTCAGAAAGGTTACGACGGGGCCACGAGGGCGAGGGCTCGTGATTGCACCCGAAGCGAAGGCAAAAGGGTACATCCAGCAGATCGACATCATCGAACTCGAGTCCGGGAAAGGCAAAATGTCCACGGTTCGTGGCCGCATGCGGCTTTCGCCCGCCGTGTACGCCCAAACGCATGGCGACTTCGCACTCGTTTTTTCCGGGCGCCTGGTTCGGCCTTACCTGACCGAACAAATCGAGCATGTCGATCCGAGCATTGACGAGCCGACGGACATTACGACCAGGATCTCCAGGTTGCACATGGATCTCCATGGCATCTGGCTGGTGAGTCCGTCGACCGGTGTCGTGCTGTCGAAGAAACTGCGTCTGTCGAAGTAGCGTTTTTCCTGTACGAGGCGATGATCTTGACCGGCTTCCGGCGTGTACGCATGTCCCGTGCTTCGACGCCGATCCTCTGCACGAATGCGTGCGACCGCGGTGTAGTCGGCGTCCGGTCGAAACAATACAACCGTGCGCGAAATGCACCAATGTTCCGGTATGTCGCTGTCAAGGGGGCGATGCGTCGCTCTGGGTTCGCGACGCGAAGAACCGCGGCTGGGTCGCCATTGCAAAGTTAGGAAAGCTTTGATTGGCCGGACAAGTGGGAGGCGAGCCCCTTCTCCCAGTTGTGGTCCGCCAAGGCATATTCGTGCTCTCCATAGAACAGGTGTCATCACTCCACCGTCACCGACTTAGCCAGATTCCTCGGCTTATCAATATCCGTCCCCCGCGCCAACGCAGCGTGATACGCCAGTAGTTGCATCGGCACCGTATGCAGAATCGGCGAAAGCGGCCCGTAGTATTCGTTGAGCCGGATCACCTCGATCCCGTCACTCGGCACCAACCCGCAGTCCACATCCGCAAAGACAAAAAGCCGCCCGTTTCGCGCACTGACCTCATGCATGTTCGACCTGAGCTTTTCCAGCAGCATGTCGTTCGGCGCAACCGCAATCACCGGCATCTCGTTACTGACGAGCGCAAGCGGCCCATGCTTCAGCTCCCCCGCCGGATAAGCCTCCGCGTGAATATAAGAAATCTCCTTCATCTTCAGCGCACCCTCGAGCGCGATCGGATAATGCATCCCGCGCCCGAGAAACAGCATGTTGTCGCGCCGCGCGAGCAGTTCCGACCACGCCATGATCTGCGGCTCCAGCGCGAGCACCTTCGACATCGCATCGGGCAGGTGCCGCAGCGCACGCAGATGCGCCTTCTCTTCTTCGTCGCTCAACCGCCCGCGCACCTGAGCAAGCGACAACGTCAGCAAGAACAATGCAACGAGCTGCGTCGTGAACGCCTTCGTCGAAGCCACCCCGATCTCGATCCCCGCACGCGTCACGAACTGCAGCGCACATTCGCGCATCAACGCACTCGTCGCGACGTTGCAGATCGCGAGCGTATGCATCATCCCGCTGCGCTTCGCGACATGCACGGCGCCGAGCACGTCGGCCGTCTCGCCGCTCTGCGACACCGCGACGACGAGCGTGCGCGGATTCGGCACGCTGTCGCGATAACGAAACTCGCTGGCAATTTCAACGCTCGCCGGCAGCTTCGCGATGCTCTCGATCCAGTACTTCGCGGTCAGCGCCGCGTGATAGCTGCCGCCGCACGCGAGCAGCAGCACCGAATCGACATCGTTGAACACGCGCCATGCACCGTCGCCGAACAGCTCGGGCATGATCGACGCGACGTCGAGCAGCGTATCGGCCACCGCCTGCGGCTGCTCGAAGATCTCCTTCTGCATGTAGTAGCGATACGACCCGAGATCGGCCGCGCCGCTATGCGCGGCCACCCGCTGCACCGCGCGTTCGACGCGCTGGCCGCGCGCATCGACGATCCAGTAGCGATGCAACTGGATATCGGCGACGTCGCCGTTCTCCAGGTACGCGATGCGATCGGTGATGCCCGACAACGCGATCGCGTCGGACGCGAGGAAATTCTCGCCTTCGCCGACGCCGACCACGAGCGGCATCCCGTCGCGCGCGCCGACGATCCGGTGCGGCTCGTCGCGGCACATCACCGCGATCGCGTAGCTGCCGCGCAGCCTTGCGACCGCGCGCCGGACCGCATCGAACAGGTCGCCGTCGTACAGATGGTCGATCAGGTGCGCGATCGCCTCGCTGTCGGTCTGGCTCGCGAACACGTAGCCGTGCGCCTGCAGTTCCACGCGCAACTGGTCGCAGTTCTCGATGATCCCGTTGTGCGACAGCGCGATGCGCGCGTTGGCGTCGCTCGGCGAGAAGTGCGGATGCGCGTTGAGCGTGACCGGCGCGCCATGCGTGGCCCAGCGCGTATGCGCGATGCCGGTGTATCCCGACAGCGCATGCTCGGCGATCTCGCGCTGCAGGTTGGCGACGCGATCGACGCTGCGGGCGCGCGCCAGCGCACGGTCGCGGTAGACCACGACGCCGCACGAATCGTAGCCGCGGTATTCGAGCCGCTTCAGGCCGTCGACCAGGTTCGGCAGGATGTCCCGCTGGGCGACCGCCCCGACAATTCCACACATATCGCGCTCCGTAAATGTCCTGTCTGGATCAGTGAGAGCGATGGTAGAGGTGGTAGATTGGAATTAAATTTCAAAATATCACAGTAAATGAAACGAACAGTAGATCGTCTATCATCTTGAAATTAAATTTCAAATCCTGACCGGAAGGAGCCGCCGATGGCCGGCATCACCCTCGACGATCTCGACCTGCGCATCCTCGCGATCCTGCAGGACGATGCGTCGGTGTCGAACCTGCAACTGGCCGAGCGCGCGTTGTCGTCGCCGCCTACCTGCATGCGCCGCGTGCGCCGGCTGACGGAAGCGGGCGTGATCCGCCGGCAGGTCGCGGTGCTCGATCCGGTCGCGATCGGTACGGCCGTCACCGCGCTGATCGAAATCAGCCTCGACCGGCAGACGGCCGAAGACTACGACGCGTTCGAAGCGTACGTGTGCGCGGAGCCGGCCGTCACGCAGTGCTACCGCGTGTCGCCGGGGCCCGATTTCGTGGTGGTGGCCGATCTGGCCGACGTCGCCGAATACGACGAATTCGCGCGGCGGCTGTTCACCGGCGCATCGAACGTTCGCAACGTGCGAACGTTCTTCTCGACGCATCGCGCGAAGTTCGAGGCGAACGCGCGGGTCGCGCATGCGATGCGCAAGCGCGCGTGATCGCGTCGTTCGAGCGGCATTATTCGGCGGCGGCCGCGTCCGTCAGTTGCAGCGGCTTGCCGTACCCGAAGCAATGCGCCGGTTCCGGAAACACGCGCTGCCGCACGTCGTGCGCGTACTGACGGATCGCGTCGCGCATCACCGCATTCGCATCCGCGTAACGCTTCACGAAGCGCGGCGTGTACGCATCGAATGCGCCGATCATGTCCTCGGTCACGAGCACTTGCCCGTCGCACGCGGGCGATGCGCCGATGCCGATCGTCGGGATTGTCAGCGTTTCAGTCAGATGGCGCGCGAGCGCTTCGGCGGTGCCTTCGATGACGACGCTGAACGCGCCGGCGCGCTCGGCTGCGCATGCGGCGTCGAACACCTGTGCGGCCGAACGCGGGTCCATCCCCTGCGCGCGGAAGCCGCCCGTCGCGTTGGCCTGCTGCGGCATGAGGCCGACATGCGCCATCACCGGTATGCCGCGCTCGGTCAGGAAGCGGATCGTGTCGGCCATCTCGCTGCCGCCTTCGAGCTTCACGGCCTGCGCGCCGGTTTCGGCGAGCAGCCGCGCGGCGGAGCGATAGGCTTGCGCGGGCGATTCCTGGTATGTCGAGAACGGCAGGTCGACGGCGACGCACGCCTGCGCGGCGCCGCGTACGACGGCCGCGCCGTGTGCAATCATCATGTCGAGCGTGACGCGCAGCGTATCGGGCATCCCGTACAGCACCATGCCGACGGAGTCGCCGACGATGATCACGTCGGCCACGTCGTCGACCAGCTTCGCCATCGGCGCGGAATACGCGGTCAGCGACACGAGGCTGCCGATGCCTTTGGTCGAACGGATCGCGGTGACGGTCTTGCGGGTGGTGCGGGTATGAGCGCTCATGAACGGAAGCCGTGTGAAAGAAGAGCCGTCACGGTAGCATCGCGCTCGTTCGTGCAATGACCTTCGGAGGACGTCTTATGTTGCTGGCGGGACAATCGGGTGACCCCTGGGCAGTACCGCCGATGGCGCGCCTGCCGAGGCCGCTGTACGTGCGTGCGTTCGGGATTCCCGGCAACGCGAGCGTCGACGCGCACAGTCATCCGTGGGCCCAGCTGATGTATGCGACGAGCGGCGTGCTCGAGGTGTCGACGCCGTCGGGCCGGCATCTGCTGCCGCCGCACTACGCGATGTGGATTCCGCCGCATGTGCCGCATGCGGTGACGACGCGCGATTGCGTCGCGTTCCACAGCCTGTATCTCGACGACGCGATCGCACGCAGCGATGCGAACGACGATTGCACGATTCTCTGCATGACGCCGCTGCTGCGCGAGCTGGTGATCGCCACGGCCGAATTGCCGGTGAACTACGACGAGACGGGGCCGGACGGCGCGCTCGTGTGCCTGATCGCCGACCGGATTGCACGGATGCGGCCGGCGCCGCTGACGGTGCCGCTGCCGCGCGATCCGCGTCTGCTGAAAATCGCACGCGCGTTGCATGTGTATCCGGGCGATACGCGCAGTCTCGACGAATGGGGCCATCAGGTCGGCGCGACGCGACGCACGTTGTCGCGGCTGTTCCGGCAGGACACGGGGCTGTCGTTCACCGAATGGCGGCAGGCCGTGCGGCTGCTCGCATCGCTGCCGCTGCTCGATGCCGGCGAGCCGATCGGTGCGGTGGCTGCACAACTGGGCTACGACTCGACGTCGTCGTTCATCGCGCTGTTCCAGGCGAAATTCCGCGTGACGCCCGGTGCGTATGCGAAGCGTGAAGCGCGCCGGCCGGTATTGACTGCGTGACGCGGCAACGCGTGCCGCCCCGCGCACCGTCACTCAGAACGCGAGCGCTGCCTGCACCGGATGATGTGCGCCGCGCTCGAACCCTGCGCCTTCGAGCGACAGCAGCGCGCGCTTGCGGTCGATGCCGCCCGCATAACCGGTCAGGCTGCCCGACGCGCCGACCACACGATGGCACGGCACGATGATCGACACCGGGTTCCGGCCGACCGCGCCGCCCACGGCGCGCGCGCCGCTCATCGGCAACCCGACGCGTTCGGTGATGTCCCCGTACGACACGAGTTCACCGAACGGAATCGCGAGCAGTTCCTTCCACACACGCCGCTGAAACGTCGTGCCGCGCAGGTGGATCGGCACCGAGAACGTTTCGCGCGTGCCGGTGAAGTATTCCGCGATTTCTTCCGCCACCTTGCGCGCGATCGGCGACGCGACGCGCGCGTCTGCTTCGTGCGCGATCGCAAGCGACGGGAAATATTTCTGGCCGACGAAGAACAGGCCGGTCAGCGCATCGTCCTCGATGCGCACGGCGATGTCGCCCAGCGGGCTCGGAATCAGGTGAGCGGGAGTCATCGCAATACATCTCCATGAAGGCGCCACACATGCAGTGCGGCATACGCGCGCCACGGCGCCCAGCGCGCGGCATGAGGCGCGGATGATGGCATGCGCGTGCGTTCGGTGTGTTCGGTGCGCACGGAAAGCAACGCATCGTCGGCAGGAAACGCATTCGGCCAGGCCATCGCACGCATCGCGACGTACTGCACCGCGCGCTCGTCGAAGCCGGGCATCGCGCGCAGCGCGGCGAGCGTCGCGTCGAGCGGCGCCATCGGTTCGAGCGCGAGCGTGCCGTCGGCGATCGCGCGTGCGAGCGACACGATCGCCTGTGCCGTTTCGCGCGCGATCCCGAGTGCCTCGAGGGCTGCCGGCGGCAGGCCGGCCAGCGTCGCCGCGGCAGGCAGCGTGTGCGTCAGCCCCGGCGGCGCGCCGTCCACCGATGTGCCGAAGCGTTCGGCGATGCGTGCCAGCACGGTACTCGCATGCGCCGCCGCCGCGAGCTGTTCGCCCGCGATCGCGCGAAGTGCGATTTCGAGGCCGTCGAACGCGCCGGGCACGCGCAGGCCGGGCGAGCCGCTCGCGAGTGCGCCGAGATGCGCGTCGATCACGTCGGGGCGGCTGTCGAGATCGAACAGCCGCCGCACGCGCGCGAGCACGGCCGGCACGACCGGCGTCAGTGCGGGCGACACGGTGACGGCCAGCGCGAAGCGTTGCGGCACGTGCGTGACGGATAACCACCCGGTTACGCGGCCACCATCGTTTCGATTCGGCAATTCGACGACACGCGCATAGCCTTGCGCGTCGATCCGCTCGACGCCGTCGATCTGCCGCTGCGCGAGAAAGCGCATCAGGTCGGCCCACGCGAACGGCGGCCGGTACGGTAGCGGAAACGTCATGTCGCCCTCGGCGGACGCGCCGGCCCCCTTGCGAAGACGCAGCGGATTGAGGCCGTAGCGCTGCCGGAACAGGTCGTTGAAGCGCCGCACGCTGCCGAACCCGGCCGTCGACGCCACGACGGCCACCGGCAGCGCGGTATCGGTCAGCAGCCGCTTGGCCATCAACAGCCGGTGCGTCTGCGCGAATTCGACCGGCGACACGCCGAACTGCGCGGCGAAGATCCGGCGCAGGTGGCGTTCGGTCACGCCGACCCGCTGCGCGAGCGCGTCGACGGAATGTGCGTTCAGGAAACCGTCCTCGATCAGCGTGGCGGCCGCGTCGGCGAGATTGCCGGACAGGTCGAGCAGCCCGTGGCCGGGCGCGAGCTCGGGGCGGCAGCGCATGCACGGCCGGAAGCCGGCTTTCTCGGCGGCCGCGGCGGTCGGGTAGTAGCTGCAGTTCTGCGCCTTCGGCGGCTTCACGGGGCAGACGGGGCGGCAATACACGCCCGTCGTCGCGACGCCGACGAAGAACCAGCCGTCGAAGCGGCGGTTCCGCGCAAGCAGGGCGTCGTAGCAGGTGTCGGGATCGAGGCGCATGAAACGACTGTAAACCATCCCCGTCACCGATTCTGGCTGGAATCGGACCTGTGGTTCGGTGGCCGTGCCCCAATTTGCACGCTGGAAAATCCGGGAAAAACGGTTAATGCCAACCTGCGAAACAGTCGTCTCTTTTGCCGCGACCCATTTGAGATGACTCATCGAAATCCCCGACTGACAGGGTGCCGGCACACGCCCTATGCTTTGAAAAACGTTTTCCAGATTGGTTGGCGATCGGCCGCGACGCGACAGCGCGCGACGGCCGCCCGCCCCGGCGCCGGTCGCCGGTCAACGAACATCGTGCGGCGCGACGGGCGCGGCCGCGCATCGGAGACATTCATGCAATCTGCCGTCGTCGGCTCGGTGCGCGCCGTCGCCAGCCGCTACCGCTGGACCGTCTGTGCGCTGCTGTTTTTCGCGACCGTCATCAACTACATGGATCGGCAGATCCTCGGCCTGCTCGCGCCGATGCTCCAGCACGACATCGGCTGGAGCCAGGTGCAGTACGGCCGCATCGTGATGGCGTTTTCCGCGTTCTACGCGCTCGGCCTGCTCGGCTTCGGGCGCATCGTCGACTGGCTCGGCACGCGCATCTCGTACGCGCTGGCGATGCTGGTGTGGAGCATCGCCGCGATGCTGCACGCGGCGGTCGGCTCGGTGACGGGCTTCGCGTTCGTGCGTGCGCTGCTCGGGATCGGCGAGGGCGGCAACTTCCCGGCCGCGATCAAGACGACGGCCGAGTGGTTCCCGCGCCGCGAACGCGCGCTCGCCACCGGCATCTTCAACTCGGGCGCGAACATCGGCGCGGTGTTCGCACCGGCGATCATCCCGGCGATCGCGGTGGCGTACGGCTGGCGCGCGGCGTTCGTGATCATCGGCGCGATCGGCATCGTGTGGCTCGCGGTGTGGCTCGTGCTTTACCGCAAGGCCGATACGCGCGCGCTTGCCGCGGAATACGACGAGCCGCGCGACGAGGCCGAAGCGATGGACGCGGCGAACGCGGACGCCGGTGCGCCGCGCTGGGGCGAACTGATCCGCAAGCGCGAGACGTGGGCGTTCCTGATCGGCAAGTTCCTGACCGACCCGGTGTGGTGGTTCTACCTGTTCTGGCTGCCGAAGTGGCTCAACGAGTCGCGCGGGATGGACATGCAGCACATCGGCCTGCCGCTCGTCTGCATCTACGCGCTGACGACGGTCGGCAGCATCGGCGGCGGCTGGCTGTCGTCGAGGCTGCTGCGCGCAGGCTGGAGCGTGAACGGCGCGCGCAAGACGGCGATGCTGATCTGCGCCTGCTGCGTGCTGCCGATCGCGTTCGTGTCGCAGGTGCAGAGCCTGTGGATTGCGGTGCTGATCGTCGGTCTCGCCGCCGCCGCGCACCAGGGCTGGTCGGCGAACCTGTTCACGACGGCATCGGACCTGTTTCCGCGCCGCGCGGTCGCGTCGGTGGTCGGCATCGGCGGGATGGCCGGTTCGATCGGCGGCGTGCTGTTCTCGGAAGTAATCGGCCAGGTGCTGCAGCGCACGGGCCACTACTGGGTGCTGTTCGCGATCGGCGCGCTCGCGTACCTGCTCGCGCTGGCGATCATGCAGATGCTCACGCCGAAGATGAAGCCGGCGAAACTCGATGCGTAATCGCAGGTCGGCAAACGAACGCGCCGCCAATGGCGGCGCGTTCTCTTGTCGGGGTGCGGGGCAGGCGATTCAACCGGCCGCCGCCGTCGACGCGCGCATGATCAGCCGCGGCTCGAACGTCGAATAGCTCGCATCGGTACGCCCCGCGAGCGCGTCGATCAGCTTCTGCATCGCGAGTTCGCCCATGTTCTCGCTCTGGATGTCGACGGTCGTCAGCGCGGGCGCCGCGTATTCGCCGTACGGCACGTTGTCGATGCCCGCGACCGATACGTCCTGCGGCAGCCGGAAGCCGAGCGACGCGGCTTCCTTCATGAAGCCGAGCGCGATCAGGTCGTTGTAGCAGATCACGGCCTGCGGGCGCTGCGGCCCGAGCATCACGCGCGAGCATGCGCGCTCGCCGGCTTCGGCGGTCGGTGCGTGCGCATCGTGCACGTCGAGCGTGAGCCCGGCTTCGGCGAGGCAGTCGCGCGCGCCCTGGATCCGTTCGTCGTTCACGCGTGCCGTGCCGAAGCCGAGATACGCGATGCGCGTATGCCCGAGATTGAGCAGGTGACGCGCGAGCATGTAGGTCGACAACCGGTTGTCGATGCCGACGCTCGGAATCGGCAGGCCGGGGCTGCGACGCAGCAGCACGAGCGGCTTGTTGAGGTCGAGCATCCAGCCGGCTTCGTCGTCGGGCATCCGCGTGCTGACGATCAGCCCGTCGACGCGCTGCGCAAGCGCCTCGATCAGCGAGCGTTCGCGTGCCTGGTTCTCTTCGGTATCGACGAGTAGCAGCGTGTAGTCGTGCTGCAGCGCGATCCGGTTCGCGCCCTTGACCACGTTCGTGAAGTGCGGGTTGCTGATGTCGAGGATCACGAGTCCGATGGTGCGCGTGCGCCCGGTGATCATCGAACGCGCGAGCGGGTTCGAACGGTAGCCGAGCCGCTCGATCGCCTCCTTGAGCCGCGCTTCGACCGTCGGCGAGAAGCGCTGCGTGCCGTTCACGTACTTCGATACCGTCGCGACCGACACGCCGGCTTCCGCGGCCACGTCACGGATCGTCGGGGAAACTTTTTTCATCGGAAGGGTAACGTTTTCGTTCGATAACGCCGGATTGTGGCAGAAAAAGGCGGCGCGCGGCCACGGGGCGATATCGGGAAAGTGCGGATGGCTGCGAACGGGTTCGACCATTGACGTTCGGCTGCGCTCCCGCGTATAGTTGGAAAACGTTTTCCGATTCGGGTCAATTGCTGGATCGGAGTCCAGGTCAGATTCAAGGAGAAGGAGATTCGATGAACGCCTCATCCACCGGCGCGCGCAAACCGTTCGGGCGCCTGCTGCTGACAGGTGCGGCCGGCAACCTCGGCCGCCAGTTGCGCGGCGCACTCGCGGACTGGGCCGACGTCGTGCGCGTCAGCGACATTGCGGCGCTCGGCGACGCGGCCGCGCATGAAGAAACCCGCGTGGTCGACCTGGCCGACCGGCCGGCCGTGATGCAGCTGGTCGACGGCGTGGATGCGATCGTCCACCTTGGCGGCATTTCGGTCGATGTGCCGTTCGACGATCTCGTCGGCGCGAACATCACCGGCACGTACAACCTGTACGAAGCCGCGCGCAAGCACGGCGTGAAGCGCGTCGTGTTCGCGAGCTCGAACCATGCGATCGGTTTCCATCCGGTCACCGAAGTGCTCGACGCCGATTCGCCGCTGCGCCCCGACAGCCTGTACGGCGTGACGAAGTGCTTCGGCGAATCGCTGTCGCGCTACTACTTCGACCGCTTCGGGATCGAGACCGTGTGCCTGCGGATCGGCTCGTCGTTCGAGGTGCCGAAGAACCCGCGCATGCTCGTGACGTTCCTCAGCTATCGCGACTTCATCGAGCTCGTGCGCTGCTCGCTGCTGACGAACCGCGTCGGGCACGCGATCGTCTACGGCGCGTCGGACAACCCGGTGAAGTGGTGGGACAACACGAAGGTCGGCTTCCTCGGCTTCCGCCCGCGCGACAGCTCCGAGCAGTTCGCCGAGCTGTTCCCGGTCGCGGCGCCGACCGCCGACTACGACGATCCCGCGCAGCGATTCCAGGGCGGCGGCTTCGTCGTCGGCGAGCCGATGGAGCGCAACGCGTCGTAAGCGTCGCCGGCGTCGTGGATCAGCGCAGGACGTCGGTCGCCTTGTGCCGTTCGTCGACGCCGTCGATCAGGATCAGCGGGCCGCTCGCGTGCCGTGCGCGCAGCGGCTGGATCTGTCGGTACGCATCCGATTCGTACCACGCGCGCGCCGTGTCGAGATCGGGAAATGCGATCGCGATCAGGTCGCCGCGCCACACGCCTTCGCGCACGTCCGGCCGCGCGCCGTGAATGGCGAAATGGCCGTCGAACGGCGCGAGCGTGCCGTCGATGCGTTCGAGGTATTCGACGATGTCGTCGCACATGTCGACGTCGTGCAGGTGGGCGATGGCGTAGGCGGTCATGGCGGGCTCCCTGGCGTGATGCGGTTCGGTGATCGGTGTAACCATGATCGGGCCTCGCAACGCGCGCGTCGATTACCTGAGACGTAAGCGAATCCGCACAGCCGCGCGCAAGCGTGCCGACCTGCCCACCGCTCGCGCGGTCCGGCGTCGCGCGGTCGGTGCGCCGGTCGTTGCCTCGTGCGGGCATGCCCGCGCTAATCGCTGACGATCGCAATCACGCCCAGCACGACGAACAGCGTGCCGGCGAGAAACTGGCCGATCCGCAGCGCCTGGCCTCCCGGTGACACGCGGGCACGCAACGGATGGGCGAGCAGGATGCAGAACACGTCGGCGGCGGAGAACAGCAGGTTCGCGCACGCGCCGAGCAGGAACAGTTGCCAGCCGAGCCCGAGCGACGCGTCCGGATCGGTGAACTGCAGCAGGAACGAAAAATAGAACAGCGCCGACTTCGGATTCGACGCTTCGATGAACGCGCTCGACGACACGACGTTGGGCGGCACGTCGATCGCCGCGTCCTGCCCGACGGGCGCGCGGATGCGCTGGATGCCGAGCCAGACCAGGTAGGCACCGCCGACCACCTTGAGCACGTGATACAGCATCGGCGATGTCTTCAGCACCGCGACCGCACCGAGCGCGACGATGCAGATCTGGAAAAAGGCGCCGAGGTGAATGCCGAGCGCGGACAGGAAGCCGGCCCGGCGCCCGTGCTGAAGCGTCAACGAGACGGTCTGCAGCAGCGCGGGCCCGGGAATGAAACCGAAGCCGAGGCAGGTCAGGCCGAAGAGCAGCGCTTGTTCTGGCGACATCAGAGGTCGTCTCCGATCACGATACCGAGCCGGCCGCATTCGCCGCGCACGCGATCGCGCGCGGTGGCGAGCCGCTCCTTCGACAGTTCGGGCATGAACACGCCGATATAGTCGTCGATGGCGGCCTCGCGATCGAAGATATCGACGTTCCGGTAGCGATCGGCCACCGCCTGCCGCTGCGCGCGGCTTCCGAGCGCGAGACCCAATCGAGCCGACATCGTTTCAGCCTCGTCCGGATCGGTCAGGTAGCGAAAATCCTTCGAGCCCGGTTCCGGCGACAGCAATTCGATGTCGGCGCTGATGATCACATCCCGCCCGGCCTTCAGAAACGCGATGTAGGTTTCGATGTTTTCCTCCAGCAACGCCTCGTTCATCCCCAGATGCCCCAGCACGAATCCCGCCTTGATCGCCACGCCATGCGCGCGCGCGTTGTCCAGCGCCCGCAGATTGGCGTCGGACATCCGCTGCGCGGCCGCCACCGGATCCTTGTTCCGCAGTGGCTTGTTGAGCGCCTGCAGCGAACGCGCGGCGCCCGCGTCGACGCCCACGAACAGAATGCGAAAGCCGATCTCGCGCATGGCTTTCAGTACCTGTTCCTTCTCCATGCCGTCCGCGCGCGCGTAGCCGACCAGGACCGGGCGCGCGTCCGCCGGCAACGCGCGCCACCATGGCGGCGGCGACTCCGCCATGTCGAGCATCAGCCGCGCGAACGTGAGCGGCAGTTCGTCGGCCGTCACGTACAGGTAATCGTAACCCGCCTCCCATGCGCCGCGGACGGCGGACCACGCGTGGTCCGCGGGCAGTTCGTTCTTCCACATGCTGCCGTACTGAATCGAGCAGAACGAACAGGCATCGTCGCCGCTGAATTTGATGCAGCCGCGCCCGATTTCGACAGGCACGCCCTTGCGCACCTGCCGCCCGGTCAGCGCCAGGATCCGCCGGCCCAGGCGCCGGGTGAAATTCTCGGTGTAGACGGCGGTATGCGGCAAGGTCCGGTCGATCAGGCCGTAGTCGATGACGCGGTTCACCGCCTCGCGAATCGCCGGATCGGCGACGATCCGCCCGGATTCCAGGCGAACCGAACCGGGATAGACGCCGTCGGTGCGTGATTGCTGCCGATCCCTCAGGAAATCGACCAGGCCGCCATACACTTCGTTGCCGACAAATCCGCAATCGATCAGTTCACCGTGGCGATCGAGGATCTCGCGGCTCAATGCCGTGAAATGATCGTTACCGACCACGATCGCGATATGCGGATCGATGGATTTGACCGCGCGTGCGATCCGGATCGCGGCTTCATAATTGGCCGTGATCGCACTGAGGCAGACGGCGAGCGTGCGGCCGGCCCGCTCGCGGATAGCCGCCAGGATACGGTCGAGCGGATGAATCACGCCATCGACGTAATGGCCTTCGAAACCCGGCAGCGCATCGACATAAGAAGCCAGCGACAGGATGCCGAGATGCGGGAAATTGGCCCAGTCGGTATGTTGAATGCCCTTCGATACGACGATGTCGTTCGTTTGGCCCGCGCCGTCCGCATCCAGGTCGTTGCTGTTCGGCGGGTTGATGAAAAATACGACGGCCCTCGGCTCGCTCATCGCTCGGTTCTCTCGGTATTGTGGATCGTGTCTGGCGGCTACAACCGGCCGGCACACGCCTCCACCTCCGCAGGCCCGGCTGCCCTCGATCTCGTTAATGTAAGAGAAAGCCTTTGAACCAGAACCTGTCACCTATGGCAGGTTCGGATACCGGATATCCCGCGTCGTGCGCACGTTATTTCCGGTACGGCGATAGTCCGCCCGTTTCGCCGGACATTGCACGTCAAACGGATCGGTGCACGGGGGAGCTCTGCCATGGATACGCCCCCCACGTCGGAATGGCTGTCGCCCGAATCCTGGATCTTTGGCCGAAAACGCATGTCTGGCACGCGTAGACCGAAATGATGTCGTCACCGTTTGCGAACGAGAGATGTCACTTCGCCAGTCGGCCTTGATGAGGAGAAAGGAAACGCTCGCGAAGCCCCTTGTCAACTCCCCGTGGCGTCGTTGCAGCGAGGCCCGTCGCGGTCACGCATTGTGCGGATCGTCGGTTTGAACCGACAATCGTGCCGTCGTGACAAGGTCATGAGATCGCGGTGCGGAAGCCGACGCATACGCGTCGTCTCGTCTCGCCGCCGCGCGGGTTGATGGATCGGTGGGTGCCGCCGTGCAATCAGTCACGCGCGCTTGCGCGTCGGCCGCGCGACGGGGGCCGGCGCCAGCGGTTCGCTGGCCTGCTCGCACAGCCGGTCGAGCATGCGCTGCGCGGCGCCCGCGCAATCCTCGCCCGCCGGCTTGTTCTCGATCTCGTCGATCAGCGTCTCGAGATGTTGCCGGTTCTGCGCGAGACGCCGTTCGAGCAGCGCGATTTCGTCGACCTTGTGCCGTAGCGCGACCAGCAGTTCGTCGCGCGGCCACGCGCCGAGATCGGGCGGCAGCACCGCGCGGATTTCATCAAGCGCGAAGCCCGCGCGCTGCGCGCGGTCGATGATCGCGAGCCGCGTCAGCGCTTCCGGCCCGTATTCCCGATAGCCGTTCGCCTGTCGGCGGGCCGGTTCGAGCAGGCCGCTCGCTTCGTAGAAGCGGATGCGCGATGCCGCGAGGCCGCTGGCCCGTGCCAGTTCGCCGATTTTCATGTGGTGCTCCAAAAGGGCTTGACCTTAAAGTTGACTTTAAAGTTATCGTTGGGCATCGTCAATCGAGGATGCCCTCCATGAACCTGTTTACGCCCCTGACACTGCCCAACGGTGCGGTGATCCCGAACCGGCTGGCCAAGGCCGCGATGGAAGAGAACATGGCCGATGCGGATCACGCGCCGTCCGACGCGTTGCTGCGCCTGTACCAGGCCTGGGCCGATGGCCAGGTCGGGCTGATCCTGACCGGCAACGTGATGGTGGACGGCCGCGCGATGACGGGGCCGAACGGCGTCGTGCTCGACAGCGACGCGCCGCTCGATCGCTTCCGCCGCTGGGCGCAGATCGCGCGCTCGGGCGGCGCGCAGGTGTGGATGCAGATCAATCATCCGGGGCGCCAGATGCAGGCGGCGCTCGGCCAGACGACGCTGGCGCCGTCGGCCGTGCCGCTCGCGCTCGGCGCGCTGTCGAAGCAGTTCCCGGTGCCGAAGGAAATGACGCCAGCCGATATCGCCGATGTGCAGCAGCGCTTCGTGCGCGCCGCGCAGCTCGCGGAACAAAGCGGCTTCACCGGCGTGCAGATTCACGCGGCGCACGGCTACCTGCTGAGCCAGTTCCTGTCGCCGCTGACGAACCGCCGGCAGGATCAATGGGGCGGCAGCGTCGAAAATCGCGCGCGCCTGCTGCTCGACATCGTGCGGGCCGTGCGTGCGACGGTGTCGCCCGGGTTCGTCGTCGCGGTCAAGCTGAACTCCGCCGATTTCCAGCGCGGCGGTTTCAGCGCGGACGATGCGAAGCGCGTGGTCGAGCTGCTGAATCCGCTCGACGTCGATCTCGTCGAACTGTCGGGCGGCAGCTATGAAGTGCCGGCGATGCAGGGCGAGGCGCGCGACGGGCGCACGCTTGCGCGCGAAGCGTATTTCCTCGAATTCGCGCGCGATATCACGGCCGTCGCGCGGATGCCGCTGATGGTCACCGGCGGGATCCGGCGCCGCGCGGTCGCCGAGCAGGTGGTTGCAAGCGGTGTGGCGATGGTCGGCATCGCGACCGCGCTGTCGATCGATCCGAACCTGCCGCGCGACTGGCGGGCCGGCAAGGAGAGTGCGCCGGTGCTGCAGCCGATCCGGTGGAAGAACAAGGCGCTGGGCGCGCTGGCCAACATGGCCGTCGTCAAGTTCCAGCTCACGCGGCTCAGCGAAGGGCGGCGCACGAACCCGCAGGTGTCGCCGTTGCGCGCGCTGGTCCGGCAGCAACTGGCCGCGCAGTGCCAGACGCGGCGCTATCGGAAGTGGATGGCGCGGCGCGCGGCCGCTCCGCGTGCGTGACGGCGGCGATTCGCGGCTGGGTGATTGGTTGCCCGGTGGGGTGTTTGCCGGGCGGCTGACCGGCTGACGTCAGGCACCCGCGCAGGGTCGCCATGCACTCACGATGAAGCAACGATGGCCGCGCTCGCCGACGCACACGCGCCGGCGAGCGCTCGCATCGCACCACGCAACGTCAGAACCGGTAGTTCGCCAGCACCTCGAACCGTCGATCGTTGCCGAGCAGATACTGCGTCTCGTTGTAATACGCGGACTGCACGTAGCGGCGGTTGAACACGTTGTACGCGCGCGCCGTGATCGTCGTGTCCTTGCGCGGCTTCCATGCGAGCCCGAGGTCGACGGTCGTGTACGACGGCATCACGAGCTGGTTCGCCGTGTCGGCAAAGCGCTTGCCGACGTACTTGACGCCCGCGATACCCGTCCAGTCCGGCGCGAAGCGCCAGCTTACCCACAGGTTCGCGAGCCGCTGCGGCACCGATACCGGCACGTTGCCCGCGCGCGAGACCGTCGTGCCGCCGGACGTCTGCTGGAAGTCGTCGTATTTCGCGCGCAGGATCGACACGTTCGCGTCGACGCGCCAGTCCTTCGCGATCTCCGCGCCGACCGTCGCCTCCAGCCCGCGCGACGACTGCTGGCCGACCTGGATCGACCGGTTCGGGTTCACCGGATCGGCCGTCAACAGGTTGCTCTTCACGATCCGGTACGCGGCCAGCGTCCATTCCGCCTTGCCGTCGAGGAACGACTGCTTCACGCCGATCTCGATCTGCCGGCCGGTCGCGAGCGTGAAGTTCGCCTTCGACGCATTCAGCGACAGCAGCGAGCTGACCGGATCGGCCGCGACCGAGTACTGGCCGTACACGGCGAGACCGGGCCGCACGTCGTACACGGTGCCGACGCGCCAGCCCGTGTTCGCGAACACCTTCGTGAACGCGCCGCCGTTCACGAGATCGTCGCGGTTCACGCTCGCATGGTCGTAGCGCAGCCCGCCGATCACCGACCAGCGCGGCGTGATCTCGAGCCGGTTCTCGGCGAACAGCGCGTACTGGTTCGACTGGCTGCGGTACTTCGGATACGTGCCGGCCATGTTGATGAAGCTGCCCGGGTCGAAGCTGAACGGATCGACCGTCGACGTGCCCGAGTATGGCGAATTGTTGTCGTGCTGGAACGTCGTGTGATTGAACTCGAAACCCGTCGAGAACGTGTTGCGCATCCCGAGCAGCGCGCCGGTCACGGTGGCCGTCGTCACGTTGCCGTACTGTTCCTGGTCGTGGAAGATCTCCGTATAGCTGCTGCGCCGGACCTGCGCGGCCGACGGCAGGTACGTGTAGTACTCGGCGTCCTTCCAGTGACGGTTGCTCTTCATCCGGTACAGCGTGCTCGTCACGTTCAGGCTGTCGCTCGGCTGCCAGTTCGCCGACACGGTTGCCCAGCTGTCGCGGAACGCGATGTCGCTGTCGCCGACGTTGTAGTTCTTCTTGTCGAGCGCCCGATCGCGCGCGCCGTTCACGAGCGGCACGCCGAAATACTGCATCGGATGCTGGAAGCCCTGCGCATACGATGCCGTCACGTACAGGTCGGGCGTCACGTCGTAGCGCAGCGCGCCCGAGATCGACAGGTTGCGCGAATCGCCGCGGTCGACCCAGTTCGACGAGCGGTTGCCGCTGATGTCGAAGCGGTACGACAGCTTGTCGTTGATCGCGCCGCCGCTGCCGAACGCGACCCGCGCCGTGCCTTCGGTGCCGCCGCCGACCTGCAGCTCGTTGCGGATCGGCGTGCGGGTCGGCTTCTTCGGCACGATGTTGACGACGCCGCCGATCGCGCCTTCGCCATAGATCACCGAAGCCGGGCCGCGCAGCACGTCGATATGGTCGACCGACCACGTGTCGAACGGAAAGGTGACGCCGATCGCGCCGTACGGGCGCACGCCGTCGTAGAGCTGCGTGACCGACGACGCGCCGACGAAGCCGCGCGCGCTGAGCTCCGAGCCGCCGTTGCCGGGGTGCGGCGACTCGCTGATACCGGCTGCGCGGCTCACTGCGTCGACGATCGAACTGTCGCCGCGCGTGTCGAGCGTCGTGCGGTCGATCTGCTCGACGCTCGCGGGGGTTTCGAGCGACGACAGCCCGAGACGGCTGCCCGTGTCGAGCGGCCGCGTCAGCGCGGCCGCCTTCTGTGCGTTGATGCGAATCGGTGCGAGTGTGGCACCGGTGCTCTTGATGTCGCCTTCCTGGGCCTGCCCGGCCGGCGAGAAGGCCGCGAGAACGGCGACGGGAAACATCGATCTGAACTTCATACTTCGGAATCCTTTGAATCGGTGGAATCGCTTTACGATCACGCTGCCGCGCGCGCCGCACGGCCGAACAGCAGGCGGTCGATCAACCAGACCGCGACGATCGTCATCCCCATCAGCGGGAATACGATGCCGAGCAGCACGAGCCCCGCGATCCAGCCGCGCATCGGCGGCGTGCAGCGTTCGCGCGACGGCGCGCCGAGCTTGCCGGCCGGGCGGCGCTTCCACCACATCACCGCGCCCGTCACGGCCATCGCGGCCAGCCCGAGCGACAGCACCGCACAGACGATCTGGTTCGCGAGCCCGAAGTAACGACCCATGTGCAGCGACGTGCCGTACGACACGGCTTGCGACACCGCGCCGTAGTCGTCATAGCCGATGTCCTTCAGCACCTCGCCGCTGTACTGGTCGATGTAGATCGTCCGCTCCGCCTTCGGGTCGGCCGGGAAGTACGACGCGGTGAACACGCCGTCCGCGCCCGACGGCAACGCGAGCGTGTAGCCGCTCGTCACGCCGAGCCCTGCAACGATCGCGATCGCGCGTGCCAGCGGCAGCGGCGCCGGTAGCGGCGCGGACGGCGAATGCGGAACGGGCACATTGCCGACCGCCCACGGCGTTTGCGGCAACGACAGGTCGTCCATCACCATCCCCGGCATCGACTCGCCCGATTCGTGATGATGGCCGGACGGCGCAGCGGCCTGCGCGTGCGTGGGCTCCGCGGCTGCGCCCGGGCGCGTCGAACGCACCGACGTGCCGCCCCATGCGCCTTCCGGTGCGCCGAGGTTCACGGTCGCGGCGAGCGCCTTGAAGTTCTTGCCCCACGAGCCCGACCACGGCAGCCCCGTCAGGATGAACGCCACCGTGCCGGCCGCGAGCCAGATGCCCGCCGTCGCGTGAATGCTTTTCCACAGCGGCCGGCCGCGCAGCGACAGGTCGGGCCGCAGTGCGCGCCCGATGCGCGCTGTGCCGCGCGGCCACCACAGTGCGATGCCGGTGCCGATCATCACGAACGTCCAGCATGCGGCGAGCTCCATCAGCAACTCGCCGGTCTTGCCGAGCAGCAGCTTGCGATGCAGCATCCGGTCGACCTGCATGAAGCGGCGCTCGACGCTCAGCGTGCCGAGCAGGCTGCCGTCGTACGGGTTCACGTACACGCTCTCGCGGCTGCCGTCGCGGAGCCGGAACACGTATTCGGCGCTGCGGTCGGGCGCCGTGGAGACCTGGACGGAAACGGGCGTTGCGCCGGCCGGCATCGCGGAACGCGCGCGGGCGAGCAGCGCATCCGGGTCGAGCCGCGGCGTCGCACGCGGCTCGACGACCAGCCGGTGCGGATACAGCAGCGGCTCGATCTGCGGCTGGAAACAATAGAGCGTTCCCGTGATCGCGAGGATCACGAGAAACGGCATGACGAACAGGCCGGCATAGAAATGCCAGCGCCAGAGCGTCCGGTAACCGGCGCTTGCGGAACGGGCGGGCGAGATCGACCGCTCGATGGTGGTGGACATGGTGTCAGCTCCTCGTGATCGTCGATCGGCGAGGCCGGTGCGGGCCGGCTGCCGTCAACGCGCGGAACACCGGCATGCCGGCGTCGACGCAATGGGCAACGCGGCCTTGTGCGCAGGCGATACGCAAGGCGGCGTTGCCCGCGCGACGCGGGCAGTCGGGGGAACGCTTGAATCAGGTTTGATGAAACGAACGGCATGAAGGCCGGCGCACGTCGACGTGCACAGGCCGCTTGGCGGAACGTTCAGCAGAACAGGGGAGGGGCGCGGGACGGCGGGCGATCGTCGAATATCGATCGCACGACGGGAAGGAAATCGGGCGGAATGCGCAAGCGCCGCGGTGCCGCGGCGGGAAACAGCAGCACCAGCAGTACGAACGACGCGAGTGCCGTGAACAGCGCGGCGCTAAATGAGCAGAGGCTGTCTCCGTTTCCGGAGGACGCCGTTTTGTCGACGTGCGCATCATGTTTGAGCGCGTCGACGAGCGCCAGCGCATCGTTGGCCGGCGTGATCGGCGCGCCGGCATCGAAGCGCGCGGCCAGCGCGGCCACGCTGACGATCAGCGGGCCGCGGCCCGAACACAGCACCACCGAGCCCGCATCCGGACCATCCGGATCGAGCATCACGGCGCCCGACATCAGCGCGCGGGACAGCAGCGTCACGAGGAGGAAACCCCACAGAAGCTGTCGCGCGACGCCTTGCCGGTGCAGGAAGTGGCGTAGTGCGTTCATGGCGCGCGATTGTACCTCCGTTTGCGGGGAGGGGCTGGCCGCAGCGCCGATAACGAGGATAAGCCGGCGTGCGAGCGGACGTGTGCGCGGGGTTACCGCGTCATGCGTCGCCCGGCTTCGTGATCGCGGCGACGATCGATGCGCGCATGCGCTCGTATCGGGCGTACTTTCTACGGCAGCCGGTTCGTCAGGCCACCTCGCCAAGCGGCGTCACGCCGGATACGAATCGTCGACCTTCAGGTTCGCGAGCCGGAACAGCGTGCGCAGCGTCTGCGGGTGAATGTCGCGGCGCGCGGCGAGCGCCGTCAGCATGAAGTCGAGCACCTTCGCGTAGCGGAGCAGCACGAGGCAGCGCGCGAGATCGGGCGTGCGGCCGCGCATCTCTTCGGCGAGGTGAACCATTTCGGTCGACAGCGTGCGGGCCATCTCGAGTTCCATCTGCTGTTTCTCGGTCCAGTCGGGCAGCGGCTGTTCGAGCACCTTTGCGAGAAAGAGCTGGAACGCCGTGTCGGACGAATTGGGCAGCGCATCCATGAAGGGCCTCGTTGCTTGCGCGGATCGTTCGGGCGTATCCGTGGACGCGCCCGACGTTGGGTTCGTGACCGCGCGGGTCGTCGGCGCGGCCTTCACCGGAACGGAATGCAGGTTCCGTACCAGCGCCGCGATCCGAATGTTGAGCAATGTTGAGCGGCGCTACGGCGCCGGTCGGCGAGTCCCGCCGGGACTGGGTTGCGCAGACGGTCGAGGACGGTGTCTACAGGCGGGGCGCGGTCGACGTCGGGCGCACGAAGCGGCTCGGCAAGGCGAAATGCTTCACGGATGTAACGTAACGCCGGGGTAAAACGCGGGCTGCGTTTCTGTCGGCTGACGGCCGAAACGTGTCGGCCTGCGCGTTCCGCCCGCGCCTGCCGTGCGTTCGCTGGCGGGAAACGTCGATACGGGACGACCTCCGTTGGGCGGCGGAAACCGGCGGCGAATGCGCCGGATGTTTCATAACCGAGACGGTTTCACGTATGGCGATTCGATTGGCGTGGTCATCAAACTGGCCCAGCGAATTGCGGCCCAACTGTCCATGGGCAGACCGCGCGCGATTGCCAACAATCTCCGAACCAACCCTGCGAGATTCGACATGAGCGTCCACGCCTTCTTCTCGGCCAACCTGCTGCTGGCCTACACGGCCTATTTCATCGGTACGGCCAGCCCGGGGCCGAGCAATCTCGCGATCATGTCGGTCGCCGCAAACCAGGGCCGCAAGGCGGCGCTGGCGTTCGCGCTCGGCGTCATTTCGGGGTCGATGTTCTGGGCGACGGTGGCGGCGCTCGGCGTGTCGGCCGCATTGCTCGCGTGGTCGAAGCTGCTGGTCGCGATCAAGATCTTCGGCGGGCTGTACCTGCTGTGGCTCGCATTCAAGTCGGGGCGCACGGCGCTGTCGGGTACGGCGGCGGCCTCGCCGAACGCGGCGGGCGAGCAGCGGCTGTCGCGCTTCTACGCGCGCGGCGCGATGCTGCACCTGACCAATCCGAAAGCCATCCTCGTGTGGGTGTCGATCGTCGCGCTGTCGTCGAACGGTGCGGGCGCGTCGCACGGCGCCGTCGTGCCGGGCTGTGTCGTGATCGGGTGCGTGGTGTTCGGCGGCTACGCGCTCGTGTTCTCGATGGACGGCGCGCGCCGGCTGTACGTGCGCGGCCGGCGCGCGATGGAAGCGGGTCTCGCGGTCGTGTTCGGCGTGGCGGGGATCAGGCTGCTGGTGTCGAACGTGTAGCCGCGTGGTGCTCGCTGAAACCTTCCGCCGCATCGAAGCGCGGCGGAAGGTTTCCGCATCGAAGCGGCTTCAGAAAATGAAGCCCGTATTGATGAACTTCGACGTGTGATCCGACACGATCGAGTCGAGCAACTGCTTGCTGCTGTCGGTCTGCTTTGCCGCGACCATCGAGCGGATCGAGAACGCGCGCAGCGCATCGCTCACCGACAGCGTGCCTTCGGCCGAATCCTTGCGGCCCGCGAACGGGAACACGTCGGGCCCGCGCTGGCACTGGCAGTTGATGTTCACGCGGCACACCTGGTTCACGAGCGGATCGACGAGCGCGCCGATTTGCACCGGATCGGAACCGAAGATGCTGACCTGTTGGCCGTGATCCGACGTCGTCACGTAGTCGAGCGCGGTGTCGACGTCGTCGAACGGCGCGACCGGAATGATCGGCCCGAACTGTTCCTCGCGGTACAGCTTCATCCCTTCGGACACCGGGTGCACGACGGCCGGATAGAACAGCGTCTTGCTGAACTCGCCGCCCGAGTGGTTGACGACCTGCGCGCCCTTCGCTTTCGCGTCGTCGATCGCGTCCGTCATGTAGGCCGTGCGATGCATGCCGGGCAGCGGCGTGATGCTGACGCCTTTCTCCCACGGCATGCCGATCTTCAGCTGTTCGAGCGCGGCGGTGAAGCGCTTCAGGAATTCGTCGACGATCGAGCGGTGCACGAGCAGCATCTTCAGCGCGGTGCAGCGCTGGCCGTTGAACGACAGCGCGCCGAGCAGGCATTCCTTCACGGTGAGGTCGAGATCGGCGTCGGGCAGCACGATCGCCGCGTTCTTCGCGTCGAGGCCGAGGATCGCGCGCAACCGGTGCGACTTCGGGTGCTGCTTCTTCAGGTGATCGGCCACCTTGCTCGACCCGATCAGCGCGAGCACGTTGATCTTGCCCGACGCGAGCATGTGCGGCACGACCACCGCGCCCGGCGCGTAGATCGTGTTGATCACGCCCTTCGGGAATGCGTCGCGGAACGCTTCGAGCAGCGGTTCGAACAGCAGCGTGCCGTACTGCGGCGGCTTGAACACCACGGTGTTGCCCATCAGCAGCGCGGGGATCAGCGTCGCGAAGGTCTCGTTCAGCGGATAGTTGTACGGGCCCATGCACAGCACGACGCCGAGCGGCGTGCGGCGGATCTGGCCGATCGTGCCTTCCGCGATCACGAAGCGCGAGTTCGCGTTGTCGAGCTCCTTCAGCGCGTCGATCGTCTGCGTCATGTACGTGACGGTGCGGTCGAACTCCTTCTGCGAATCGGCGAGGCTCTTGCCGATCTCCCACATGATCAGGTTCACGACCAGCTCGCGCTGCGCGACCATCCGCTTGATGAAGTCCTGCATGCACGCGATGCGCTGCTCGACCTTCATCGTCGGCCACTCGCCGCGGCCCGAGTCGTACGCGCGCACCGCGGCGTCGAGCGCCGCGTCGCTTTCCGGCTCGCCCATCACCGGGTAGCTGCCGATCTCGACCTGCTCGACGCTGCCGTCCGCCTGCCGCACGCACACGGGCGACAGCACGGTCTTGGTTGCGCCGTCCCACGGTCGCAACTCGCCGTCGACGAGCGACACGCGCTGGTGGATCGGCGAAGCGAGCCGGAATTCGGCGGGGATGTCTTGATAGGCGGGAAACAGCTGCTGCAGAGAGGCGGAATCGGGCATGACGGTCTCGTTTGACGGGGTGTCCGGGAAGGACGGGCACTGCGAATCCTGAGCTGAATGATCCTCGATCCTGAATCGGCATGATGACGCGAGCACGACGGCGCGTCACGCGGGAACCTGGCCGAATCAGCGATTGAAACCAGTTCCATTAAAAAGGAACGCCGACGCGAATGCAAGATTTGCCGAATCGACTCGCGTGCATCGTAAGCGTCCAGAAAGACTGTTACCGAATGGCCGGTATAACGCGTTGGGTGCAACCGCAAACGTTTCACTCCGGCCGATTTGGGCGGATAATGGCGCCGCGTGGCGAAGAAAAAAATGAAGCGAGCCTGAGAGAGCAGACGTAGTGAACAACAGAAGAAGGTCCGCCGCGCTGCCGATGCGAGGTCGGCTGCCCGGAGCGCCGGGTCGGGGTTGCCCGGCTCGGCGCGCACCGGACCTCGAATGCGTGCCGCCTGCTTCACCGGATCCTTCGTGATCCTCTCGAATCTCTTCGTAGCCGTGTTCCGAATCCCCCCTTCTGCGTGACCGTTTTCGAACGATGCGCACAATGCGCACGATGACCTGTACCTCACTGCCCATGATCCGGAAAGCGATCGATGTGTCGAGCTTGAACAGTCGCGCCCGCGCGCTGTGTCTGATGTTGCTGGCATGCGGTTCGGCCGCAGCGGGCGCGCAGGCGGTGCCGGTGTCGGCCGACGCCGAGCCGGAGTGCCATGCGGTGCATGTCGGGCGGACGATCGCGTTGTCGGGCAGTTATGCGCTCGACTACGGCGACGAATCGATCGGGCCGGACGTGTGGTTCGAAGAGGACGACGCATCGGCGCGGCGCTTGCCGGACCGTTCGCGACGCGCGGGTGTGATCGTTTTCACGAATCAGCGCGATGCGACGCGCGGGCTGCGGCTGCCGAACGTGCAGCCAGACGGCGTGTGCCGGTTCGACGGGCGCGCGACGATCGTGATCCGCGATCTGTATACGGCGTGTCCGGGGCTCGAAACGCCCGATCGCGCGAGGCTGGTGAAGGTCGTCGCGGCTGGTCTGCCGACGCGGCACGCCTGCGATGCCGCCGCACCGTGACCTGAAACGGCCGCGCTACTCGACGTCCTCGTCATCCTCCGCGTCGGCGTCATCCGCATCGCGCGCCGGCGCCGCATACGCGCTCGCCTGTTCGAGCAGCCAGCCGCGAAACGATTCCAGCGGCTTGCTGTGGCTGAATTCCGTCGGATACACGAGGTAGTACGCGGAATCGCCGACCGTCGCCGCGTCGCACGGCACGACCAGGCCGAGCTGCTGCAACTGTTCCTCGACGAAGAACTTCGGCACGAGCGCGATCCCGAGCCCGGCCGCGGCCGCGCTGATCAGCATCGTATGCAGTTCGTAGCGCACGCCCTGCATCGTGCGGATGTCCTCGACGCCGTGCGCCTCGAACCACTGTGCCCACGCACCGGGGCGCGTCGTCGAGTGCAGCAGCGGATACGCGAGCAGATCCTCGACACGTTCGACGGGCCTGTCGAGCAGCGCGGGCGAGCAGATCGGCACGACTTCCTCGCCGAACAGGTAGTCGGACGACGTGCCGGGCCAGGTCGGCTTGCCGTAGTGGATCGCGGCCTCGAAGTGCGTGTCCTCGAACGAGAACAGGTCGGTGCGGCTGCCCATGTTCACGCGCACGTCGGGCGTGCGGTCGTAGAAGCTCTTGATGCGCGGGATCAGCCAGTGCGACGCGAACGTCGGCAGCACCGCGAGTTCCAGGTAGCCGCCGCCGCTGCCGTGCGCGATGATCGACAGCGTGTCGCGGTCGAGCGCTTCCAGCGCGCGCCGCACCTGCGTGCCGTACAGCTTGCCGGCCCGTGTCAGCACGACGCGCTGCTTCACGCGTGCGAACAGCCGCACGCCGAGGCTCGCCTCGAGCGTCGCGATCTGGCGCGATACCGCGCTTTCGGTCAGGAACAGCTCCTTGGCCGCGTGCGTGAAGCTCTCGTGGCGCGCGGCGGCTTCGAAAGCCACGAGCGCGCCCATGTTGGGGATCTTGAATTTGCGCATGATGCTCGATTCATCTGACGAACGGGGCCGCGCCACGCGGGGGCGGAGGGCGGGCGAAGGGCGGTCAATAATTCCAAAAACTCATCACGTGTCAATTTAATCTCGCTTTACGCCCGGCTGCAACCCTTTGAATAATGCTCTCCACGCAAGGTCAGGCGCCCGATGGGCCGCCGGCCGACGAGTTGCCGGCACGTTTGCCGGCGGTCCCCCGAGACGAGAATCCTGATGCGCAATCCGAATATCGAGAGCTTGCTGACGAAGCTGCTGGGACAGGCGAAGACCGACGCCCTGTTCTCGACCCTGAACATGCCGGCCATCCTCGAAGAATGGGAAGACGGCGTCGTGACGCGCGCGGAAATCGCGCAGGCGATGAACATGGCGCTGTTCGAGGGGCTGCTCGAACGTTCGGCGAACGGCCGTGCGTACACGGCCGACGCGATCGAAAGCGGCGGCTCGGTCTATTTCGATCACGGCGCGCTGCGCACGGTGCGCTGGCCGCACACGGGCGCGCTGCCGCCGGGCGAGGCCGCGTTCACGCGCATCCTGCGCCCGCTCGGCTTCCGCCTGAACGGCCGTTACCCGCTCGACAAGCTCGGCATGACGGGCCGCGCGTATGCGCATGAAGACGCACCGGACGAGATCGCGCAGTTCTTCGTCAGCGAACTGCATCCGGAGCGTTTCTCGAAGGAATTCCAGCAGGCCGTGACGAACGTCGTGAGCTCGTCGCGCGATCCGCTGTCGCCGGCGGCCGTTGCGCTGCTGTGGGAAGTCGAGCGCGAAGGCTGGCTGTCGCTCGACGCCGCGCACGCGCTGCTGCCGGAGATCGTCGGCGCCTTCGCGCGCCAGCACGACCTGCCGAACGAACTCGACTACGAAACGCTGCTGATGGAATCGGCGGAGATGGCGTGGATCTCGACCGAAGGCAACGCGTTCAATCATGCGACCGATCGCGTGACCGACGTGTTCAAGCTGTCCGACGACGAGAAGGCGAAGGGCCGGCCGATGAAACCGGAAGTCGAGCGCTCGCGCTCGGGCCGCGTGTTCCAGACCGCCTATCGCGCGGATACCGTCGAGCGCGAATTCCGCACGCGCGACGGCGGCACGGTGAAGCGCAACGTGCCGGGCTCGTTCTACGAGTTCATCACGCGCAAGCGCACGTTCGACCAGGCGGCGCGCCGCTGGGTGACCGACCTGCGTTTCGATGCGGGCAACGCGCAGGGCATCTTCAAGATGACGGCGAACGCGACGAAGTGACGGGGCGGAGCGGGCGGTGATGCGGCGGCGGCATGATTGCCGCGTGCGTACCGATCCGCAGCTCCGGATGTCGCGAGTCGATCGGGCGGGGCGCGTAGGCGCACCGCCCGATTGCGTTTGGCGGCGGCCGAAGCACGGCGGGTCGCAGGCCCGTCGAGGTACGGGCCGCGCGCTTTCCGCACATCGGAACTTGATGACAAATCCTCACAACATAGTTCCGATAATTCGTTTGCTGCACGGGTATTGGCTACCCACAATCCATTCACCTCTTTCGCGGTGAAAGGTTCTTCGGAGACGGAACCACGGTGATCGGCTGGCCGGATCGGCGCCTTCCATGAATGGCGCTCGGGCGGCGGACGAAATCACCGGCACGCAGGAGGTCGCCGACGCGCGGCAGTCGCGCGTTGCATCCCGACCCACAGAAGAAGGACTGCCATGACGTTCCGCATTCGTTCGCTTTCCGGCGTCGTTCTGACCGCCGCGATCCTCGCGTTCCAGACGGGCGCGGCCCATGCGCAGGAGACGGTCGTCAAGGTCGGCGTGGCCGGCCCGCTGACGGGCGGCGGCGCCGCGTACGGCAAGGACATCGAGAACGGCGTGCGCATGGCTGTCGACGAAGCGAATGCCGCGCGCACGACGGTGGGCGGCAAGCCCGTGAAGTTCGTCGTCGCGTCGCAGGACGACCAGAGCGATCCGCGCACCGGCGTGCAAGCCGCACAGCAGCTCGCCGATGCGCAGGTGGCTGTCGTGATCGGCCATTTCAATTCGGGCACGACGCTGCCCGCGTCGAAGATCTACGCGAAGGCCGGCATTCCGATGATCACGCCGTCGGCGACCAATCCCGACATCACGCGCGCCGGGCTCGGCACCGTGTACCGCGTGATCGCGACCGACACGCAGAACGCCGGCAACGCAGGGGCCTACGCGGCGAGCGTGACCAAGGCGAAGCGCATCGCGATCCTCGACGATCGCACCGCGTTCGGCCAGGGCGAAGCCGACGAATTCGAGAAGGCCGTGAAGGCGAACGGCGGCACGATCGTCGCGCGCGAATTCACGAACGACAAGGCCGTCGACTTCAGCGCGCAGCTCACGAAGATCAAGAGCACGAATGCCGATCTCGTGTTCTTCGGCGGCCTCGACGCGCAGGCCGCGATGCTCGTCAAGCGCATGCGCCAGCTCGGCATCCGCGCGCAGTTCCTCGCGGGCGGCGGCGTGATGAACGCGAACTTCATCAAGCTGGCCGGCAATGCGGCGGAAGGCGCTGCCGTGTGGGAATACGGGCAGCCGCTGTCGCGTCTCGCGAAGGGCAAGCTGTTCGAAACGAAATTCAAGCAGAAGTACGGCGTCGACATGCTCGCGTATGCGCCGTTCGCGTACGACGCGACGTGGATCGCGATCAATGCGATGCAGAAGGCGAACTCGACGAAGCCGGCCGATTTCAACGGTGCGTTGAAGGGCACGCGCTACGACGGCATCACGGGCACGATCGCGTTCACGAACACGGGCGACCTGAAGAACCCGAGCTCGACGCTGTATGAAGTGAAGAACGCCGCGTGGCAGCCCGTCACGACGAAATCGGCGGATTGAACGCAAGCGCGCGCGGACTTTCGCGGCGATGCCGGACGTGCTGAAATACCGTGAGCGATCGCGGCGCACGCCGGGGCGATCGCTCGGGAAGCCTGCAGACGCGACGCCGCGCGCGACGCGGCACGAACAACCAACGGGTCTGGCCGGGTGGCCGCGCCTTTTACGTGCAACTGGAGTCAGTCGTGAGTTCTCAAGTCGTCATCGTCGGCGGTGGTGTGATCGGCAGCTCGATCGCCTATTTCCTGCGCGCCACCGATCCGACGGTCGCCGTGACCGTCATCGAACGCGACCCCACCTACGCGCGATCGTCGTCGGCGCTGTCGGCCGCGTCGATTCGCCAGCAGTTCTCGACGCCGCTGTCGATCGAGATGTCGCTGTTCGGCATCGACTTCCTGCGCACGATCGGCGAACGGCTCGAAGTGGACGGCAACCGGCCGTCGATCGATTTGCACGAAGGCGGCTACCTGTTCCTCGCGACGCCGGCCGGCGATGCGACGCTGCGCGAGAATCACGCGCTGCAGACCAGTCTCGGCGCGGATATCCGGTTGATGGATCGCGATGCACTGCGCGCGAAGTTTCCGTGGCTGAACGTCGACGATCTCGTGTCTGGCGCGTACGGCGTGAGCGGCGAAGGCTGGTTCGACGGGTATGGGCTCGTGCAGGCGTTGCGCAAGAAGGCGCAGGCGCTTGGGGCGCGTTATGTGGCGGCCGATGTGAAGTCGGTTGGACGCGATGGACGGAAGATCACGCATGTCGTGACGGGCGACGGCGAGCGTTATGCGTGCGACACGCTCGTCAACGCGGCCGGTGCGTGGACGCGCACGCTGTCGTCGATGATGGGCATCGACATTCCCGTGTATGCGCGGCGCCGCAGCATCTTCAACGTGTCGTCGCCGGCAAAGCTCACGGATTGCCCGCTGCTGATCGATCCGACCGGCGTGTATTTCCGGCCGGAAGGGCGCACGTATATCTGCGGGACGTCGCCGAGCCCGGACCGCGACCCGGACGATCTGCCGCTCGACGAAGTCGATCACGACCTGTTCGACGAGGTGATCTGGCCGACGCTCGCGAATCGCGTGCCGGAGTTCGAGGCGCTGCGCGTGGAGAACTGCTGGTCCGGGTACTACGAGTACAACGTGTTCGACCACAACGCGATCATCGGGTATCACCCGGAGCTCGACAACGTCGTGTTCGCGAATGGCTATAGCGGCCACGGGCTGCAGCAGGGGCCGGCGACGGGGCGTGGCGTCAGTGAACTCATTCTGGGCGGGCGTTATGAAACGCTCGACCTGTCGTCGCTCGGCTGGGCGCGAGTGCTGGAAAACCGGCCGATCGTCGAAAAGAACGTCGTGTAGCGCGGCGTAACCGCCCGGTGTGGGGTGGGCGGGATTCTCCTTGTGTCTCAAACCCGTTGGCCCGACTTTGTCGGGCTTTTTTTGTTCCGCGTGTTACCTGGTGCCATAGACTGCGTCGCGCAGATCGACGGTATATTGGCCGTTCATGCCCTCGTAGAGCGTGTTCGAGAGCGACACGACGGTCAGCCCGCGTGCGCGGTCGACGAACCACGAGTGACCATAGACCCCTCCCCAGCGCCACGTGCCCGGCGACTCCGGCGAAGCTGCCGCGTGCGGGTCGCGCAACACCGAAAATCCGATCCCGAAACCTGCGCCGGGCAGGTCCGGCAATTCGAGGTCGCCCGTCTGTACGCGGCCCATCTCGTCGACGAAGGTGGCAGGCAGCAGTGTGCCGCCGCCCGCCCGCAGCGTGTCGAGCACCGTCAGCACGTCGCCGGCGGTGCCGACCATCCCGGCACCGCCCGAGGCGAACGCATGCGCGTCGAGCGCGCGTGACGGCGAGTACGTCACACCGACGGTTCCTTCGAAGATGGGCACGGTCTCGTTTTCGGCGAGTCGATGCGGCTGCGGCGCGTCATTGACGTAGGGTGTCGCGAGCCGTGCGGGATCGACTGCGACGAATGCCGTGTCGCGCGTACCGAGTGGACGGAGCACGAGTGCATCGACGGCGTCGGCGAGCGACGCCCCGCAGACAGCTTCGATCAGCGCGCCGACCACGTCGAGGGCGACCGAATAGTTCCAGTTTGTTCCGGGCGCATACAGCAACGGTGCACTCGCGATCCTGCGTACGTTTTCGGCGAGTGTGATCGACGCGCCATCTAGCCCGTCGGAGACGCCCGCGCGCGCATAGGCGCCGTTCGCGTCGGCTTCCGCAAAGCGATAGTCGAGGCCGGCCGTGTGCGTGAGCAGTTGGCGCACCGTGATCGCCGGCACGCGGCCGTCAGGCAGCGCCGGACGAAAATCGGGCAGCCAGCGGGTGACGTCGTCGTCGAGCGACAGCTTGTGTTGCGCCACGAGCGCCATGGCAGCCGTCGAGACGATCGGCTTCGTCACCGACGCGAGTCTGAACAGCGTGTCCTCGCGCATCGGCGTGCGCGATTCGCGGTCGGCGAACCCGGCCGCGCGGCGATAGACGAGTTCGCCGTTGCGTGCGACCAGTACGACCGCACCCACCAGGCGCTGCGTGTCGAGTTGGCGGGACAGTACCGCGTCGATGCGCTCGGCGAGCGCCGGATCGGTTGACGATTGCTGTGGCGATGCTGGAGAGGAGATCATCAGAGAATCGGTCGTGATGGGGCAGTCGACATGTTAGGCGGCGCGCGCCGACGGTGCCATTAACCCATACTCGGATGAGGGCTACGCGCGCTGCGCTGGCGATCGTTGCTTCCGCGGTTCGCGGGCGGTTGTCGATGACCGGAATTCTCCGAAGCAGACATTCCCGTATCATTTGCCCGATCTGCCGGAATCGCATGGCCCGGCAATCCTGCACAAGTGAGAGAGCTGGCGATGAAGGTCGAGGGAAACTGCCGCTGTAGCGCAATCGAGTACGACGCGACAGCTGGCCCGAGGCGCGCCGGCGTCGCCGCCGTCCGGAAGAGTACCGATCCGCGTGATTACCAGAATGTGCCGGGTATCGCGGCCGTCATGCCGAAAGCGTTTCCCGACGGCTTTGTCGTCGACGCGCATCGGCACACGCGGGCACAACTCGTCTTTACGACGACGGGCATCGCCGAAGTCGTCGCATGCCGGTCGCTGTGGATGATTCCCCCTCATCGCGCACTCTGGATTCCTCCCGACCTTACGCATGCCATGCGCGCGCATGGACAGCTCGAAATGCGGACCGCGTACGTCCATCCGCGCGCATACCCGTCGCAATACCCGAATCGACCGAGACTGGTGGACGTTTCGCCGCTGCTGCGCGAATTGATCATGCGGGCATCGCATTTCCCCGTCGACGCCGATCCCCGTGGGCGCGACGATCTTGTGATCCAGCTCTTGCTTGCTGAAATAGCGTGGTCTCCCGAGCAGCCATTGCGGCTTCCGTCCGGCCAGGATCGGCGTCTTGCCAGGGTGTGCAACGCGATTCTTGCGAATCCGGCCGATCAACGAACACTGACGCAGTGGGCGCATGAAGTCGGCGCATCGAGCAGGACGTTGGCCCGGCTGTTCAACGCCGAAATCGGGCTGTCTTTCAGCCAGTGGCGGCAGCAGGCCCGGATTTCGACCGCGCGTCCGTTGCTGGCATCGGGATGTTCCGTGATCACCGTCGCCGCTGAACTGGGCTACGAAACAACGAGCGCATTCTCGACCGTGTTTCGCCGGTTTACCGGCATGACGCCCAGCGCTTACGCGAAACTGTCCGATTCCGCGTAGCAAACGTCTTTCCAGCGCATGCGGATCAGGGTGAACGTGCTTATCGTGTCGGTCATCGAACCAACTGACCGATTGAGGTAAGCCGACATGACGCGATACGACATCGAATTCCTATCCGAAGGCACGACGCTGCGAGGCTGGTATTACGAGCCGGCGCAGCGCATCACCGATAGGCAAACGTATCCTGCCATCGCGATGGCTCACGGCTTCTCGGGCGTGAAGGAACAATATCTGGACCGTTACGCCGAGGTGTTTGCCGCCCGCGGCTTTGCCGTGCTGCTCTACGATCACCGGAATTTCGGCGCAAGCGATGGGCACCCGCGTCAGGAAATCGACCCGGTGCAACAGAAGCGCGGCTATCGCGATGCGATCAGCTATCTGCTGACACGCCCGGATGTCGATGCCGCACGCATCGGCATCTGGGGAACCAGTTTCAGCGGCGGCCACGTGCTCGAAGTCGCCGCAATCGACCGGCGCGTCAAATGCGTGGTGTCGCAGGTGCCTACGATCAGCGGCTATCAGTCGGCATTGCGTCGCACCCGTTCCGATCTGGTACCGGCGATGCTGGCTCGCTTCGACGAAGACCGCCGGCTGCGATTCGCGGGTGGCCGGCCAGCGATGTTGCCGGCAGTCAGTGCCGATCCAACGGCAGCCTGTGCGATGGCTGGCGCGGATGCCTACCGGTTCTTCACCGAGTCTGCGGCGCGATTTGCCCCGAGCTGGAAAAACGAAGTGACTTTGCGCAGTGCCGAAATGTCCCGCGAAAACGAGCCGGGGCAGTATGTGGACCGCATCTCGCCGACCCCGTTGCTGATGATCGTGGCTGACCAGGACTTTCTGACGCCCACCGACCTTTGCCTCAAAGCGTGGGGAAACGCGCTGGAGCCGAAGCGGTTGCTCCAGATCAACGGAGGACATTTCGCACCGTATATCGAGCGATTCGACGAAACCAGTCAGGCGGCCGTGGATTGGTTCAGGCAGCATCTGTGATCTGCCCACTGCATGTACGAAACCGTCAGGCCGAAGCGAAGCTGCCGAGTACACGCTGCGCAGCGACACGCGCCAACGAACGATGCGTCACCCGTTGCCAGACGACAACGGCCGATGCTTCGTCATCGGAAGTAATACCTGTAATCCGCCATGAAATCTTCTTTTCGGTGACTCGGGCTAGACTGGTCTCGCCTTGTCCCCCCAAGGTGCTGTGATACCTCCGCTCGGCCCGCGCTTTCCGGCGTGGGCCAATTTTTCGAGCGGGCGCTACCGGCAGTCAAACGATCGCCGAGCGAATGCACATTGGAGGAAACGTAGCGTGACAGTACGCCCGACACCCTGTGATGCCGGTTCGCTCATGCTGATACGCATCGTCGCGTTGAGCGCAGCGACTGGCGCAGCCGTAATGACCATTGCGCCGGCGGCTGTCGCGCAAGCCCGCGCACCCGTTAACAGCAGCGTATTCGTGCACCCGTACGACACGGGCGATAGCACGATCAATGACAACTTTCAGTACATCGCGCATCCGCCGCTACGGCAGGTTGCTGCGAGCGAGCCCGCGGCAGTGCGTAGCTCGCACCGAGGCCGCCGCGGACAAGCGGGCGCCGCGAGCGCAACGGGCGGCGGCACGAACAACGCGGCTGCGGTTCCACTGCCGACAATGCCGGCGGCACCTCCATCCGGCACGCCCGATTCGCAATAGTCACTTTTCACGGAATTCCTCCAGACAAGCACGGTGGCTGACGATCGGCCTTCAACTCGATCGAGCGTGTGTGCCGGAGAACCGGCCTGCCGTTGGAAAGAACGTCGCGTCGTGCGGTGCGACCTCCCGGTGAGGGGTGAGCGGGATTCTCCTTGTGTCTCGCTCGTTGGCCCGACTTTGTCGGGCTTTTTTCGTTCTTCGTGGATTTCGGTGCGGTCGCTTGGCGACCCGTTGCAACCGGTCGCTCGCTCGGACATTCGAGGATAGCTAACTTCGTGACCCGATCGTCCGGGCCGCCGATACGCGTCAATTGCGGTACGCATCGGACCGGAACAACCGTGATGACCGCTCCACACTGAGGCCCGCCCTTGGGATTATGATGACGCGGTCGGTAGCCGTGGCTTAGGGCACGATTGCACGGCCTGTTCTGTCAGTTGGCCGGCGCTCGCTTGCCGGCGCTTTCCCGATGCATTTTCCGTAACACGAGGCGGCAATCTTTAGAGCCGCGAGTGGGGCGAACCATGGATCAAGGCGGAGACTTTATCGTGCGCACCATGTCGGCCGGCGAGGTGGCCATGTCGGTCGAATGGGCGGCTGCAGAAGGGTGGAACCCCGGCTGGCATGACCCGCACTGTTTCAGGGAAGCGGACCCGGCCGGTTTCTTCGTCGGCGTTTGGCGCGGCGAGCCGGTCGCGTGCCTCGCCGCCGTCGCCTATGACGAGCGTTTTGGCTTCATCGGTCTCTACATCGTGAAGCCCGGGTTCCGCGGCAAAGGCTTCGGCATGCGGATCTGGCAGCACGGCATGCGTTATCTCGGAGACCGCAACGTCGGTCTCGATGGTGTCGTCGCCCAGCAGGCGAACTACAGGAAGTCCGGGTTTCGGCTCGCGTACCGCAACATCCGCTATCAGGGGCGCGTGAACGGCATCGGGTGCGCGCATGTAGCGTCAGCGGCCGATGTGCCGTTCGAGCAGTTGCTTGCGTACGATCGCCAGTGTTTTCCCGCGGCGCGCGAGCGTTTCGTCTCCGCGTGGATCGCACAGCCGGATGCCGTTGCGCTCGCAACAGTCGACGCCGGCCGTGTCGCCGGATACGGTGTCGTGCGCCGCTGCAAGGCGGGCTGCAAGATCGGCCCGCTCTTTGCCGATGACGCAGGCGTCGCCACCGGGCTGTTTCGCGCGCTGGCGGCGAGCATGCCCGGCGAGGTCATGGTGCTCGACGTGCCGGAAACGAATCCCGCGGCCGTCGCGCTGGCGGAACGGCACGGGATGACGAGCGTCTTCGAAACCGCGCGGATGTACACGAAAGACCCGCCCGCGATCGCGATCGATCGCGTGTTCGGAGTGACGTCGTTCGAACTGGGGTGATGGGGCGGACGGGGCTGCCGTCGATGGCTGCATGTGATGTGGCAACATCGCGATGATCCGTTCAACATGTCGGGGCGCGGGCGAGCCCAACTATCCGAGGGGGAACTCATGTTTGACCACGTCAAATTCGGAGTCAGCGATTTCGCAGCGAGCAAGGCGTTCTTCCTCAAGGCGCTTGAACCGCTTGGCGTGGTAGTCGCGGGGGAGGGGGAGCCTTCGTACGGCGTCGAGCTTTGTCCGCCGGGGCCGTGGCAGCCTTCGTTGTGTCTGTTCCAGACGACGGAGAAGCCCGCGCATCTTCACATCGCATTCAAGGCCGAGAATCGGCGGCAAGTCGACGAGTTCTATCGCGCGGCGCTGGAGGCGGGCGGGAAAGACAATGGCGCGCCGGGGCTGAGGACGCGTTATCACGCGAATTACTATGCGGCGTTTGTCATCGCGCCGGACGGTCACAATATCGAGGTGGTTTGTCACCGGGCTGAGGGGTGAGTCGCTGAACCGAAGCACGAGGCGCCGCCTTCGCTCTATACGCTCGAAGGCGACTGGCGCATCGTGGCCGCGCAGGAACGTGAATCCCTTGTGTCATTATTTCGCCCTTCAGACTAACGCCCGTTCAGAATGGTGAGCAGAAATTTCCCGCTATTGTCGTTCCTCGCCATTTTGATCGGCAGTCTGCTTGCGGGCTGCACGAGCATGGCGTCCGCTCCTCGCTCGGACTTTGACGACTTTCTCGGGCGTATTCGGGGCGTCGTCATGAGCGGCCGGCTATCCGACACAACCTACGTCGCAAGCAAGTTGGGCTGCGGTGTGGAGGTATTGAACGATCCCCTTCGCCCTGAAGGCGCTGAGATACACGACTATGTGCTGTATGACTGCCCCTCTCCCGTCAGCAAGGGGGAGCGTGCCATTACGCTGTATGGCACCCGCGGCCCGGATGGCAAGACGAAGGGCGCCTACATTGACTTCAACGCCTTTGATTGGGACAAACTTCCGCCGAAAGCGGAAGTGATGTCGATTGCCACTCGCCGATTCGGTCAACCAAAGTGCAAAGACGAGATGCGTGAGGGAACTCGGTTCACGTACTGCAGTTTTGCGCCGTCAGAACAGCTTCCAGTAGGCATTGGCCTGATGTATCAGAATGGCGATCTGTTTCTCGGTTTGAGTATTTGGGGTTATGACTGATTCGACAATCTGCAGAAATCACCGGATGAGGGAAGAGGGGCGGTATATGCGCTGGATCTGCAAGACGCTCGGAGTGATCTTGAGCATTTCCGTCGTCGGCATCACCGATGTTCAGGCGACATCCAGCGAACCTGCTTTCCCGCGCTTCACCCAGACGGAGGGCAAGCATGATGCCGATGGGCTTCCGCTGTCCGGGGTGAAACTCTGCGTGCTTCCTGACCGTGCGCCGTGCTTCGAGATGCCGCCGGCTCCTGTTTCCGGTTCGTCAAAGGAGCTATATCAGTTCGGACTGAATCCACGATCCGAACGGTTGCCGCTTTCATCGGGCGGTTCCTGGGTTTTCTTCTCGGGGATGTTCTCGGGCGGTGGCAGCGGGATGCTGGAGCGCGTAGCCGTACTGCGTTATGGCGCGAACGGAAAGATCGAGAATCTGATGCCGGAAGTCACCGAAACAGAGATGGCCGATCGCGCGATGTGGAAGGTGCCGGACGTTTCGCCCTATCCGCTGTTCGTTCGGGCCGACTATGTCTGGGGCAAGGACGAGAGTCATTTCGAAAAGCACTTTTTCGAAGTCGACGCGTGGGCGTTCGATCCCGCAACCAGTCAGTACAAAAAGCGGTTTTCCTACCGGACAACCAGGCGCTACGACAGGGGCGAGGGCGCGGATCGTGTGCTGAGCGCCGAACGCACGGAAATACTGCGACGCCTCACCGCCGGCAAGTAGCCTGCCGCAGGTGCGTCGAATATCCATCGAGATGCATGACTGTTTTCGGCGGGACGGCAGCCTTATCGCCGCGCTTCCCCATACGTCTCCTTGCACACCTCGCGCAACGCGTCGACGAGCAAATCCCGCGCCGGCGAGCGCGAATCAGAGGAGCGGGTAAACAGCGCAATCGGCGGAAGCGTCCACACCAGCGAGTAAGGCACGATCGCCACGCCGGCAATCCGCACCAGTTCCTCCGCGATATCGGCCGGCACGATCGATACGGCCTCGTCGCTCGACGCGATCATTTCGCCGATCAGCTTGGACGAGTAACTTTCGACGATCGGAACGGGCGGCGGGATGCCGGCTGACAGAAACAGGTCGGTCACCTGTTCCCTCATCGGCGTATGCGGCGCGCCGAGAATCCAGTCCAGCGCGTGCAGCTTGTGCCAGTCCAGCGTCGTGCGAGCCAGTTTCGCGGCAAGACGCCGGCTCGCGATCATGCGCGGCTGCTGCTGGTACAGCACCTCGAACGAAACCTGGCCCAGATCGACCGCCGACGACGCGCGCCCGATCACGATGTCGACGCTGTGGTCCTTGAGCTGCAGCAGGAGCTGATCGCTGGTGCCTTCGTGAATCGTCACGGTCAGGCGCCGCTCCATGCGCGATTGCAGCCGCTTCAGCGCCGCCGACAGCATCTGGCCGGAGATGAACGGAATCACGCCGATGTGCAGATGGGCCGCGTGCCCGGCGGCGACGGCCTCCATTTCTCGGGCGAGGTGGTCGAGATCCTTGATCATCGCCTTCGCCCGCTCGAGCACGACCGCGCCGAGCGCGGTCGGCCGCATGCCGCGCGACGAGCGCTCGAAGAGCGGCGTGCCGAACATGCTCTCCAGCTCGGACAGCGCGTTCGTCACGGCGGGCTGGCTGCTGGCCATGTGCTCCGCGACGCGCGTCAGCGACCCGTGCTGCTGGATCTGCAGCAACAGCACCAGATGCCGGATCTTCAGACGCGCGCCAAGCCGCCTGACCACATCGTTCGCGTCGAATGTCATTGGCTGGCCACGCACCCATCATGAAAAAGTGATGGACCGATATTAAAACAGAATCATCTCCTTATGGCAAAACCCTAGAATCACCTTCATGGATCGCGCCGGGACTGGCCTGGCGCCCGTGCCCGGACCGAAAAACATGAAACAGACAGAGACACAACAGCAGGCGGCGTTCGACTATCACGAGTTTCCGACCCCGGGGAAGATCTCGGTCGTCGCCAGCAAGCCGCTCGTGACCCAGCGCGATCTCGCGCTGGCTTACACCCCGGGCGTGGCGGGGGTGTGCGAGGCGATCGCGGCCGATCCGTTGCAGGCGCACCGCTTCACGAGCCGCGGCAACCTGGTGGGCGTGATCACGAACGGCACCGCGGTGCTCGGTCTGGGAAACATCGGCCCGCTCGCATCGAAGCCGGTCATGGAAGGCAAAGCCGTCCTGTTCAAGAAGTTCGCGGGGATCGACGTCTTCGACATCGAGATCAATGAGACCGATCCGGACAAGCTGGTCGACATCATTGCCGGCCTCGAACCCACGTTCGGCGGCATCAATCTCGAGGACATCAAGGCGCCGGAGTGCTTCACGGTCGAGCAGAAGCTCCGCGAACGGATGAAGATTCCCGTCTTCCATGACGATCAGCACGGCACCGCCATCACCGTATCCGCGGCTTTCATCAACGGGCTGAAGGTCGTCGGGAAGTCGATTTCGGAGGTGAAGGTCGTGACGTCGGGGGCCGGTGCGGCCGCGCTGGCCTGCCTGGACCTGCTCGTCGACCTCGGGCTGCCGGTTGAAAACATCTGGGTGACCGATATCGAAGGCGTCGTCTATCGCGGCCGTACCACGCTGATGGACCCGGCGAAGTCGCGCTTTGCGCAGGAAACCGATGCGCGCAAGCTGTCCGAAGTCATCGGTGGTGCGGACGTGTTCCTGGGCCTGTCGGTCGGCGGCATTCTGAGCGCGGAGATGCTGAAGGAGATGGCGGCGCGTCCGCTGATTCTCGCGCTGGCCAACCCGACGCCGGAAATCTTCCCGGAACTGGCGCATGCGACGCGCGACGATGTCGTCATCGCGACGGGCCGCTCGGACTATCCGAACCAGGTCAACAACGTCCTCTGTTTTCCGTACATTTTCCGCGGCGCACTGGACGTGGGCGCGACGACGATCACCCGCGAAATGGAGATCGCCGCCGTTCACGCGATCGCGGGGCTTGCCGAGGAAGAGCAGAACGAGGTCGTTGCGGCAGCCTATGGTGCATACGACGTGGCGTTCGGTCCGCAATACCTGATTCCGAAGCCGTTCGATCCGCGCCTGATCGTTCGTATCGCACCGGCCGTGGCCAAGGCGGCGATGGAAGGCGGCGTCGCGACGCGCCCGCTGACGGATCTCGACGCGTATGTCGAGCAACTGCAGCAATTCGTGTACCACTCCGGCGCGTTCATGAAGCCGCTGTTCGCGACGGCGCGTCAGCTCGTGCGTGACGGCGGCAAGGCACGGATCGTCTTCACCGAAGGCGAAGACGAACGCGTGCTTCGCGCCGTGCAGGTGATCGTCGACGAGAAGCTGGCGCGTCCGATCCTGGTTGGGCGTCCGGAAGTGCTGCTTGCTCGGATCGAGCGGTTTGGTCTGCGTCTTCGACTCGGTCAGGATGTCGAAGTGACCAATCCGGAATATGACGAGCGATTCCCGCAGTACTGGACGACGTATTGGGAACTGCGGTGCCGGGATGGTATTTCGAAGGAGATGGCGCGCGTCGAAATGCGGCGTCGCCTGACCTTGATCGGCGCGATGATGGTGCGGCTCGGCGATGCGGACGGGATGATTTGCGGGACGGTTGGCGAGTATCACAATCACCTGCGGTTCGTCGACGAAGTGATCGGCAGGAAGCCCGGTGCTTCTACGTATGCGGCGATGAATATTCTGTTGCTCGATCAGCGGACGGTGGCGCTGGTGGATACGCACGTCAACGACAATCCCGATGGCGAACAGATCGCGGAATTCACGATTGCGGCGGCGCGGCAGATGGAATGGTTGAATCTCACGCCGAAGGCTGCGTTGCTTTCGCGGTCGAATTTTGGGTCAGGGAGTGCGGCTTCGGGGGTGAAGATGCGCCGGGCGCTGGAGATCGTCCGGGAGCAGGCGCCCGACATCGAGGCGGATGGCGAGATGCATGGCGACTGTGCGCTCGATGAAGGGTTGCGGTCGCGGCTGCTTCCGATGTCGCCGCTCAAGGGGGCCGCCAATCTGCTCGTTTGTCCGAACGTCGATGCGGGGAATATTGCGTACAACCTGCTCAAGACCGAGGCGGGCAGCAATGTGGCGGTGGGGCCGTTCTTGCTTGGCGTCAACGCGCCGGTGAACATCCTCACGTCAAGCTCGACCGTGCGGCGGATTGTGAATATGGCGGCGTTGACGGTGATTGAGGCGAATCGCAGTACTTCTGCCTGATTGATTGGCTCTTTCGGGAAGCCGACGTCGGAGCCGTACTGGGGCGAACGATGGTACCGGGTCGCGAGCGCCCGGTCGCGACCCGCCGCCAGGGCGGCGACGGTCCTCATCGAACTGTCGCGTCGGCGTGAAACCTCGCCGTCGCAGGGCGATGATCCTCGACAGCCGACGGAGTTCAGGCCGCTGCCGCCGGATGAAGCGAGTCGTGCTGATCGCCACCCAGGATATCGACAAGATCGGTCAACATCCGTGCCAATTCACCCGTCATCAGCGTGACATCCGAGTCGAAGCGTTCATCGTCGTTCTGCGCGGTGGGATCCGCCGCCTCCTTGATCACGTCGAGCGGCGTGACACGCTTGATCGTCAGCGACGGTGTCAGCACGAAGGAGATCCGGTCATTCCAGGTCATCGCGAGACGCATGCATTGTTTGCCAGCCTCGATGTGCCGGCGCATGTCGTTCGCTTCCAGCGCGTGGCCGACGTATCGCACCGTGGCGCCGCCTTCGCCGCTCGAGCGCAACTCGGCGTCCTGGTCCACGGTGAATCCGCCCGGCGCCTCGCCGGACAGCAGCCAATCCGTCATCGCGGCGACCGGCGAAAGCGCCACATGAACGCCGGCGAGCGGCAACTGATCGATCGATTTGACGAGCAGGCCGCGAACGTCGTCGGCAAGAGCCTGTGCAGCCGCATCGATGACGAGCCAGCCGTTCGCCGTATCGATCCACACGCGGGTATCGCGGCGAATGGTGAACGCGCGCGGCAGCAGTTCGTCGGTAACCTGCTCCTTGAGTTCGCGCAGCTGTTTTCGCCCCACCTTGAAGCCCTGCTGCTCCTCGACTTCAAGCGCCCGGGCCTTGGTCACCTGATTGACGACCGACGCCGGGAGCAGCTTCTTTTCGGCACGAAACACCAGCAGCATCTGCCGGTTGATCGAATACACGAGCGCGCCGTCGTCACGCGGCGACGCCCATCCGAGGCTCTGCATCTCGACGCTGTTGCCCGGCTGAAACGCGTAGGGCGCCAGCCATTTTTCCATCTGATCGAGGGTAACGGCCCAAGGTGCCGGAAGACGATGAAGCTGAAGATTTTTGAACCACATGGGAGTACGGGCAAAGCGCACCATTCTATATGACGGTGACGCTTCCCGGCCAGATTCGGTCACTCGACGTGACGGTCCAAATCGTTGACGGTTGTAGCGCCGCGTAGGTGGGCATTGCCCGCCAAATTGCACGGCATTTATCCAGGCAAAACGGTGACATCCATTTCAGTTCGGCTTTCCTCAAGCAGATCCCCCCATTTAATGACCAAACCGCAAGACCTAGTGCATAGATATCGTTTGCCGCGGCCTTAATGACTATCGACAATCGTGGCTCGAATTCGCCGCCGTGGCGCCAGAAGCACCGCGACGGCCGGCACCAGACGGCTATCCCGGCCGTCCGCGCCATCCAGCTCACGACGACATGTACGCGTTCACTCCCTCATTCCAGAATCCCGCCGGCTCGCCGATTCGCGAGTTGTTCAAGTACCTGTCCGAACCGGGCATGATTTCCTTCGCGGGCGGCTATCCGGCCAGCGACCTGTTCGACGTCGACGGCCTGAACACGGCCGCCGAACGCGCGTACGCGCAGCCCGTCCGCTGCCTGCAATACGGCCCGACCGACGGCCTCGCCGAACTGAAGCAGCAACTGATCGCGCTGATGGCGCGTCGCCGCGTCGCGTGCACGCCGGCCGAACTGCTCGTCACGACCGGCTCGCAGCAGGGCCTCGACCTGCTGCTGCGCGTGATGGTGTCGCCCGGTGACGTCGTGCTGACCGAACAACCGGCTTACCCGGCGACGCTGCAGGCGATGCGTCTGCAGCAGGCGCGCATCGTGACGATTCCGGTGGACGGCGAAGGCCTCGACGTCGACCGCCTCGCAGCACAGCTCGCGTCCGGCGCGATCGCACAGCCGAAGCTGCTCTACACCGTCCCGACCTTCGCGAACCCCACAGGTGCGACGCTCACGCGCGAACGCCGGCTGAAGCTGCTGCGCCTCGCGGTGCAATACCGTTTCCTGATCATCGAGGACGATCCGTACGGCGACCTGCGCTTCGCGGGCGAAGCCGTGCCGTCGATGCTTGCGCTCGCCGACGACGTGGACGGCGCGCGCGACTGGATCGTGCATTTCGCGAGCCTGTCGAAGATCGTCGCGCCGGGGCTGCGTGTGGGCTGGACGATCGCGCCGGCCGAGATCGCGCGGCGCTGCGTGATCGCGAAGCAGACGGTCGACCTGTGCAGCACGCCGTGGACGCAGGCGGCCGCCGCCGAATATCTGGCCGACGGCGCGCTCGAGCGCCATCTGCCACGCATCACGGCCGCGTACCAGCGCAAATGCGACGCGATGTGCGACGCGCTGTGCGACGGTTTCGGCGATGCGATCGAATTCCATCGCCCCGAAGGCGGGATGTTCGTGTGGGCGCGGATCGGCGCGGTGTCGTCGGACGTGCTGCTGCAACAGGCGATCGCAAACAAGATCGTGTTCGTACCCGGCAAGGCGTTCTTCGCGGACAACGTCGACGCGGCGTCGCTGCGCCTGTCGTTCGCCGCGCCGGACGTCGACGCGATCCGGGAAGGCGTGGCGCGCCTCGTGCGCGCGTATGGTGCGGCTCTGGCCGCGTGAGGAGACATGAACGTGAATATCACCGTCAACGACACCGTATCGATGGGCGTAGCGCCAGGCGCCGGCGATAACCGGCCGGTTGCGCATCGCTCGTCGCAGATCAGCGCCGGGCCGCAGTATGTGGCCGACGTGCTCGGCCGCTTCGGCGCGGAGCCGGCGAGCGATGCCGGCGATGCGGCACCGGTCGTACTCGGCTACAACTGAACGGCACCAAGGCGGCCGCATCGCACGCGAGCCGTTTCCGAAGCAAACGGTTAAGCTTGCGCGATCGACACACGTACGATTGCCGCCGCCCCTCATGTCCGACTCAATCTCCGAATCGCTCACCGAAACGTACGACCGCCTTTGGTCCTGCCTTGAATCCGGCGTCAGCGTGCAGCGCTCGCCGTTCACGATGCTGCAGGCGGCAACGCTCGGCCTCGATGGCGCGCCGAAGGTGCGCACGATCGTGTTGCGTCAGGTGAGCCGCGCCGATCGCGTGCTGTCGTTTCATACCGATGTGCGTTCGGAAAAAGTCGCGGAGTTGCGCCGCGATCCGCGTATCTCGATCGTCGCGAACGATCTCGATGCGCTCGTGCAGATTCGCGCGGAAGGCGTTGCGTCGATCTGTGACGATGAAGCGCAGCGGCGTGCGATCTGGCAATCGAGCCGTCCGCATACGCTGCTGTTGTATCGTGCGCCGTTGCCGCCCGGCACGCCGGTCGAGTCGCCTGAAGACGCGCATGTCTCGGCGAGCCAAGGCACCGCGCCCACCGGCGACGGCTACGAGAATTTTTGCCTGATCCACATGTCGGTCACACGGATCGACTGGCTCGAACTCGCGCGCACCGGCCATCGCCGAGCGGTATTCGAGCTGAACGAAAGCGGCTGCGAAGGCCGCTGGATCGCCCCCTGATCCGGACGAAGGCTGCTCAAGGCCGCCCGTCCGCCGCCGCCTGCCCGATCATCCAGTCGCGCATCACGGCGATCGCATCGTCGTCGCGCCGCTCGGCCGGATACACGAGATAGAACCCCACCGACAGCGGAAACGCGAAATCGAACGGCTTGCACAGCCGGCCTGCCGCGATATCGCGTTCGACCAAAGGATCGGTCGCGAGCGCAATCCCCTGGCCGGCGACGGCCGCATCGATTGCGAGCGACGTCTGGTTGAAGCGCAACCCCTTGTGCGGATCGATATCGACAGGCTCGGGCATCGCTTCAAGGAACTCGGGCCACAGGTCGTGCGCATCGTGCAGCAGCACATGGCCGGCGAGCGCACGCGGCGACGCGGGCGCGGCCAGCAGCGCGGGGCTGCACACGGCGCACACGTCGAGCGGGAACAGCGCATGCGCGGCGAGATGCTTGCCGAACGGCGGCTTGCCGTAGCGGATCGCGAGATCGACGCCGTCGTGGCGGAACGTCGCGAGTTGCGAGTCGGCGATCACGCGCACGTCGTAGTCGGGATGCGCATCGGTGAACCGCGCGAGCCGCGGGATCAGCCATTTCGACGCGAACGACGGCGTCGTGCTGATCGTCAGCGCGGCGCGCCGCTTCACGAGCTTGTCGGTTGCGTCTGCGATCGCGTGCAGCGCGCGCTGCACGTCGGAGAAATACGCGGTGCCGTCGTGCGTCAGCGCGAGGCCGCGCGGCAGGCGCTCGAACAGCCTCAGGCCGAGCACGTCCTCGAGGTGGCGCACCTGCTGCGCGACGGCGCCCTGCGTCACGCCGATCTCGTCGGCCGCGGCGCGAAAATTGAGGTGCCGCGCGGACACTTCGAACGCGCGAAGCGCATTCAGCGGCGGCAGGCGGGAAGGGCGGGGCGGCATCGTCAGGCTGTAGAAAAACTATCGGCTGGAGGCAGAAATACTGGTTCGACAGTCGTGTGTGATGCGCCTACATTACCACCATGGCGCGCCGAATGGCGGCTGCGCGACGGCAGGATTCGAACGAGGAGTGGATCGTGACTGTAGAAAAAGTGGCATTGATCACGGCGGCGGGCAAGGGCATGGGCGCGGCGATCGCGCGTGAACTGGCGGCAACGGGCTATCGCGTCGCGCTGATGTCGCCGTCGGGCAGCGCGGTGGCGCTCGGCGAGGAACTGGGCGGGTTCGGCATCCAGGGCTCGGTGACGGAAGAAGCCGATATCGACCGGCTCGTAAAGGAAACAGTCGCGCGCTACGGCCGGATCGACGCGGTCGTGAACAACACCGGGCATCCGCCGAAGGGCGAACTGCTGGCGATCACCGACGACAACTGGCACGCAGGGCTCGACCTGATCCTGCTGAACGTCGTGCGCGTGATGCGCCGCGTGACGCCGATCTTCCAGCAGCAGCGCGGCGGCGCGGTGGTCAACATCTCGAGCTTCGCGGCGGACGCGCCCGAGCAGCCGATGCCGGTGTCGTCGGCGCTGCGTGCGGCGCTGAGCGCGTGGACGCGTCTTTACGCGGAACGCTATGCGGCCGAGAACATCCGGATGAACGCGGTGCTGCCGGGCTTCATCGATAGCTGGCCGGAAACGCCGGAGATCGTCGCGCGCATTCCGGCCGGCCGCTTCGGCAAGACCGGCGAGATTGCGAAGACGGTCGCGTTCCTGCTGTCGGACGGTGCGGGCTACATCACCGGGCAGAACATTCGCGTCGACGGCGCGATCGTCAAGGCGCTCTGAGCGTCATGCCGGCGAGCGGCGGCGCGTGCCGCTCGCCGCGGATCGGCTACAAACAAACGCGTACAAATCAGACAAAGCGCGGCCCACAGATACAGGTTCTGCCCGCACGGCCGGTAGACTTCCGCGCCGAGACGGACGAGCGCATCGAGCGCAGTGCCGGTCGCGTGGCGCTGAGAGCCCATATGTGTTTTCACCTTATCCGGCTGACCGTCACGACGGATTGAGCGTGCGAAGACTCTCGACAGCGTCGTCCGCCATCCACAGCAGCGTGTTGAGGTACGTCTCGATGTGCACGACCAGCGCCTGGCGCGGACCTTCCCGCCATTCCTTGGAGTTGTAGAACGCCGCCTGCTCCGTCTCCAGGGACTGGCGGTCGGCATAAGCCCGCACGAGGCAGTAGCTCTCTTCTTCGTGGTCCGAATGGCCGTAGCACACGACATCCATGCCGCTTGCACGGATCATCGGAACGGCATGCTGGTGCATGGCCGCATGAAATGCGTGCAACGTTCCCGGCTTCAGGCGGTACGTACGGATTTCCAGCAATCGATTCATTTTCCGTCTCCTTTGCTTTCCGCATCGACGGCATCGGACTTTCCCCGGAGCCGGACGTCGCGCCGCAGGGCCTTGGCCGCCAGCATCTCGATTCCATCGTTGCGCAGCAAGCATCGGTCAGGCGCGATCCGCATTTGCGTTGGTTCGTGCTGTCGGCGGAGCAGCACGCTTTCGGGCCAGGAATCGATATTGTGTTGAACGAGGTCTCTATTGTAGATCGTTGGGTATTTCATTAACGAGGTGCCTGTCGATGCGTCCGGCGACTCGTGCCTGCTCGCGTTCAATACAGCCGTGCAGTTCATGGGCTGCTAGTCGCGGTGCCCAGCCGGCCCGCGATCGCCAGGCTGTTCTGACGCACGGGCGCAAGGACGCACGGAGGCCGCGTGTGCCGCGCGGCCCGCCGAAAACCGCCGTTTCCCGAGCGATTTTTGAATCGCCGTGTGTCGTGTTCGCACACAGATACGTTGCGATACAAAGCATCCGGATGGTTCGGATATAAAACCGGTGAAGCGTTTCACACGGCGGCGCGGTGCCATGCGCCGCCGTTGCGAACGGCGATATCCGTATGCCCGCACGTGCCGCGGGCCCCTTCCTTCGCAATCGACAATGGAGAACGAGTCATGCCCGATACCGTAAACACCCGCCGCCGCCTGATCCTGGGTACGACGCTGGCGAGCCTGAGCCTCGCCGACCTCGGGTTCGGCAACCTGGCGCGCGCGCAGTCGGCGCCCGATGCATCGACCGCGAAGCGCACGGCCGGCGTCGCGTCGCTGGGCACGATCCACCAGATCGACGCGGGCGTGCTCAACGTCGGGTATGCGGACCTCGGGCCGACGAACGGCCCCGTCGTGTTCCTGCTCCACGGCTGGCCGTACGACATTTACAGCTACGCGGAAGTCGCGCCGCTGCTGGTCGCGGCCGGTTATCGCGTGATCGTGCCGTACCTGCGCGGCTACGGATCGACGACGTTCCGCTCGGCCGATACGGTGCGCAACGGCCAGCAGGCGGTGACGGCCGTCGACATCGTCGCGCTGATGGATGCGCTGAAGATCGACCGCGCGGTGTTCGGCGGCTACGACTGGGGCGCACGCACGGCCGACACCGTCGCGGCACTGTGGCCGCAGCGCGTGAAGGCGCTGGTGTCGGTGAGCGGCTACCTGATCGGCAGCCAGGAGGCGAACCGCAAGCCGCTGCCGCCGCAGGCGGAACTTCAGTGGTGGTATCAGTTCTATTTCACGACCGAGCGCGGCGAGCTCGGCTACGCGGCGAATCGTGATGCGTTCAACAAGCTGATCTGGAAGCTCGCGTCGCCGAAGTGGCAGTTCTCCGACGAAACCTATGCGCGCACGGCCGCATCGTTCCAGAACCCCGACCACGTGGCCGTCGTGATCCACAACTATCGCTGGCGCCTCGGGCTCGCGAAGGGCGAAGCGCAATACGACGACATCGAGCGGCGGCTCGCCGCCGGGCCGGCGATTCCCGTGCCGACGATCACGATGGAAGGCGACGCGAACGGCGCGCCGCATCCGGACCCGGCCGCGTACGCGAAGAAATTCACGGGCAAGTACCAGCACCGGACGATTACCGGCGGCATCGGCCACAACCTGCCGCAGGAAGCGCCGCAGGCGTTTGCCGACGCGATCCTGCAAGTGGAGCATCTGTGACGACGGCACGCAGTGGCATCCTGCGTCGCGACATGGGCCGCGCGCTCGTTGCGGGCGCATTGCTGGCCGGTGCGCTGTCGGCGAGCGGTCCGGCCGCGTTCGCGCAACAGCCGAAACCGGCCGCGTCGCCGATCTACGGCGTGACGATCCCGCCCGGCTACCGGAAGTGGGAAATGGTCGCGCCGGCCGAAGAGGCCGCGCCGCTCGACGAACTGCGCGTGGTGCTCGGCAACCCCGTCGCGATCCGCGCGCTCGAACAGGCGACGCTGCCGTTTCCGGACGGCACGATCCTCGTGAAGCTCGCGTACAAGCGCAAGCAGTCCGACGAGTTCGCGCCGGCGACGGTGCCGGGCCGGGCGACGACCGTGCAGGTGATGGTGAAGGACTCGCGTCGTTATGCGTCGACGGGCGGCTGGGGTTTCGGGCGCTTCATCAACGGCGTGCCGGCCGATATCGGCCAGCACCGGACGTGCTTTGCCTGTCATCAGGCGCGTGTGAAGAACCATGACTACGTGTTCACGCGGCTCGCGCCGTGACGTGACTCGAAGCGACGGGTTGGACGGAAAGGCGTGCCGAGCGAGGCACGCCTTTTTTTCTGGTGCGCGTACGTGGGAGAACGCTGCGGCATGCGGGTTTGTATCGCACTGTATCCGAGGCCATTCCGGAAAAACTGGCATGCATAAAGCACCGGTTTCGGAAACATGCCGGATACGTGAGCGGGTTCTACTGTCGACATGCAGGAAACGTTCGATGCCAGACGTTTGCATCGGATGCCGAATGATTGAATGCCCCCTTCCTTTTAGGAGAACACTCATGAAAGCCACCCGACTCCTCGCTGTTGCCGTTCTCGCTGCCATCCCCGCATTGTCTTTCGCCGATGCCGGCCACGGCCTCACGCGTGCCGACGTGCGTGCCGAACTCGTCAGGCTGGAACAGGCCGGCTACAACCCGGCCCGCAGCGAGCCGCACTATCCGGACGACGTCGCGGCCGCATTGCAGGTGGTCCGCTCCGACCAGAACGGCCCGTCGAAATCACCGGGCGACAACGTCGCCGATGCGTCGCCCGCAGGCCATCGCGTTGCGGCGCAAGGGCGCTCCGCACGGAACGCCGCCGACGATCTCTATGCGCATTCGTGATCCGCGGCTGCCGTCGGTGCCGCTGTCATGCACACGCGGCGCGGCGGCATGCACAGGACTTCATTTCGAACAACACGACAGAAAGGAGCATGACAATGATTCGTTTCACGAAACGGGTTCTGGTATCCGCCGCAATGATCGGAGGACTGTTCGGTGTGGTCGCGGCGCAGGCCGCGCCGAAGGACGACCTGAAGGGCACGAACGTCGTGCTCGTGCACGGCGCGTTTGCCGACGGGTCGAGCTGGAACCGCGTGATTCCGCTGCTCGAGGCGCGCGGGCTGCACGTGGTGTCGGTTCAGAACCCGCTGAGCTCGCTCGCCGACGATGCGGCCGCGACGAAGCGCACGATCGACGAGCAGAAGGGGCCGGTCGTGCTGGTCGGCCATTCGTGGGCCGGCGTCGTGATCAGCGATGCGGGCAACGACGACAAGGTGAAGTCGCTCGTCTATGTCGCGGCGTTCGCGCCCGACAACGGCCAATCGATCGCCGACGTCACGCAAGGGCTGCCTGCACCGGCATGGGCCGGTGAGTTGCGCAAGGACGCAGGCGGTTTCACGCGGCTGTCGGACAAGGCGATCGCGCAGGATTTCGCGCCGGACCTGCCGCCTGCGCAGCAGCGCATCGTCGCAGCAACTCAGGGGCCGTGGTACGGTGGCTGCATTTCGGAGAAGGTTACGCAGGCCGCATGGCATGCGAAGCCGTCGTCGTTCGTCGTCGCGACGCAGGACCGGATGATCGATCCGAAGCTGCAGGAAGCGATGGCGAAGCAGATCGGCGCAACGGTCACGCGCGTGAACGGCAGCCATGTCGCGATGCTGAGCCAGCCGAAGGCCGTGGCCGACGCGATCATCGCGGCGGCGGAACGTGCGAAGCAGGATACGCAGTAAGCAGATGCGGCGCCGCTGCGTGGCGGCGGCGTTGCTTCTCGATGCGTGCGCGAGCGTGTCTTTCGTCGAGACGGTTCACTGCTGCAGGTTGATCTTCGCTATCGTTGTAGACACAACGTTATAACCCTCCGCTTCATTCGTTCGGGTCCCGTTCGGCGACCCACTCACCTTTCAGCTCCGGCAGCGACGCGCTCAAGCGTCAGGCAGCACGCATACCGCCCGGCGCCTTTCATCGGCATTACCTTCCGCCACGCAGCAATCCGTCCGATCGCGCCTGTCCGTCGTTGCATTTCTCGCGGTGCTGATTAGGAAATGAATTTTTATTGGTTCTGCTTGCCTGTTCGCGCTCGCATAGTGGCGCTGACGGCTATAGACAGCACGCAAGCTGCAACGGCCGCATTCCCGGTGTTTTTGATCATACGAATCTGCGAAAACAAGGAAGTGTCATGACGGTTGCATTGGAAGAACGAACCGCTGCGCAGCAGGCGCTCGAAGACGCCCGCGCGGCGGCCGCGTCGGCCGGCACGCCCTACGCGGGCGGCGTCGCGCCGGAAGCCGCATGGGCGCTGTTCTCGGCCGGCGACGCGTTGCTGGTGGACGTGCGCACGGCCGAAGAACGGAAATTCGTCGGCCACGTGCCGGCGTCGCTGCATGTGCCGTGGGCGACCGGCACGAGCCTGACGCGCAACCCGCGCTTCGTGCGCGAACTGGAAGCGAAGACCGGCAAGGACGCGGTGGTGCTGCTCCTGTGCCGCAGCGGCAACCGGTCCGCGCAGGCGGCCGAAGCCGCGACGAAGGGCGGCTTCACGCAGGTATTCAACGTGCTCGAAGGGTTCGAGGGCGACCTCGACGAAGGACAGCATCGCGGCGGCCATAACGGCTGGCGCTTTCGCGGCCTGCCGTGGGCGCAGGATTGATTTACGGCCGACAAGGGGAGAAGTGAGCATGGCCGCATTCGACATCGACGACATCGTTCAATCGTTGCAGACCGTCCGTCGCGCATGGCGCGAGAAGCAGCGTCGCTCGCTCGAACCGGGCGGGCGCGACCTGCCGGCGCGCGAGGCGCTCGCGCAGATCGTCGGCGCGCTGAAGGGCGTGCTGTTCCCGATGCGGCTCGGGCCGCCCGACCTGCGCCAGGAGAGCGAAAACTTCCATGTGGCCCATGCGCTCGACACGGCGCTGAATGCGCTGCTCGCGCAGGTAACGCTCGAGTTGCGTTATGCGGCGCGCCAGCGCAATGCCGACGGGGTGCCGATCGATAACGTCGACGAAGTCGCGTCGACGGCCGTACAGGCGTTCGCCGCGCGGCTGCCGGAGATTCGCAGGCTGCTTGACAGCGACGTGCTGGCCGCGTTCCACGGCGATCCGGCGGCGGGCAGCGTCGACGAGGTGCTGCTGTGCTACCCGGGCATCCTCGCGATGATCCACCACCGGCTCGCGCATGAGTTGTACCGGCTCGGCCTGCCGCTGCTCGCGCGGATCATCGCCGAGCAGGCGCATGCGGAGACGGGCATCGACATTCATCCGGGCGCGCGTATCGGCGCGGGCTTCTTCATCGACCACGGCACGGGTGTCGTGATCGGCGAGACCGCGATCATCGGCGAGCGCGTGCGCGTGTACCAGGCCGTCACGCTCGGCGCGAAGCGCTTCCCGCGCGATGCGGCCGGCCATCTGGAGAAAGGGCTCGCACGCCATCCGATCGTCGAGGACGACGTGGTGATCTACGCGGGCGCGACGATTCTCGGCCGCGTGACGATCGGGCGCGGCGCGGTGATCGGCGGCAACGTGTGGCTCACGCAGGACGTGCCGGCCGGCGAGAACGTCACGCAGGCCGTGCTGCGCAGCGAAGCGAACGCCGCGCCGCGCGCGGCGGCGCGTGTTGCCTAGGAGGCGCGATGAGCGACCTCATCCATCACTTCGGCGCCAACGTGCGCAAGCTGCGCGAAGCGCGCACGTGGTCGCAGGAGCAGCTCGCCGAGCATGCGGGGCTGAACCGCTCGTATGTCGGCGAGATCGAGCGCGGCGAGGCGATCGCGTCGATCGTCACGGCCGACAAGATCGCGCGCGCGTTCGACGTGTCGATCTCGACGTTGCTGCCGGGCGCATACGTCACCTGAGGCCGCTCCGCCCCGTTTCGTTTCCCTTTCGGTTGCGCGCGACCTGACGGCTATAGCATGTTGAGCCGGCAGGTGCGTGCTTCCGATAATCACCGAGCGTCATAAGCAATCCCGTTTTTCATCTTAAGAACCCGGAGCCACACATGTCGACCGTTGCAAGCGGCACGGCCGCGCTGAGCGATCACGCCGCCCGCCAACTAGCGAACGCTACCAAGACCGTCCCGCAGCTTTCCACGATCACGCCTCGCTGGCTGACCCATCTGCTGCAGTGGGTGCCGGTCGAGGCCGGCATCTACCGCCTGAACCAGGTGAAGAACCCGGAAGCCGTGCGCGCCGCATGCACGCAGCTCGAGGACGAAAGCGTGCTGCCGCAGACCTTCGTGCCGTACGAGGAGCAGCCGCGCGAGTACTTCCTGAACGCGGTGAGCACGGTGCTCGACGTGCATACGCGGATCTCCGATCTTTACAGCAGTCCTCACGACCAGATCAAGGAACAGCTGCGCCTGACGATCGAGACGATCAAGGAGCTGCAGGAAAGCCAGCTGATCAACAACCCCGACTACGGGCTGCTCGCGAACGTGACCGACGAACAGCGGATCTTCCCGCTGACGGGCGCGCCGACGCCGGACGATCTCGACGAGCTGCTGACGAAGGTGTGGAAGGAGCCCGCGTTCTTCCTCACGCACCCGCTCGCGATCGCCGCGTTCGGCCGCGAATGCACGCGGCGCGGCGTGCCGCCGCCGACGGTCAGCCTGTTCGGCTCGCAGTTCCTCACGTGGCGCGGCATTCCGCTGATCCCGTCGGACAAGGTGCCGGTCGCGGACGGCAAGACCAAGATCCTGCTGCTGCGCGTCGGCGACAAGCGGCAGGGCGTCGTCGGCCTCTATCAGCCGGGCGTCGCGGGCGAGCAGGGGCCGGGCCTGTCGGTGCGCTTCATGGGGATCAACAACCAGGCGATCGCGTCGTACCTGATCTCGCTGTATTGCTCGCTCGCGGTCCATTCCCCGGACGCGCTGGCTGTCCTCGATGACGTCGAAATCGCCAAGTTCCATGACTATCCCGACACCTACCGTTAATCCCGGCCTGGCCGGCGGCGACGCGCACGCGTTGCCGCACGCATCGCTGCCGGCCGGCTTGCCCGACCCCGCGACGCTGGCGCGGCTCGCGTCCGAGTTCTTCGCGACGCCGCCCGGGCAGGCCACCGCGCCCGGGCTGTCGGCGGGCAGCGGCGCGGTCGGCGGCGTGCCGTCGGCGTTGCCGGCCGCCGCGCCGATCCTCGCGTCGGTGAGCAACCCGGCGCCGGGCGGCTCGCCGCTCGCGGGGCCGGGCGGCACGGGCACCGGTGTGCCGGGTCTCGCGTTGCCGCAGGGCAAGGCGCCCGGTACGAACCTCGCGCCGTCCGCGCCGACGCACGTGCTGTCGCTCGGCAATCGCGCGCCCGCGCTCGCGCCGCATGCTGCTGCGCAGAACGGGCTGCCCGACACCGTCGTGTCGATTGCGCCGGCGCTCGAGCCGCGCATCGGCGGCGCGGCGCTCGGCGTGCCGCAGGGGAATGCGGCGGCATCGGAGGGCGCGCCGAAGGCAGCACCGGCTGCGTCGCCGTACTATTTCACCGACGGTTCGCTGCAGGGCTGGCAGGCGACGCCGCAGGACATCGTCGTGCCGTCGAACGGCCTCGCGTCGCCGGAAGCGTTCGGGTTGCCGGGCGACGATGCGCTGCGCGACCTGCTCGCCGTGCATCGCGACGTGCCGGTCTCGCGCGCATCGGGCGCGGACGTGCAGCGTTACTTCATCGACGATACGCATGCAGCCGAGCCGCAAGGCCAGTTGTATCGGGGCGCCCACCCGCCGTTCGACGTGAACGCGATCCGCCGCGATTTCCCGATCCTGCAGGAGCGCGTGAACGGCAAGCAGTTGATCTGGTTCGACAACGCGGCGACGACGCACAAGCCGCAGGCCGTGATCGACCGCCTCGCGTATTTCTACGCACACGAGAACTCGAACATCCACCGTGCCGCGCATGCGCTGGCAGGCCGCGCGACGGATGCGTACGAGCATGCGCGGGAAACGGTGCAGCGCTTCATCGGCGCATCGTCGCCCGACGAGATCGTGTTCGTGCGCGGCACGACCGAGGCGATCAACCTGATCGCGAAGACGTGGGGCGTGCAGAACGTCGGCGAAGGCGACGAGATCGTCGTGTCGCATCTCGAGCATCACGCGAACATCGTGCCGTGGCAGCAGCTTGCCGCGCAGAAGGGCGCGAAGCTCCGCGTGATTCCGGTCGACGATTCGGGGCAGGTGCTGCTCGACGAATACCGGAAGCTGCTCAACGACCGCACGAGGATCGTGTCCGTCACGCAGGTGTCGAACGCGCTCGGCACGGTCGTGCCGGTGAAGGAGATCGTCGAGCTCGCGCATCGCGCGGGCGCGAAGGCGCTCGTCGACGGCGCGCAGTCGATCTCGCACATGCGCGTCGACGTGCAGGCGCTCGATGCGGATTTCTTCGTGTTCTCCGGGCACAAGATCTACGGGCCGACCGGGATCGGCGTCGTGTACGGCAAGCGCGCGATTCTCGACGACATGCCGCCATGGCAGGGCGGCGGCAACATGATCGCGGACGTCACGTTCGAGCGCACGGTGTTCCAGCCGCCGCCAAACCGGTTCGAGGCCGGCACCGGCAACATCGCGGATGCGGTGGGGCTCGGCGCGGCGCTCGACTACGTGAACCGAGTCGGCATCGAGAACATCGCTCGTTACGAGCACGACCTGCTCGCGTATGCGACGAGCGTGCTTGCGCCGGTGCCGGGCGTGCGGCTCGTCGGTACCGCGCGCGACAAGGCGAGCGTGCTGTCGTTCGTGCTGAAGGGTTATGAAACCGAGGAAGTCGGGCAGGCGCTGAACGAAGAGGGCATCGCAGTGCGTTCGGGGCATCACTGCGCGCAGCCGATCCTGCGGCGTTTCGGGCTCGAGGCAACGGTGCGGCCGTCGCTCGCGTTCTACAACACGTGCGACGAGGTCGATGCGCTCGTTCGCGTCGTGCGGCGTCTCGCGACACGGCGCTGACGTTGCTCGCTTGCGGCGGCCCCGGCGGGTCGCCGCAAGCGATTTCAGGTCATCAAGTCTGGTCAGAAACGCACGACCTGCTTCTGCTCGACGCTGAAGCCGTCGCGCAGCACGCACGACGAATCGGCGAAGTAGCGGCGCGTTTCCGACAGCAGGTCGGTATTGCCGCGACGGCAGAACACCACGCCCGACCCTTCCTCCGTCAGCAGTTCGTCGATCAGCGATTCGGGTTGCCCGATATCGGCGAGATGGACGTTCTGCACGCCGTGCGCGAGCGCATCGAGCGCTTCCCGCACGCAAGGCGCCGCATCGGCGGCCGGATGCTCGGTGAGCCATTGCTCGAGTTCCGTGATGCCGTACAGCCCCGCGAGTTCGCCGAGTTCGCGCAGCAGTGCGCTTTCGACCATCATCACCAGCGTGACGGCGCCCGTGCGCTGCGCGAAGAGGTTGCCGAGCCGTTCCGGGCGCAGCAGGCGATCCTGGCCCGCGTCGTCCGGCGCGACGGGCATCACGACGGGCACCAGCCCGTTCCCTGGAAATGCGTTCAACGCGGTGCTGTCGAATTGCACGACCGGGCTCGTGTTTGCGCGGTCGGATTCGGCGCCGGCGACCAGCAGGCCGCCGTCGTGACCGTCGATGCCGATCGCCTTGGCGCCGTGACTGCCGATCAGGCGCACCAGTTCGTGGTTGATGTCGGCCATCGCGGCGCGCGCGGCCTGGACCGGCTGCGCGCCGGACGCGGCCGGCACGCCCTGGACGACGACCGGACGAATGCCGGTGAGCGCGAGCAGCGCGACATCCTGCGCGAACGCCTGGCGAGCGTGCGTATCGCTCGCGGCGCCGTTATCGACGATGACGACGGTCTGCCCGTGCAGGGCCTGCATGAACGGCAGCGAGCGAGCCAGTCCGGCTACGCGTCGTGAAGTAAGGGTAGGACTTTCCGGGTCTGGGAACATGGGAATCCGAAAGGATGAAGGGAGTGCCTGTCGCCGCACGGTGCGGCGTCAGTGCGTGCGTTGCATGAGCCGGTGAATTTCGTCGGGTGTTTGCGCGTCGCGCGACGCCTGCCGGAACGGGCGTTCGCCGAAGCACCGCGCCGCGTCGGCGAGCAGTTCGAGGTGCGCGCGGTCGTCCCCTTTCGGCAGGACCAGCACGATGAATTCGCGCACGGGCTTGCGGTCCGGCGCATTGAACGCGAACGGGTACAGCGCGCGAACGAACAGTGCGACGGCCGAGCCGAGCCCGTCGACGCGCGCATGCGGAATCGCGACGCCCTGGCCGAGGCCGGTCGAGCCGAGCTGTTCGCGCTTCGTCAGTTCGGTCCTGATCCGGTCCGCGGAAACCCCGCTGCTGCGCGCGATGTATTGCGCGGCGAGGTCGAACAACTGGATCGCGCTATCGACCGGCACGTCGAGCAGGATGTTGTCCGGCGGACAGGCGTCGGCCAGCCGGGTCGCGAGCGGCAAGCCGCCGCGTCGGTGGGGAAGGTCGGGGTGGCCGCCGACGGCGGCCTGCTGCGTTTGCATGCGGATCTCTCCGTGTCGGGATGACAGGGAAATCCTAGACAAAACCGCGTAAAGACGGTGTCAGAGACGCGGGGCGCCGGTATTAAAATTTCGTATCGATTGCGGTGGAGCTTGCACCGCGCGCCCGATACGGATGCCTTCACGTACCCGACAGGACGAACGGCAGCGTCGTCAGCAGAAAGACCGAAATGCCGACGACCGGCGCGCCGAACGCGATCGCCGCGAACGCCACCGCGGCGCTGGTCAGCACGAGCGTTCTCGACCGCCGGCGGTGCCGGTCATGCGCCGTTGCCTTGTCCTCGCGGATTGTATCGGTCCGCGCGCCGATCACGTGTTTCCAGAACGTCCAGCCAAGCATGATTGCTCCTGTATGAAAGACGACCGAGACGGGGTGCGCGATGCGCAGTGCAAGCGTGTCAGCAGCGCTTGAGCTTCGGCACGCGCGAGATCTGCCCGGGCGTGAAGCCGCTGTTGCGCACATAAGGCGCGCAGTCGAGCAGTGCGGTCAGCGGTTCGCTGACGATTGACCGGATCGGCATGCCGGATGCGGGCAGGCGATCGATCATTGCCGGTACGGCGGATCGATGGCGCGTCGTTGCAGGGGATTTGCCGCGAGCACATGCCTGAGCGCACGATGCGCGATTACCGCATCGACGTCGTGTTCAAGCGTGCGCGGGAGTGACTACGGCGCGCACCGTCCGCCTGTCGGCAGGACGGCGGCTCGGGAAAGAGAGACGCGGGCGTCCTGCCTGTCAGGCAGAAAAGCAACTCGGGGGACGAGGACTTCGGATGCGCATGTCGCGTGCTCGGTGGTGGATTGCGAACACATTCTAGTGAACGCACACGCGGCCGCAAGTAAAAAGGTCGTAAAGGTGTGAGGGCGGTGCGTCAGGCACGTCGCTCAACGCCCGGCGAGCATCCTGCCGCCGACGCCCATCAACAACAGGCCGGCCGTCGTATCGAGCACGGCCTTGCGTCGAACCAGCAGCCGGCGCACCGACGGGTGCGACGCTAGCAGCGCCATCGTGCAATACCACGCGCACGATATCGCGATCGACAGCGCGACGACCGAGATATCGAGCCATGCCGGCGCGTGGGTCGGCACCATCAGCGCGAAGATGCTGCCGTAGAACGCGACGGATTTCGGGTTCGTCATGCTGACGACGTAGCCCTTTTTCGCGGCGCGCCAGTCGGAGGCCGTGGCAGGTGCGGAAACGGGCAACGGCTCGCGCGCGGTCAGAATCATTTTCAGGCCGAGCCAGATCAGGTAGCCGGCACCCGCAAGCCGCAGTGCGGTGTGTACCCACGCGACGTGCGTGACGAGCAGGCTCAGCCCGGCGATCGCGATCGCGGCCCAGGTGCCGGACGCGGCGGCCAGTCCAAGCCCCGTCATCACGCCGGCGCGGCGCGATGCGACGGCGGTCGACGTGACGATCACGAAATTCGGGCCCGGGCTGGCGACGCTCAGCAGCAGGACGCCGGCGAGCGGGAGCAAGACGTTGAGGGTGGTCGACATGGCGTGGAAGACGGCGCGGCGGGATGGGCCTTTATCTTACCCGAGCGCTGCAACGGGCCTGCGCACCACGGTGTTGCGTCGATCCCAAACAAAAAACGCGTGACGACTTCCGTCGCCACGCGTTGCATGTTCCCGCAAGGCAGCGCGCATGCCGGCGAACCGGCACGCGCGGCGCATCGTCAGAAATCGAACCCCGGCCCGCCCGCACCGGGGCCGCCCGGCGTCGCGGCCGGCGCCGCATCCTTCGGCGCTTCGAACACGGTCGCATCGGTCGTCAGCAGCAGTCCGGCGACCGACGCCGCGTTCTGCAGCGCCGTGCGCGTGACCTTGGTCGGATCGAGCACGCCCGATTCGACGAGGTCGCCGTACTCGCCCGTCTGCGCGTTGTACCCGAAGTTGCCCGAACCTTCCGCGACCTTCGCGACGACGACGCTCGCTTCCTCGCCCGCGTTCGCGACAATCTGGCGCAGCGGTTCCTCGAGCGCGCGCAGCACGATCTTGATGCCCGCGTCCTGGTCGGCATTCACGCCCTTCAGCTCGCGGATCGCCTGACGCACGCGAATCAGCGCAACGCCGCCGCCCGGCACGATGCCTTCCTCGACGGCCGCGCGCGTCGCGTGCAGCGCGTCGTCGACGCGATCCTTCTTCTCCTTCACCTCGATCTCGGTTGCACCGCCGACCTTGATCACCGCAACGCCGCCCGCAAGCTTCGCGACGCGTTCCTGCAGCTTTTCGCGGTCGTAGTCCGACGTCGCTTCCTCGATCTGAACGCGGATCTGCTTCACGCGCGCTTCGATGTTCTTCGCATCGCCCGCGCCGTCGATCACGGTCGTGTTTTCCTTGCCGACCTCGATGCGCTTGGCCTGGCCGAGTTCGGCGAGCGTCGCCTTCTCGAGCGTCAGCCCGGTTTCCTCGGCGACGACCTGCCCGCCGGTGAGGATCGCGATGTCCTCGAGCAGCGCCTTGCGGCGGTCGCCGAAACCCGGCGCCTTGACCGCGACCGTCTTCAGGATCCCGCGGATGTTGTTCACGACGAGCGTCGCGAGCGCTTCGCCTTCGACATCTTCCGCGATGATCAGCAGCGGCCGGCCCGACTTCGCGACCTGTTCGAGCACCGGCAGCAGGTCGCGGATGTTCGAGATCTTCTTGTCGTGCAGCAGGATGTACGGGTTCTCGATCTCGGCGATCTGCTTGTCCGGATTGTTGATGAAGTACGGCGACAGGTAGCCGCGATCGAACTGCAGCCCCTCGACGACGTCGAGCTCGTCGGCGAGCGACTTGCCGTCCTCGACGGTGATCACGCCTTCCTTGCCGACGCGGTCGATCGCTTCGGCGATGCGCTGGCCGATCGATTCCTCGCCGTTCGCGGAGATCGTCGCGACCTGCGCGATTTCCTTGCTCGTGGTGGTCGGCCTGCTGATCTTCTTCAGCTCGTCGACGGCCGATGCGACGGCCTTGTCGATGCCGCGCTTCAGGTCGAGCGGGTTGAGCCCGGCCGCGACGTATTTCTGGCCTTCGCGTACGATCGCCTGTGCGAGCACGGTGGCCGTCGTCGTGCCGTCGCCGGCCGCGTCGCTGGTGCGCGACGCGACTTCCTTCACGAGCTGCGCGCCGATGTTCTGCAGCTTGTCCGCGAGTTCGATTTCCTTCGCGACCGACACGCCGTCCTTCGTGACGACGGGCGCGCCGAAGCTGCGTTCGAGCACCACGTTGCGGCCCTTCGGCCCGAGCGTGACCTTCACCGCGTTCGCGAGAATGTTCACGCCTTCGGTCAGCTTCGCCCGTGCGACGTCGCTGAAAATGATTTCCTTCGCTGCCATGATTGCGCTCCGTTATTGATTGACGACCGCGACGATGTCTTCCTCGCGCAGGACGAGGAACTCGGTGCCGTTCACCTTGACGGCCTGGCCCGCGTACTTGCCGAACAGCACGCGCTCGCCGACCTGCAGGTCGGGCACGATGCGTTGGCCGTCCGTGTCCTTGCGGCCGGGGCCGACGGCGATCACTTCGCCCTGGTCGGGCTTTTCGGCGGCGCTGTCGGGGATCACGATGCCCGACGCGGTGGTGGTTTCCTGATCGAGTCGCTTCACGATGACGCGGTCGTGCAAGGGGCGTAGGCTCATCTTTTCGTCCTGTGCTGTTCTGTCGAAATTGGCTGGCACTCTTTGGGAGAGAGTGCTGACGAGTATAAAAACGCTCGACGGCGCGATCCAATAACGGATTCGGAAAAGCATTTGCGCGGATGCGCTATGGACGGGAGACGGGCGGGGCGGAGGTCAGATCAGCAGCGACACAGTCCTGAACAGCGCGAGATCCTCCTTGCGCGCGGATCGCGCATGCTTGCGGATCACCTGCAGCAGGCAGTCGATGAAGCAGCGTGCGGCGTCGCTCAGCGTGCTGCTGCGGCGCGTGACGATCCCGAGGTCGCGCGGCTCGAACGTCTCCTTGAGCTGCAAGGCGCGCATCCGTTCGCCGAACGGCGGCACGGCCGCGAGTATCGTCGGGCACCACGTGCACATGTCGGCCTGCTCGAGCATCGTCTGCAACATCGCGACCGACTGCGCCCGCACGATGCGCCGTTCGTCGATGTGTGCGCCGTGGCGCGTGAACAGGTAATCGACGAGCGCGGCCTGCCCGTCGGCCGCGAAATTCAGCACCCAGTCGTTATCGAGCAGGTCGTGGATCGACCTTACGCGTTCGCGCGGATGGCCGGCGCGCACCATGACCGACGTCTCGTAGCACAGCATCGGCTCGAACGCGAATTCCTGCGTGCCGCCCGGTTGCACGTGCCCGAGCGCGAAGTCCATGCTACCGTCGCGCAGCAGCGGCTGCGCGACGGCCATCAGCGCTTCGTAGAGTTCGAGGCGCACGTCGGGCAGCCGCTCGCGAAAACGCAGCACGGCTTCCGCGAGGAAGGTCACCGTGAGCCACGGCGTGACGCCGATGCTCAGCCGGCCCTCGACGCGGCCGCGCATCCGTTCGAGATCGCTCTGCGCGTGTTCGAGCTGCTTCAGCACGAGCTTCGCGTGCGTGAGCAGCGTTTTTCCGTAGTCGGTGAAGCCGATGCCTTCCGGCGCGCGCACGAGCAGCGGCAGGCGCTCGCTCGCTTCCAGCTCGCGCAGCGCGCGCGTGACGGCCGCCTGCGACAACCCCAGCGTACGCGCCGCGCCGCGGATACTCCCGGCCTCCGCGCTCGCGACGAGCGCCTGCAACTGATGCAGCTTCATCGTGCTCATGGTGCGATACCCGACAACGAAAGGTTGTCATCATAACGAAACCGCGGCTGTTCGAAGGGATTTTCGCTGCATACGATTCGGCCACGATCGGTCATCCGGGCGATCGACAACCGGAACGTGTCAGGGAGAATCGGGGTTGGACCAGAAACATATTCATCCGGAAATGACGGCCATCGAGACGGAGATGATTGCGCTGCGCCACCGGCTGCACGCGCATCCGGAGCTCGGCTTCGAGGAGCACGCGACGAGCGATCTCGTCGCCGATTGCCTGACAACGTGGGGTTATCGGGTGACGCGCGGGCTCGGCGGCACGGGCGTGGTCGGCACGCTGACGCGCGGCGCCGGGAAACGGCTCGGGTTGCGCGCGGACATGGACGCACTGCCGATCCGCGAGACAACCGGGCTGCCGCATGCGAGCCGGCGCGACGGCGTGATGCACGCGTGCGGCCACGACGGCCATACGGCGATGCTGCTCGCGGCGGCCCGCTGCCTGGCCGAACGCGCGCGTTTCGCGGGCACGCTGAACCTGATTTTCCAGCCGGCCGAAGAAGGGCTAGGCGGCGCGAAGCGGATGATCGACGACGGCCTGTTCACGCAGTTTCCGTGCGATGCCGTGTTCGCGATGCATAACGTGCCGGGCCTGCCGGCCGGCGTGCTCGGCTTCTGCGACGGCGCGGCGATGGCGTCGGCCGACGAGGTGCGCGTGCGCGTGATCGGGCGCGGCGGGCATGGCGCCGCGCCGCACACGACGATCGATCCGGTGGTCGTGTGCGCGTCGATCGTGATGGCGTTGCAGACGGTCGTGTCGCGCAACGTGAATCCGCAGGAACTGGCGATCGTCACGGCCGGCTCGATCCATGCGGGCACCGCATCGAACGTGATCCCGCCGCATGCGGAACTCGAGCTCAGCGTGCGTGCACTGTCGCCGGACGTGCGCGTACTGCTGGAACGGCGCATCCGCGAGATCGTGAACGGGCAGGCCGCGAGTTACGGCGCGACGGCCGAGATCGACTATCGATACGGCTATCCGGTGCTCGTCAATCACGCGGCGGAAACGGCATTCGCGCGCGACGTGGCTCGCGAATGGGGCGGCGACGCGGCGCTGATTCCGCATCTGCGGCCGATCGCGGCGAGCGAGGATTTCGCCTTCATGCTCGACGCGTGCGCGGGCAGCTACCTGTCGATCGGCAACGGCGACGGTGCGTCCGGATGCGGGCTGCATCACCCGGGCTACGACTTCAACGATGCTTGCCTCGCGACCGGCGCGAGCTACTGGACCGCGCTCGCGGAGCGATACCTCGCATGATGCGGTTGCACGATTTCGATTCACGATTTACACAAGGAGACGGGCAATGAAACAGTGGATGGCGGCGCTCGCGGTAGCGCTGGCGGCAGGGTCGGTGCATGCGGGCGACTGGACGGGCAAGGAGATTCGCCTCGCGGTCGATCCGACTTACCCGCCGCTCGAATACAAGCTGCCCGACGGCACGCTGACGGGCTTCGGGATCGATATCACGAACGCGTTGTGCGCGGAGCTGCACGCGCGCTGCGTGTGGGTCGAGTCGAGCTTCGACGGGATGATTCCGGGGCTGCTCGCGCGCAAGTTCGACGTGATCGCGTCGTCGATGACGATCACGCCGAAGCGGATGCAGCAGATCGCGTTCACGAACCGCATCTCGAACGCACCCGCCCGGCTGATCGCGCACAAGGGCTCGCCGCTACTGCCGACGGCCGAATCGCTGAAAGGCAAACGCGTCGGCGTCGAGCAGGGTTCCGCGCAGGCCGACTACGCGGTCGCGAACTGGCAGCCGGCCGGCGTGCAGATCGTGTCGTACCAGAACCAGGATCAGGTGTACGCCGATCTCGTGACGGGGCGGCTCGATGCGGCGTTCCAGGCATCGATCGCGGCCAGCGACGGCTTTCTGAAGAAGCCGCAGGGCAAGGACTTCATGTTCGCCGGCGCACCGATCGACGACGCGAAGTACTTCGGGCAGGGCGACGGCCTCGGGTTGCGCAAGCAGGACAACGACCTGCGCGACGCGTTCAATCGCGCGCTTGCAACGATTCTCGCGAATGGCACGTACCAGCGGATCAACCGGAAGTATTTCGACTTCGACATCTACGGCGCGAAGTAAGCGGCGGCGCACGCAATGTGCGCGATCGATCATAAATAAATAAGGAATACGGATGAACTGGAGATCTATTTTTGTCGCGATTCCGGCGCTGTGCGCAGTGCCCGCGTTCGCGCAAGGCAGCGTCACGCTCTATGGCCTCGTCGATGCGGGAATCGACTATACGAACAACGTCGGCGGGCACAGTGCGTGGCAGATGGCGAGCGGCTTCGCGCAGGGTAGCCGCTGGGGGCTGAAGGGCACCGAGGACCTGGGCGGCGGCTACAGCGCGCTGTTCCAGATCGAGAACGGCTTCAACGTGAACAACGGCACGCTTGCGCAGGGTGGCCGAATGTTCGGGCGTCAGGCCTACGTCGGGCTCGGCAGCACGCGCTTCGGCACGCTGACGCTCGGTCGGCAATACGATTCGGTCGTCGACTATCTCGCGCCGACGACCGCGAACGGGAGCTGGGGGGTCTATCCGTTCTCGCATCCGCTCGACAACGACAACACCGGCAACACGTTCCGCACGAACAATACCGTGAAGTATGCGAGCCCGGATTTCTCCGGATTCTCGTTCGGCGGCACGTACAGCTTCAGCAGCGAAACGGGCTTCGCGAACAACCGGGTATGGAGCGTCGGCGCGCAGTACGAGCAGGGCGGCCTGCTCGTCGGCGCGGCGTTCCTGAACGCGGACAACCCGGGCGCGACGTCGGGCGGCGCGATCGCGGGTTCCGGGTCGGTCGGCGCTGACGCGAATTTTGCGTCGGCGCGGCTGAGGATCTTCGGGGCGGGCATCAACTACACCGCAGGGCCCGCGACGGTCGGGTTCGCGTACACGAACAGCAACGTCGTGCGGCCGACCGCGAACGTCGGTTACCTGTTCGGCGACGAAACGATCGAGCCGGTGACCGGGCCGCTCGCGGGCGGCACGGTGACGTCGATCAAGTATCAGAACTTCGAAGTGAACGGCAAGTACCAGTTCACGCCGGCGTTGTTCGTCGGCGCGCAATACGTGTACACGACGGTGCGCTACGACGCGACGACCGGCGCCGCGAAGCCGAAGATCCATTCGGTCGGGCTGATGGCCGACTACAACCTGTCGAAGCGCACGGATGTGTATCTGATGGGCGCGTATCAGCGAATCGCGGGAGACGCGACCGGCTCGTCGCTCGATCAGGCGTATATCCCGGGTGCGGCCGATCTGTCGTCGACATCGAAGCAGTTGATGGTGCATGCGGGGATCCGGCACCGGTTCTGAGTGTGCCGGAAGACCTGCAGTGATCGCATGCGGGCGAGGCCCAGGCAGATCAAGGAGGAACTACGGCGGCGCATGCACGAACCGATTCCCGTGCAAGGGAAATGGCTCGGGCAGATGGTTCGCGGGTACTTTGCGTACCACGCGGTCCCGACGAACTCGCAAGCACTCGGCGCGTTCCGTTACCACGTCGTTGATCTCTGGCGGCGGACGCTTCGGCGTCGCCGCCAGAAGGATCACATGACGTGGACGCGAGTCGAGCGGATCGCGAATGCGTGGTTCCCCCCAACCTCGAATCCTTCACCCGTGGCCGGAGCGGCGTTTCGCCGTCAAATACTCGAGGTAGGAGCCCGGTGCCCGAGTTGGGCACGCCGGGATCTGTGCGAGGGGTGTCCAGTAATGGGCATTCCTGCTGCGATCGGAGCTTGCCGGAAAGACGGCGGCCGGCCGCCGTTTTCATCGATTATTGCGCGACGCGAATCCCGACCTTCCCGAAATGCTGGTGTGTTCCATGCGGTGATGCCCGCGCACGAAAGCGTCGCTGCTTCGTTGTAGTCGAGATGCGCGGCGGTCACGACCAGCGCCAGTTCGTCGGATACGCAGTGTTCGGCCAGCACACAGTCGAATTGCGCGCCGGGCGAACCAGAGACTTTCTGGGGCGCGGGCGGCCCGTCGATCCAGCTGGGGGGCTCCTTTCCGCATTGTTCCTCCGCATATTGCATAATAAAGACCTCTCAGGTTTTGGCGGGCCTCTCATTCGCCGGAGCTATTTCGGCCGACCCGATGGGGGGCCATTTTTTGTTCTGCGTCTGACTCGATGAAATCGAGATATGGGTGGCTGACGTCCGGTTAAAATCGCCCCCTCTATCTCTTGAGCACGGTACCGATTATCTGATCGGCGTGACCATTCGGAAAGTGTATGGCCATCGAACCCGAGGATCTTCTACCGCATTTTGAGCGCGAGTTGGGGCTGCTGCGCCGTTCGATGCGCGCGTTCACTCAGCATTACCCGAAAATCGCGGCTCGCCTTGCGATGGCAGGTGAGCATTCGGATGACCCCCACGTCGAACGGCTGCTGCAATCGTTCGCGTTGATGTCCGCCCAGCACGACATCCGCCTCGAGGACGAAGTACCGGAATTTACTCACGCGCTGATCAATACGGCGCATGGAGTGTTTTTGCGACCGTTTCCGTCCTGTGCAATTGCGCACTTTCACGGGAACCGGGAAGGCAAGCAAACCGAACCCCGTGTGATTCCGCGCGGCACGCGACTGGTAGCGCCGAATTCCCGGCAGGTGTTTTGTACCGCGACCGACGTCACGCTGGTGCCGCTAGCTGTCTCGGCTGTGCGTTACACGACTTCGGCCGTCGCGCCGATGCAGGCGACCCTGCCGCCCGACACTACTGGCCTCCTATCCTTCACCCTCGAACTCACGTCGCCGTCGGCCCAGTTCGCGACCGCACCGGACAGGCTGCGCCTGCATTTGACCGGCGAGAGGGAGGTCGTCGCAGCGCTTGCCGATGGCGTGCTGCTGCATGCGGCCCGTGCGTTCGTTGAGCTTGATGGCAGTGGGCGCTGGAGCCGTGTGGACATGCCCCTTGTGGCCGCAGGTTACAGCGACACCGACGCGTTGCTCCCGATGCCTCACGACGGGTCAATTGCACCGTTTCATCTGCTGATGGAGTACGGCGCATTTCCGCCCAGGTTTGACTGCCTCGACCTGAACCTGGCGCGGTTGAAGCGGATGGCGGCAGGTGCCCGGCGGATCACACTGCATTTGGCGCTTACCGGCATCCATCCCGATTCGCATCGCGCCCAGCGCCTGGTTGCAGCCTCGGCCGACAATCTCCGGCTATTCTGCACGCCGGTGGTCAACCTGTTCTCAAGCAACGCCGAACCGATCGAAACGAAGGCCGGGCTGGCGTACTACGCGCTTAAGCCGTTTTCGCTCAAAACAGCGGTTACGACGGAAGTTTGGTCGGTTGACCAGGTGCGCGTAACGACCGCCGAGGGCGCCGCGATTCTGCCGCCGTTCGAGTCGCTCCAGCACGCGCTTGGGGCCGCGCCTGGACTGTACTGGATCATTTTGCGCGACGAGTCCCGACGCGCGCCGAAAGGCGCCGCCGAACCACCCAAGCCTGGTCAGGAGGCGCCGCACGAACGGGCGGCCGCGGTGAACCGCGATGTGCTCCGCGGCTTGGAGCTCGCGCTTGTGAGCGCCAACGGTCAACCCGTCGACCCCGCCGGGCGGCGCCAACTCGACATTACCTTGTCTTGCACGAATGGCAATCTGGCTGGCATGCGTGAGCGGAGGCTGGCGCTACGGGATGGGGACTCCGCTGACGAGATTGTGCTGCTGGCTCCGCCGAGTGCAAGTCCAGCGCCGGCTTTTCGTCGCGGGGAGCTTTGGGAACTGCTGTCTTGGCTGGTTCCACAGGCGATACGGCTGAACGCCGATGGCCTCGCTCAATTCAAGCGGCTGTGTACCCGTTTCGCGATGTTTGCGCCCGACGCCGGGCGGCGCTTCGATGCCCTGGTGTCTCTGTCGACCGCCCGCGTGCGACGTTGGATGCCCGGCAAGCCCGCTTCTGCTTTTGTACAAGGGCTGGAGATTCGACTCGTGATCGACGAGCAGCGCTTTCTGCAGTTCAGTCTTGATGGGTTGGGTCGCGTGATGGAGCGACTTTTTACGCCCTATGTGCCGGTTACAAGCTTCGTGCAAATCGTGTTGTTTTCGGCCGTTACGGGCGCGGTGTTGCGACACGGCGAACCCTGCCCGGGCTGCCAGCCACTTGCTTGATAAACGACCTGGCCGAGTGCGTGCGAAAGGAAATTGCAAAGGAGTATTTCAGGCATCTTTCGTTCGCAAACGTTTTGTCCTACAGTAGCGGGGCCTCGCGCTGGTCAGCCAGTTGGGGACAGAACCTGAGACGAGAATAAAGGGAATTGAAATGAGTTTCGCCCCGAATGGCGGTATTCCGGCCGGTTCCGGCGGGAATCTGTTGGGCTCGCTGAGCGCGCTTGGTGGCCTTGCCGGGCCGGTTGCGTCCACAGTGGCCGGCCAGATTGGCCCGCTCGCTGGCCTCGCCAGTCATCTCGACACCGTGCAACGTGCTGTCCAGCTTGCGCAGACCGGCTTCTCATTGATGAACAAGACGCCCGCCGCTATCGCGGACGCGCTTAACAATGCTACAGGCGGCGTTGCTCGCCTGACGCAGTTGAACCGATACGTGACGATCGACTCGCCGCTTGGTCCGGACGTGCTGCTGGTCAGCACCGCGGTTATCGATGAACACGTGAACCGGTTGCCGGAGATCCATCTCGATTTGCTGTCGCACCAGCACGATCTGACACCCGACCACCTGATCGGTCAACCGATCAAGATTCGGCTCGACCAGAGCGCGCGGCAGTCGACGCTGGAACGCATCGTTTCGTCAGGTGGTGCCGACAGCATTCGCTATTTCGACGGCTACGTCACCTCGTTCGACCGGGCCGGCAACCCCGGTCAGGTGACCCAGTACCAAATGACGGTGGCGCCCTGGTTCTGGTTTCTGACGCGCTCGACCGATTGCCGGATTTTCCAGAACAAGACCGTGCGGGAGATTCTCGGCGAGATCTTCCAGGACCACGGGTTCACCGATTTCGAGTTCGACATCCGGACCGCGCAGAAGCCGCTTGAGTACGTGGTGATGTACCAGGAGTCGTACTTCAATTTTTGCGCACGGCTGATGGAGCAGGAAGGACTGATCTGGACGCACCGCTACGAGAAAGACAAGCACATCCTTGTCATCGGCGACACGAATTTCGTCTTCCGTTCGATCGACGGCCTGGCCAATCTGCCGTACGCCGCCACCGCGGCGAGCGAAGATAGCGGCATCGACCAGTTGCACGAAGGGCGACGCTTTGGCGTCGGCAAGATCGCCTTTCGCGACTTCAATCACCAGAACCCCTCGTCGCCGCTGATGCTGGCGCAGGCCGAACCGGAGAATCTCCGGCATGCGGGACTCGACACAACGGAGCGTTTCGAGCACCAGTCGCTGTACGATCACGGCGATGATGGCGATCGTTATGCGCGTATTGCGATGCAGGCGGAAGAAGCGAGCGCACATCGCTTTACGGGCGGCGGTTACGCGTGGCGGATGACGTCCGCGGGCAGTGTGACGGTGACGAACCATCCCGTCATGGCGAACAATCAGGAATACGCCATTCTGCACGTGCGTCACGAGGCCGTGAACGACTACACGCAGCACAGCGCAAAACTGCCGTACCGCAATACATTCGCACTGCTCCCGAAGAAGATTCCTTACCGCGCGCCCCGAAATACGCCGAAGCCCGTCATTCACGGCACGCAGTCGGCGATTGTGGTCGGCCCAAAGGGCGAAGAAATCCACACCAACGGGAGTGCCGTGAAGGTGCACTTCCTGTGGGATCGCCGCGGCAAGATGGATGGCTCGGATTCGATGTGGATCCGTGTGTCCCAGCCGTGGGCGGGCGACGGCTGGGGCGCGGCCGCGATCCCGCGGATCAATCAAGAGGTCTTGGTCGCGTTTAATCAGGGAGACCCCGATAACCCGGTCATCGTGGGCCGCGTCTACAACGGTGAGCAGGGCAATCCGTACCACGGCGCCGCCGGGCAGACGATGGGGATCAAGAGCCAGACGCACAAGGGTGCGGGCTCTAACGAGCTGCGGTTTTCTGACGTGAACGGTTCGCAAGAAGTCTTTCTGCACGCGCAGAAGGACATGAACACGGTCATCAAGGATGCGGAAACACACACGGTCGAAGCCGGCGCACGTACCGTTTCGCTGCTCAAAGGCAGCGAGACGAAGCAGATCGCGCAAGGCGGGTTGAAGGAAACCATCGCGCTGACTCGCGACACCACGGCGAACGTCATCAACACGAAGGCCATCGCGAGCAAAGCCGGGCCGGGCATGCAGAGCCATCAGGCAAGCGACGGTATCGAGCATCGGGTCGGAGAAGGCGTCGTGACGATGACGCCGGACAGTATCAAGCTGACCTTCGGCCCCTCGACGATCGTCATCAATGCGAACGGCATCTATCTCGACGGACCGGTCATCCATCTGAATCGGGGCAGTGCGCAGTCAGCCGAACAAGCCCTCGCGCTTGAGTGGGCGGCCGAGCAAGCAACCATCGCGAAGGGGCTGGCGAGTCCCGATCCCGCGACTCGCGCGGCCGCAGCCAAACTGGCGAGTTCACTGAAAGCACAGCAACTGGCGAAACTTGCCGATCACGTCTATCACCCGAACGATCCGCCGCCGACCGGATGGAAGATGGCCAGCAGCGATCCGGAAGCGCTCAAGGCATTCGGCCTGAAACCGAGCGATTTCGAGAAAACCGGCAGCAATTTCGGTTCGCAAATGTATATCCCCGATCCGAAAGTCTTCGGCGACAGCATGAAGCCGACGGTCGCGTTCAAGGGGACGCAGCAGCTCTTCGGCGAGGACATGACCAACAACATGGCGCAAGGGCTTGGCGCGGATGCGCCGTACTACCGCAATGCTGTCACGATCGGCAAGGACCTCGAATCCGCCGGTGCGTCGTCCGGCGTCGATTTCACCGGGCACTCGCTGGGTGGAGGGCTGGCGTCCGCGGCAGCCCAGGCCAGCGGCGGTTCAGCAGTAACCTTCAATGCAGCGGGCCTCAATCCGGAGACTGTTGCGCAATACGGCGGGACTGCTCAGGCGGCCAACGTCACGGCATACCGGGTCGATGGCGACATCCTGACGGGTCTGCAGGAAGGTCGACTCGGTCCGATCAGCGACGGTACCGCGCAGCTTATGCCCAAAGCGGTCGGCAGCCCCGTCACGCTCGACGGCGAGAGCGTGACCACGGTCGGACGCCACCTGATGGGTGACGTGACGAACGGGATCAACCAGCAGGTCGCGAAGGATCAACTCGACCTCGTCTCCCAACTGAATTCCTCTCACTGATGCGATACAAGAAAGCAATAGCCGCCGGCGCGATTGCCGCACTCGTTGGAGTGACGTCGCCGCTCTGGTGGCCCACTCAAGCCCAAGGGACGAACATGACTGGCTTCAAACGTTACGCACCGGAAGATTTCTTTTCGGGGCAGCAACTCACGTTGGCTCAGGCCATTCATGACGGGGATCTCACCCGCGTTCAGCAGCTCGCATCGAAGACGGACCTGAATGCGCCAGGCGCGAAGAATACGACGCTGCTGTCGTATGCTGTTCAGGAAATCGTCCCGGTCAAGAACGATGCGTCGAATCCGCGCTACCAGATCATTTCGGTGCTCCTGAAGAGCGGGGCGGATCCCAAGGCGCCGGTGGGCGCCAGCGGCGGCTCGGTGGCCGATGTCGCGTTGCGGGCCGATACGCCGAATCTCCTTCGTGTGCTGCTGAACGGCGGGCTCGATCCCAACTGGCTATACAACGGCGACACGCCGATGATTTTCGCGGTGGCCGAGAACAGGCTGCTGCCCCAACTGAAGCTGCTGATCGAGCATAAGGCGAACGTGAATGCCCGAGATTCGCTTGGCAAGACGGCGATCTTCGAGGCGACGATGATTCAGCAGTGGGACATCGTCGACTATCTGCTTGCGCACGGCGCGGATCCGAAGGTCGCCAGCCAGCTTGGCGTTTCGTACGGGTGGGTGCTGCAGAACGAGTTGAAGAACCACACAACTGCGGATTCTCCCGCGCGGACGCGCATCGAAGAGATCCGCCGCAAGATTGTCACGGCCGGCGCGCCCTGGCCGCCGCTCGATCCGAAGGCGCAACGCGCAGCGATGCGCGCGCGCGGTGAGAAAGTCGTGACGCCGGCCGGCCAGACGGATTGAGCACGCACTCCGGAAATGATGAGCGCTTTTGATTGGGCGCCGCGTGTCAGGCGAGAGGCCGTCCTTGGGGTGTCCGGGGTGCTGTACATCCTCTCCCTGATGCTGCCAGCGATGTATTTCGAGAAGGAAGCGCCGCTTAGCGGGATGTCGGTTCTCGTTCAGGGCTGGTGGGGCCTGCTCATGCTCAATCCCGCATGGCTCGCCAATCCGCTCTACGTGGTTGCGATCATTCAGCTCGCCCGGAACCGATATGCCCGCGCCAGCCTGTTTTCGGCTGCGGCGCTCGCATGCGCACTGTGTTCGCTGCTCACGTCGAAGTGGTATTTCAACGAAGCAGACGCGACACCGATTTCCAGCTTCGGGATTGCGTTTTACGCGTGGTGCATCGCGCAGCTCGCATTGCTGTTGGGCAGCTTGCGCTTGCGTCGGGAAACCGCCGCTGCGCTGCCGGGCGAATGAGTTTGGGCGGGCGCGGACGCTGATTTCGACAACTTCCAACTTCCAAGTATTTCGAGAGAACCAGCATGACGGATTCCGAAAACCGTATCCGGATTCACGAAGGCAGCATCATTCTGCCGGACGGTTTCGAGGATCGCACGACCAATCTCTTTGTGCCGTCCGATACGGCCGCACAACCGAACCTCAGCGTTGCGCGCGATTGGCTCAAGGACGGAGAAACTCTGGCACCGTACATCGATCGCCAGATCGCGTTGCTCAAATCCCGGTTACAGGGGCATCGGCTGCTTTCTCGTCAAGCGGAACGACTTGGGCCTGAGACGGATGGCATGCCGGGCGAACGTATCGACGCGGCCTATCGGAGCGGCCCGAAGACGGTCTTTCAACGGCAAGCGGCATTCATCGTCGCGCCGGGGCGCGTGCTGATCTTTACCGCGTCGAGTGCAAAGAGCTTCGGCGAAACGCTCGACGCATTGTGGCGGAACTGGCTCGACGGCTACCGTCCAGCCGAACAAGAGTCGGCATAACAACAACCGCAAAGGACACTCATCGTGTACGAAGCCGCACGAGTTACTGACCCGATCGACCACACCAGTGCGCTCGCAGGTTTTCTGGTCGGGGCCGTGTTGGGCATCGCCTTGATCGCCGCAGTGGCATTCGCCACGTTCACGTGCGGATTCGGCGTGGCATTGCTGGCGGGCATGGCGGCCGGTCTCGGCGCCCAGGTGCTCCTATCGTTAGGAGAGTCGATCGGCAAGATGTTCAGCTCGCAATCCGGCAACATCGTTACCGGTTCGCCGGACGTCTACGTCAACTCCATGTCGGCGGCCTATGCGACGCTGAGCGGCGTGGCGTGCAGCAAGCACAATCCCGTCCCGCTCGTTGCGCAAGGCTCGACGAACATCTTCATCAACGGGCGGCCTGCGGCGCGCAAGGACGACAAGATTACCTGCGGCGCCACGATCGCCGATGGTTCACACGACACGTTCTTTCACGGCGGCACGCAGACGTACCTGCCGGTTGATGACGAAGTGCCGCCTTGGCTACGGACCGCGACGGAATGGGCGTTCGTGCTGGCGGGTCTGGTCGGCGGGTTGGGCGGGCTGTTGAAGCAGGCCGGTGGCTTGTCGCGCGCCGTATTGCCGTGTGCAGCGAAATTCATCGGCGGGTTCGTGCTTGGCGAAGCCTTTGGGCGCTACGTCGCCGGGCCAGCTATCAACAAGGCGATCGGCGGGATGTTCGGCAATCCGGTCGACGTCACGACCGGACGAAAGATCCTGCTGGCCGAATCGGAAACCGACTACGAGATCCCGAGCCCGATGCCGGTCGCGATCAAGCGGTTCTATTCGAGCAGCATCGACTACGCGGGGACGCTTGGTCGTGGGTGGGTGTTGCCGTGGGAGCTTCGTTTACACGCCCGCGACGGGCGCCTCTGGTACACCGACGCGCAAGGGCGCGAGAGTGGATTTCCGTTGCTGCATGCCGGACAAGCGGCGTTCAGCGAGGCCGAGCAGCGGTACCTGACCTGTACGCCGGACGGGCGCTATATCCTGCATGACCTTGGCGAGACGTATTACGACTTCGGTCGATACGAACCGGACTCCGGCCGTATCGCCTGGGTGCGCCGCATCGAGGATCAGGCGGGGCAGTGGTACCAGTTTGAGCGCGACAGCCGTGGGCGCGTCAGCGAGATTCTGACGTGCGGCGGGCTGCAAGCCGTGCTCGATTATGAGCAGGAACACGGGCGCCTTAGCACGCTCACGCTCGTTCATGGCGATGAGCGCCGGCTGGCCGTCGCTTATGGATACGACGAGAACGGCCAGCTGGCGTTGGTGACGGATGCAAATGGGGCGGTTGTGCGCCAGTTCGCGTACGCCGACGGCCTGATGGCGAGCCATACCAACGCGCTGGGCTTCACGTCGAGCTACGCATGGTCGACGATCGAAGGGCAGCCGCGCGTCGTCGCGACGCGCACCAGCGAGGGCGAGGACTGGGCGTTCGAATACGACGTCGAAGGTCGGCAGACGCGTGTTCGGCACGCCGATGGCCGCACCGCACACTGGCGCTTCGACGCGCAATTCCAGATTGTCGAGTACACCGACCTCGACGGCGGCTTTTACAGGATCAAGTACAACGACGCTGGCATGCCGGTGATGCTGATGCTGCCGGGCGAGCGCACGGCAGCGTTCGAGTACGACGACGCAGGCCGGATTGTCGCCGAGACGGATCCGCTCGGCCGCACGACCCGCACCCGTTATGACGGCAACAGCATGCGGCCCGTGGAAGTTGTCGGGGCAGACGGTGGGGCCTGGCGTGCCGAATACGATCCGCAAGGCCGGCTGCTGTCGAGTCAGGATCCGCTTGGCCGCGAGAATCGCTACGAGTATCCGAAGGGACTGACCGCGCTGCCGATCGCGCATATCGACGCGCGTGGCGGACGCAAGACGCTGGAGTGGAATCGCCTCGGGGAGTTGGTTGCCTATACGGACTGCTCGAGTAAAACCACGCGTACCAGTTTCGATGTGTTTGGGCTACCGCTAGCGCGCGAGAACGCGCTGGGGCAGCGAGTCACGTATGACGTGCGCCCGACTGGCGAGCCGCGCCGTATAACGTATCCCGACGGCAGCACGGAGACCTTCGATTACGATGCGGCCGGGCTCGTCGTGCGGCATGTCGACCTCGGCGGACGGATACAGCAGTCGCTGCGCAATGCACGCGGCCAACTCGTCGAGGCGATCAATCCTGCCGGGCGACGGACCCGCTATCGCTATGACGCCGAGGGGCGCCTGCGCGAACTCCAGCAGGACCACGCACGCTATGCGTTCACGTACAGCGCCGGCGGCCGCCTGTTGACCGAAACGAGGCCGGACGGTGTCCAGCGGCGATTCGAGTATGGAGAAGCTGGCGAATTGCTGGCTCTGGACATCGTGGGCTCGCCGGACAGTCATGCGACGGTGGATCGTCCGATCCGCACGATCCGATTCGAACGCGACCGGATGGGTAATCTGAAGGTCCAGCATACGCCGACCGAAGTTACACGTTACGAGCGTAACAAGAGTGACCAGCTGGTGAAGGTCGAGCGTACGCCGACGTCGGCTGGTATAGCACTCGGTATCGCGCCGGACATTGTGCGTTTCGAATACGACAAGGTTGGCCGCCTTGTCGCCGAGCACGGTGCGAACGGCGACGTTGAATATGAGCTTGATGAACTCGACAACGTGACATCGCTCGCGCTGCCTAACGATCAGACACTACAGATGCTGCGTTACGGCTCCGGTCACGTTCACCAGATCCGCTGCGGTGATCAGGTGGTGAGCGACTTCGAGCGTGACGATTTGCATCGCGAGATCGCGCGAACACAGGGGCGACTGACTCAGCGTTCTGCCTACGATCCACTCGGCCGGAAGGTCTGGCAGTCCGCTGGCTTTCAACCCGAGGCGCTCGGTCGAGGACGTGGCCAGTTGTGGCGTAACTACGGGTACGACGCCGCCGGCGAACTGATCGAGACCAGCGACAGCCTGCGCGGCAGCACGCAGTACAGCTACGATCCGGTCGGACAGCTGACACGTCGCGTCAACACCATGGATCGGCAGCTCGAGGAATTTGCGTGGGACGCCGCCGGCAACCTGCTCGACGACGCGCAGCGCAGGAGTCGCGGATACGTTGAAGGCAACCGCCTGCGGATGTGGCAGGACCTGCGCTTCGAGTACGATCCATTCGGCAATCTGGCGACGAAGCTTCGTGGAGCAAACCAGACGCAGCGCTTCACTTACGACGGGCAGGACCGGCTGATTGTTGTTCATACGCAGGACGTGCGTGGCGTTGCCGAAACGCACTTTGCATACGATTCGCTCGGACGACGCATTGCGAAGACCGATACCACTTTCGATGTGCGCGGCGTGAAACTGCGCAGCGAGACGAAATGGTTCGTGTGGGAGGGGCTGCGACTCGCTCAGGAAGTGCGCGAGACTGGGGTGAGCAGCTATGTGTACAGTCCGGACGCCCCTTACTCGCCTGCGGCGCGTGTCGACGCGGTAATCGCGGAGGCACTAGCGGCCGCCGCGATCGACACGGCGAAGCGCGCCGCACGGATCTATCACTTCCATACGGATCTGGTGGGGGCGCCGCTGGAAGTGACCGACGAGGCGGGCGAACTGGCGTGGACTGGACAATACACGGCGTGGGGCAAGGTCGAGCCAAGCAGTCGGCAACTGACTGCGGCGCGCACGGATCAGCCGCTGCGCTATGCTGGGCAGTATGCCGATGATAGTACGGGCCTGCACTACAACACTTTCCGGTTCTATGATCCGGATGTGGGGCGGTTCATCAACCAGGATCCGATCGGGTTGCTGGGCGGTGTCAATCTGTATCAATACGCGCCGAATTCAATCTCGTGGATCGATCCATTGGGGTGGATCAACTTAAATACCAATGATGCATCGGGAAATTTTGGGATCTATAAAATAGAAATCAATGGCGATTTGTACAAATATGGAAAAGCCGATCTTGATCGCGTTACACAGAGTTCCGGTCTTCCGACTCGTTTGCATCAACAAGTGAGAAAACTTCAAGAAATTTATGGTGATGAGAGCGTAAAGGGCACAGTTTTGGAAGAGGGTCACCCAACCACTTCCGCAGCAAAAGCCGCAGAAACAGCCAGACTTGATGAACACTTCCGGACAACTGGCGAAGTTCCAGAGGGAAACCGGAAAAGCTACAAACCAAAGAGTGGGTGTTGACAATGAAAATTAGCTTTGGGCAGATATATCCAGAGGTTGGTGTCTCCTTTGATTTCACCAACACTGTTTTGGCCGAGTTGAATGAGGGTATCAACAGCCTCGAAGGAAGCTTTGCTCACTATGTAAAACTATTTTCTGGGGATGATTTTTCTGTTGTTTTTATAATTTCTGCAACAAAAAAATCAGATATTCTTTCCGTTAAGGGGCCAACAACTCTCGCAAAAAAGAAGCGGGTGGAGTTTGTGCTTCATATTCCATACAAGCAATTTGAATCATTTTTAGATCAGATGGATTACGCCCTCAATTTTATTGAGTGTGGCGTTAAATCAACGTTTGATAGATACAATAGCGACTCAAGTGGTGTTGCGGAAATGGTTTCTAGAACAAAGGACGCGATTCGCGCAGATCCTGATAAATATATGAAATGGATAAAATGAGCGATCGTTATTCATTGGCGCGCTAGACGGTCATGTGACGGCGAATCGTCCGATCCGTAAGGTTCGCTTCGAGTACGATCCATTCGGCAATCTGGCGACGAAGCTTCGTGGAGCAAACCAGACGCAGCGCTTCACTTACGACGGGCAGGACCGGCTGATTGTTGTTCATACGCAGGACGTGCGTGGCGTTGCCGAAACGCACTTTGCATACGATTCGCTCGGACGACGCATTGCGAAGACCGATACCACTTTCGATGTGCGCGGCGTGAAACTGCGCAGCGAGACGAAACGGTTCGTGTGGGAGGGGCTGCGACTCGCTCAGGAAGTGCGCGAGACTGGGGTGAGCAGCTATGTGTACAGTCCGGAAGCACCTTACACGCCTGCGGCGCGTGTCGACGCGGTAATCGCGGAGGCACTAGCGGCCGCCGCGATCGACACGGCGAAGCGCGCCGCACGGATCTATCACTTCCATACGGATCTGGTGGGGGCGCCGCTGGAAGTGACCGACGAGGCGGGCGAACTGGCGTGGACTGGACAATACACGGCGTGGGGCAAGGTCGAGCCAAGCAGTCGGCAACTGACTGCGGCGCGCACGGACCAGCCGCTGCGCTACGCCGGGCAATATGCCGACGATAGTACGGGCCTGCACTACAACACTTTCCGGTTCTATGATCCGGATGTGGGGCGGTTCATCAACCAGGATCCGATCGGGTTGCTGGGCGGTGTCAATCTGTATCAATACGCGTCGAATCCAACCGGCTGGATGACCCGTGGGGATGGTGTGTTACACCTGCGGTCTCCCGCGGCGCTGCCGGTCAGCCTTTGCGTGCAACAGCAACAATTACCGCCAAGGATCTCGGCACCGGAACGACCACGAACGCGTCGTCTCGTGCGTGGGCAAGATTGTTGGGGTATCCGACAGACGACGCCGGCCACATTCTAGGAAAACTCCTCGGTGGCAGCGGCGGGAAAGATGGTGTATTCCCTCAGTTGCCAGGTATCAACCGCGGGTTGTTCAGGGATTTCGAGGGACGAGTCGCTGCATATGTGAAGAGAGTTGGCTCAGCTGATGTGGACATACAATTTATCTACGGTAACGGTGGGACTCGCCCAACGCAGATAATCTATGACGTATTCCAAAATGCGCAAAAAGTCATGGGCGATATTTTCAAAAAATTAAAGGTTGAATGCGATGATCGATAATTTTGAGGAAGCACGAAGTGCATTGCGATCGTTTGTGTTGGAAATGAAGCAATGGGAAAGGAATTTTTATCGGCAGAAGCGTGGTGATTTGGAAGGTGGGCTCGATGTAACGGCAATTGATGATCGCGCACGGGAGGATCTTTCTGGCATTTTGGAGAAATGGGCCTTCCAAGATAAAACAAATCGAGGTCGTTTAATTGATCTGGGTTGCTCGGATCCGCCAACGTATGACCCTGAGACTGACGTTGAGGATAATGTGGAGGAAAACGGCGATGAGCTCATTTTTACCATCCATCAGACGGTAGGTTTGTTGACATTATTTCGATTCACCATGAAAAACAAGGATGGTGAATGGAAAATCAAGAAAAAGGAATTTTTTAATTATAAAGATAAATGGCAGCGTTCAGTGCTGTAACTATGCTGCGTGATCTCGTTGCCAAGGTCGAGCGTTGTGAGAATCGGCGCATCTCTTCATGTGCGTGAGATTTGGATGGGCAACTCCCTGTCCGGTTTCGTGGCGATTTAATCACGTATGGTGCTGCGGTATATTAGAATCAACCGTCGTGTTGAGGATGGTAATGTGCCAGTTTTGTACGGAGTAAAGCCTGCAGAGCCGTTGTTCGCTAAATTGGAATCGCGGATTGGATTCGGTATTCCCGCGGAATGTGCGAATTTATTGAGAAAGTGGAATGGCTTGTTTATCAGTGGTGCTGATTATCTGGATCTCGACTTTTCGGGTGTCGATAATGGGATGATTTCTTTTGCGTCGTTATTTGGGCTTGATGCGAGTGGCGGTAACTTTGATTTAATCGAGCAAAATGAACGAGGCAGAGATGAGGTTGGATTCCTGAATGAGTTCTTTGTGATCGGAGATGATCCGGGGGGCAATTACTACGCACTTGCGAAGTTCGATGATGTTCACAAAGTTCTTTATTGGGATAGAACGCATCTGCATGCGAACGACACTGCCAAGCCGGATATCGCGGAGGTGGCCGAATGTGGCAACCTTTACTATGTAGCAGATGGATTCTCGGTATTTCTGGATATGATCGTCGCTGGAACAAAGCACATGCAGTTCGTCCCCCTCGATGACTGGCCCGGCTAAGAGACGAATGTCACGGCTGATTTGGCAGTGCCATAGTTGCAGTTGGGTATACGAGAGCAATCACGCGGAGCTGCAACGTTGTCGGTCGATCAGCTGAAACGAATGCGCCAGGCACTTCGCCCATATGGACTGAAGTTGCTGGAGCCAGAATGGAAGGGTTGGCACGCGCAGTATCGATTTCGATGTCGTGAGGGACACGAATCGAGCCGATGCGGCTCCTATCTGTTCTATACGATGGTCCAGTGCCCAGCGTGTCGCGATAACGAGGCTCTTCGTCAGATCCGTCAACTCGCGCACCATGCCGGCGGGCGCTGTCTCTCGGAACTTTATGCTGGCCGCGGCGCACCCCTCCAGTTCGTATGCAGGGCAGGTCACGTTTTCGCGAAGACTGCCGAGAATTTGCGAAAGGGCTCTTGGTGCGTGCTTTGCGCGAGGGCGCAACATTCGAAACGCATGGCGGATCCGGATGGGATGACGCGCATGCGAGCCGCTGCGAGAACGAGAGGCGGTAAGTGCTTGTCGACGAGCTACACGAAATTGACGGAGCGGTATCGTTTCCGATGCGCAGCAGGGCACGAATGGGAAACCGCCGGTACCGAGGTCGTGCGTGGCGCCTGGTGTCGCATTTGCTCGGATGAAGAGAAGGTCCGCGCATATCGTTACAAGGACGGGTTGTCGCGGTTACGTCAACGAGCAATGAGCCATGGTGGCGTTTGTCTTTCGAAGGTCTACGAGGGCAGCAAGGCCTACTATCGGTTCCGGTGTGGCGCGGGCCACGAGTGGGAAACGCTCGGCGCGAGAATTTTTCGTGGAGCTTGGTGCCCGGAGTGTCAGCGTGAGGCGATGCGGTTTGGGATCGCACGCATGCACCAGCTGGCGACTGAGCTTGGCGGTTGTTGCTTATCCGATACATACCGAAACACGGCGACGCGACTGAAATGGGAGTGCGAACACGGCCATCGCTGGGAGGCTGCTTCAGGAGCAATTGTTCGGGGGCATTGGTGCCCTGTATGCAGCCGCGACGCGGTCAAGCTTGGGCTTGAGCTGATGAACAGCATCGCGGTCGAGCGCGGTGGGAAGTGTGTCTCGGCGACCTATGTGAACAGCGCAACCAGACTCGAGTGGGAATGTGCCCAGGGCCATCGATGGTTTGCCACGCCGAATACGATTCGACGTGGCCACTGGTGTGCTCGGTGTTATTTCATCAGCATCACGACAACCGAAAAGACGCGCCGCAAGCGGAGACATGAAGCGGTCCGGAAATGAGTCTCGATAAGGGGGAAACCTTCCTTTTCGTGCATGTAAAATCTGGCGCTTCAACCTGGAACCTCTCCGCATTTTTGTGGGCGAGGCGGTTGAACAACTTGTTATCCGCGCACCTGCATAAATCGCTCGCCAAACAGAATGGCAAACTGGTTCATGGCCGATTTCCAGTCGAAAGTGGTGGGTACCGTCTTGGCTCGCACGCGGCCCCGGCGCGAGTGGGGCAGGCGGCCATCCGACGATGCAACGCGAGGGCGCTTGACCGTGATCGATTCCCCGATGACCACGCGGCAACCCGGCTGGTTGCGCATCGCACCCGCACTGTTCCTGCTGCTGTGGGCAAGCGGCTTCGTGTTCCTGAAGCTCGGCTTGCGCTATGCCGATCCGCTCACGTTCCTCGCGCTGCGCTATGCGTGCGTCGTCGCGTTGCTCGCCGGCCTGTTGCTGTGGCTGCGCCCCGCGTTGCCGCGCACGCGGCGCGAATGGCGCAACCTCGTCGTCGTCGGCCTGTTTCTGCAGGCCGGCTATTTCGCGTTTACGTACCTGAGCCTGAAGCGCGGCATGTCGGCCGGCGCCGTCGCGCTCGTCACGTCGCAGCAGCCGATTCTCGTCGGGTTGCTCGCACCGATGATCGCCGGCGAGCGCGTCGGCGTGCTGCGCTGGATCGGGCTCGCGCTTGGCGCTGCGGGCGCGGTGCTCGTGATCCTCGCACGCTCGTCGGTCGACGTTGCGTCACCGTGGGCGCTGGCGTTCGCGCTGCTCGCGCTCGCGTGCATCACCGGCGGCACGCTGTGGGAAAAGCGCTTCGGCACCGACGTTCATCCGGTCACCGCGAACCTCGTGCAATACGCGGTCGGCCTTGCCGTCACGGCACCGCTCGCGTTCGCGCTCGAACCGATGCACGTGCATTGGACCGCCGGCCTCGCGGGTTCGCTCGCGTACCTCGTGATCTGCAATTCGCTGATCGCGATCTCGCTGCTGCTCGCGATGGTGCGATACGGCGAAGCGTCACGCGTGTCGGCGCTGTTCTTCCTGATTCCGCCCGCGACCGCGCTGATCGCGTTGGTGGCGCTCGGCGAGACGATTGGCATGCTCGCATGGCCCGGCATGGCGCTCGCGGCGGCCGGCTTGTTTCTCGTGATGCGTTACTGAAGCGCGCACCGCATCCGGGCGGAGCGGCTGAACGACGCGAGTGCCGGCGACCGTACGCGTTTTTCCGGCCCGATGCACAATCGTCCGGAACGCGCATGCGCCGCGTGGCTGCGTACGCATCGCGACTTCTTCGATTCCTTCCACAAAGGCACGAATCATGTCATCCCGCACCTATCTCGTCACGGGCGCATCGCGCGGCATCGGCTTCGCGGTCAGCACACTTCTGGCGCAGCGCGGCCATCGCGTCATCGGCCTCGCGCGGCACACGCAGGACATCGACTTCCCCGGCGAATTGCTCGCATGCGATCTCGCCGACATCGAACAGACGGCGGCAATCCTTGCATGCATCGGCGAGCAATACGACGTCGACGGCATCGTCAACAACGCGGGCATCGCGTTGCCGCAGCCGCTCGGGAAGATCGATTTCCGGTCGCTGCAGGCCGTGTTCGATCTCAACGTGCGGGCCGCGATCCAGGTCACGCAGCATTTTGCGGACGCGATGAAGGCGCGCGGTCACGGGCGCATCGTCAACATCTGCAGCCGCGCGATTTTCGGCAGCCTCGATCGCACCGCGTACTCGGCCGCGAAGAGCGCGCTCGTCGGCTGTACGCGCACGTGGGCGCTCGAACTCGCCGAGCATGGCGTGACCGTCAACGCGGTTGCGCCGGGCCCGATCGAGACGGAACTGTTTCGCCAGACGCGGCCGGTCGGCAGCGAAGCCGAACGCAAGGTGCTCGCGACGATTCCCGCGCGCCGGCTCGGCACGCCCGACGACGTGGCGGCCGCGATCGCGTTCTTCCTGTCCGACGAAGCCGGTTTTGTCACGGGGCAGGTGCTGGCCGTGGACGGCGGCGGCAGCCTCGGCGGGCGGAGCTGACGCATCGCGGCGCGGGTCGCGCCAATCGGCCTGCATCGGGCCCGCATCGCATATTCCCGCGCTCCGTTAGCATGTGACGAATCCGACTTTGGGCGCCGCGCGCGCGACGCTAAGATCGCCGATCCCGTAGATCGAGCGTTCGACAAAATGAAAAAGTCCGCGTCGCCGTTGCATGCTTTCCGTTTCCGTGTCGTCTGCGCCGCGATCGCCGGCGCGCTGTCGCTCGCATCGTGCGGCGGCGTCGACAGCGATACGCCGCCTCCGCAGGCCGACACGACACCGCCGCAGGCCGCAAAACGCCCGAACATCCTGTACATCATGGTCGACGATCTCGGCTATTCCGACATCCATGCATTCGGCGGCGAGATCAACACGCCGAACCTCGACGCGCTCGTCGCGTCGGGCCGCATCCTGTCGAATCATCACACGGGCACCGTCTGCGCGATCACGCGCGCGATGCTGGTGTCCGGCACCGATCACCATCTCGTCGGCGAAGGCACGATGGGCGTGCCGACCGACGAGCGGCGCGGGCTGCCCGGCTACGAGGGCTACCTGAACGATCGCGCGCTGTCGTTCGCGCAACTGCTGAAGGACGCCGGCTATCACACGTATATCGCGGGCAAGTGGCACATCGGCTCGGGGATCGTCGGCAGTGCGACGGGCAGCGGACAGACGCCCGACCAGTGGGGTTTCGAGCGCAGCTACGTGCTGCTCGGCGGCGCGGCGACCAACCACTTCGCGCACGAGCCGGCCGGCTCGTCGAACTACACGGAAGACGGCCGTTACGTGCAGCCTGGCCAGCCCGGGCAGCCGGGCGGCGCGGGCGGCAGCCCGGCCGTGTTCTATTCGACGGATTTCTATACGCAGAAGCTGATCTCGTACATCGATTCGAACCAGCGCGACGGCAAGCCGTTCTTCGCGTATGCGGCATACACGTCGCCGCACTGGCCGCTGCAGGTGCCCGATCCGTGGCTGCACAAGTACGCGGGCGTGTATGACGCCGGCTACGACGCGATCCGCAATGCGCGGATCGCGCGGCAGAAAGCGCTCGGCCTGATTCCCGCCGACTTCAAGCCGTTCGACGGCCTGCCTGAAACGACGGCGGCGTCGCCCGCGACCGCGAACAACGGCACCGCGAGCGCGAAATACATCAGTGCGGTGCATTCGGCCGCGGACGGCTACAACGACTACGGCCCCGGCAAGGTCGACAAGCTGTGGTCGAGCCTGTCGCCGGCCGAGCGCAAGGCGCAGGCGCGCTACATGGAGATCTACGCAGGGATGGTCGAGAACCTCGACTACAACGTCGGCCTGCTGATCCAGCACCTGAAGGACATCGGCGAATACGACAACACGTTCATCATGTTCCAGTCGGACAACGGCGCGGAAGGCTGGCCGATCGATTCCGGCGCGGACCCGACGGCGACCGATACCGCGAACGGGCAGGAGCCGACCTATTCGGCGCTCGGCACCGACAACGGCAAGCAGAACGCGCAGCGCCTGCAGTACGGGCTGCGCTGGGCCGAAGTGAGTGCGTCGCCGTTCCGGCTCACGAAGGGTTATTCGGCCGAAGGCGGTGTGTCGACGCCGACGATCGTGCGCCTGCCGGGCCAGTCGCAGCAGTTGCCGACGCTGCGCGCGTTCACGCACGTGACCGATAACACGGCGACGTTCCTCGCGGTCGCGGGCGTCACGCCGCCGTTGCAGCCGGCGCCGCCGCTCGTCAACACGCTGACGGGCGTCGACCAGAACAAGGGCAAGGTGATCTACAACAACCGCTACGTATATCCGGTCACGGGCCAGTCGCTGTTGCCGGTGCTCACCGGGACGGCGACGGGCGAGGTGCACACGGCGCCGTTCGGCGATGAAGCCTACGGTCGCGCGTACCTGCGCAGTGGCGATGGCCGCTGGAAGGCGTTGTGGACGGAGCCGCCGCTCGGGCCGCTCGACGGGCACTGGCAGTTGTACGACCTCGCGTCGGATCGCGGCGAGACGACCGACGTGTCGGCGCAGAACCCGTCGGTGATCGGCACGCTCGTCGACCAGTGGAAGGCCTACATGAGCAACGTTGGCGGCGTCGAGCCGCTGCGTCCGCGCGGTTATTACTGAGCGCCCCAGACCTGTCGTTTCGCTCCAGGTCCCCCCGACGGGGCATCCCCCAAGGGAGCTTCCTTCAGGGCGTCCCCCAAGGGGACTTCCTCCGGGGCGAACAACCTGGGGCGGCAAGGCGTTTTCTTGAAAGGATGACACGATGCGGTTCCGGTTCTGGACGATCGGCGCGGCGCTCGCCGCCACGCTGTTCGCCGCCGCGTTCGCGGCCGGTTATGCGAATCCGGCGGCACCGGCTGGCGGTGCTTTCGACGACGCGAATCGCGGCCGCGCGCTCGCGCCGCTCGGTTCGGAACGGCAGTGCGAGCGCTACTCGGGGCTGCCTGCAAAGTGGCGCGACGACCCGAAGGCCGGGATGGTGCACTTGCGCGGCGGCGCGTTCGTGTTCGGCAGCACGCGTGGTTATGCGGACGAGCGTCCGGTCGGCGACGGCCGCACGCGTGTCGGCGGCTTCTGGGTCGACCAGACCGACGTGACGATCGCGCAGTTCGCCGCGTTCGTGCAGGCGACCGGCTATGTGACCGAAGCCGAGCAGCAGGGCGGCGCGGCGGTGTTCCATGTACCGACGCGCGACGAGATGAATGCGCGCGACCTCGCGTGGTGGTCGTGGGTGAAGGGTGCGTCGTGGCGCCATCCGCGCGGCCCCGGCAGCGGCGTCGACGGGCTCGGCAACCTGCCCGTCACGCTCGTCACGCAGCGCGATGCGCTGGCCTATGCGCGCTGGCTTGGCCGCGATCTGCCGACCGAGGCCGAATGGGAATACGCGGGCAAGGCCGGCCGCGACGACGCGTCGCTCGACGCCGCGCCGCTCGACGCGCAGGGCAAGCCGGCCGCGAACTACTGGCAAGGTGCGTTCCCGGTGCTCGATACGGCCGAAGACGGTCACGCGGACCTCGCGCCGGTCGGTTGCTATGCGGCGAACGGCTTCCGCCTCTACGACATGATCGGCAACGCATGGGAATGGACGAAGGACACATACACGGGCCCGCACCAGTCGCACACGAACGGCGACACGGCGGCCGTTGCGCCGCCGACGCGCCGGCACGATACGCCGATGGTCATCAAGGGCGGCTCGTTCCTGTGCTCGCGCGACTACTGCGTGCGTTATCGCGCGTCGTCGCGCGAACAGCAGGAGGCCGATCTCGGCGCATCGCACATCGGCTTTCGTACGATCTTGAGGGATGCTTCATGAGGAAGGGCATCGTGCGATTCGTTTCCGTGTGGCTGCTGGCCGCGTGCGGTGTCGTGCATCAGGGATCGGCCGTTGCGGCCGAATCCGCGGCCCCGGCCGTGCGCGTCGGCGTGACGCGCGGCGTGCATGCGCAGATCCTGGACGAAGTGAAACGGGTTGCGGCTGCGCGAGGGCTAGGCGTCGACGTCGTCGAATTCGATGATGCGTCGCGCATCGACGCGGCGCTCGCCGACGGCCGGATCGACGCGGCCAGCTTCGAGGATGCGCAGCAGCTTGCCGCGACGCGCGCGCAGAAACGTTATGCGCTGGCCGAAGTCGCGCCGACCGTCACGCTGCCGATGGCGCTCTATTCGCGCAAGCTGAAAAACCTGAACGAACTGCAACCCGGCGCGACGGTCGCGATTCCCGCCGATCCGCGCGGGATGGCGCGCGCGCTCGTGCTGTTGCAGAACGACACGCTGGTGACGCTGCGCGAGCAGGCGGGCCTGCATGCGACGCTGCGCGATGTGACCGGCAACCGGCTCGGGCTGAAGCTCGTCGCGCTGCGTCGCAATCGTCTTTACGCCGCGCTCGACACGGCCGCGTTCGTCGCGATCGACAGCGACGATGCCGCCCGCGTCGGGCTGCAGCCCGCGCGCGACAGCATCGGCATCGAGGATGCGCGTTCGCCGTATGCGAACGTGCTGACGGTGCGCAACGCCGATCGCGCGAAACCGTGGGTCGCGCAACTCGTCGCCGCGTATCACTCGGACGACGTCGCGCGCTTCATCTTCACGCGTTACCAGGACTCGGTGCGGCGGCCGTGGTAGACACGTACCTGCTCGCGTGCAACGCATGCGGACGCTGCTGCAACAGCGCGCCGACGCTGTCGTTGCGCGAATTGTTCAGGCATCGGCACCGCTTCGTCGGCGCACTGACGATCCGTCGCGTGCCGAAGCCGCGAATCGGCGAACGCTGGCGTGCGGGCGGGCGCGAGCATGCGCTCGACGCGGACGATGTTGCGGATTCCGATGCGCTGGCGGAACGGTTGTTCCATCGTATCGGCGGCGCGAATGGCGAATGGGTCGCACTGACGCTGCAGGGTTACGACTATCCGTCGCTCGGCCGTTGCACGGCGCTCGCCGACGACGGCCGCTGCAGCGTGCATGCGGAGAAGCCGGCGATCTGCGGCGCGGTGCCGCTCGATCCGATGCTGCCGGACCGGTTGCAGTCGCGCGTGCTCGCCGCACGGCGCGACGAGGCGGGATGGCTTGGCGCGAATTGCATTGTCGAGGCGGGTGACGAACGGCCTGCCGTCGAACCCGCGTTTCCGATTCCACTGGTGACGGCCGGGCAAGTCGCGGATCGCGCAGCGCTCGACACGTATCGTGATGCGCTCGCGTTCGAGCGCGCGGTGTGGCGCGATGCCGTGTTCGCGTCGCTGATCGGTGGCGGGCAGGACGTGCGTCACGCATTGACGCGGCTCGCGCCGGGCGGCTACCTGACCGTGTCGATCGTGCCCGTCCTGCTGGCTGTCGCGCAGGTTTCCGCGCATTGCCGCGCGCTGTGCATCGACTTCATCGACGCCCAGCTCGCGTTGATCGGCGCGAACGTCGAAGCGGCGCTCGCGCGCCGGCGTGTCGACGACCGGCCCGCGACGCGCGAGTTGCGCGGCTTCGCGCAGGCGCTCGAACGTGCGCGGCACGCGCTTGCGGCGATGCCGGCGCGCGCGGCCGGAACGCATGAAGACGCGTCGCACATCGACGCATGGCTCGACGCCAGTCCGCACGCCGCATAACGATCGCGGCACGCCGCGCGTGCCTTACACTTGGCGCTCTTTCAATCGTTTACGACGGAGCGGGCATGTACGCGTCGACCTTCATTTTTCGTGCCGGACAATACGACGACGAATTTCACCGGCTCGACCGGCAGATCGCCGACATGGCGCGCGCGACGCCCGGCTATCTCGGCGAGGAGACGTGGGAGAACGCCGAAGCGGGGCTGATCCAGAACGTCTACTACTGGGAATCGGAGGCGGCATTGCAGCAATTGATGCAGCATCCGGCCCATCTCGAAGCCAAGGCGAAACAGGCGCGCTGGCTGGACGGTTATCGCGTCGTGATCTCGAAGGTGCTCCGCGAGTACGGCGACGGCAAGCTGACGCAGCCGCACGCGGGGCAATCCGCGTGACTGGCTGTCTGATTCATTTCTTTTTGATTGCGGATAAATAACAAGAGGCCGCGCCGGGCGGCCCACCTTGGTATGCGGGTTTCGGCGGCATCGCGTGCATTCAATTCTTCATCAAGCATGGCTAAGGTGGCGGAGCTTCACGTCGTCAGTTCGTCCACAAAGGAGGCGCGGCCACGTGGTTCGGCGGCCGTGCCTTCGAACGTCATCGCGGCGCGCGTTCAGTCGGTGCGTTGCGTTTCGCCGTCTTTCGGCGCCGCTTGCGCCGCGCGTTCCCAGATCGGGAACGTCGCGTTCTGGACCGACGTCTGCGCGTCGATGACCTTGCGGTGATCGATGGCGGGCAGGTCGAGCAGCCGGTCGACTGCCGCCTTCGCGCCTTCGGCGTCCTGCGGGAACCCGCACGCGAACTGCTTGCTCGTATCGAACAGGATCCACCAGACGTCCGACACGAACGGCGCCTGATCGTTGGTTTCGATCAGGATCGCACCGAGGTCGGACAGCGCGATTCCGCGCCGGATGCGCAACCTCGCAACACCCCGCACCGCGTCAAAGCGCCTCAACCAGCCGCCGCGTACTCTTCTCGCAATACTCATGACACGCGGCCCGCGCGGCGATCGCCGCGCCGTGCACGAACCGCGGCGCATCCGCGCGCCGCGACATCGACACGACGATCGACGGCGGCGACGGCTGCAGCGGCAGCTCGACAACCTCGCCGCTCTCGATCAGCGCATCGACGAACAGCACCGGAATCGCGGCGACGCCGAAGCCGTCGCGCACGAGCTGTACGATCACCGAGATCGACGGCGATCCGGTAATGCGCGTGTCCGACAACGGCACGCCGTGCGCGTGCGCAAGCGTGCGGACGATGTCCTCCAGCGCACGGTGGGGCGCGGTGCCGCGCCCGTAGGTGAGGATCGGCTGGCGCAGTACCTGCCGCGCGAGGCCCGTGCGCGCGTTCGGCAGCAGCCCCGCGCGCGCGATCCAGCGCACCGGATAGTTCGCGAGCGCGTCGCAGACGACCGACGCCTCGTCGCTGCCCTCGACGCGGATGATCAGGTCGAGTTCGCCGGCCATCAGCCGGCGCTGCAGCACGACGCTCACATCGACGGTCAGGTCGATCTCGAGCTGCGGATAGTCGGCGGCGAGGCGGCGCATATAGTGCGGCAGCCAGCTATGCACGACGGTCTCGATCACGCCGAGCCGCAGTTTGCCGCGCAGTGCGCTTTCGCCGGACGCGGCGGCCTGCAGCTCCTGCGTCGCCTCGACGACGGCTTTCGCATAACCGAGCAGGTACTCGCCGTTCGGCGTGAGCCGGAATTCGCGGCTGTCGCGGTCGACGAGTACCGTCTGCAATTCGTCCTCGAGCGCCTTCAGGCGCTGCGAGATCGCCGCCGGCGTCGCGTGCAGCGCGGCGGCCGTCGTGCGGAAGTTGCGCAGCTTCGCGAGCGTGACGAAGGTTTCGAGAAAACGCGTGTTCATGGCGGTCGGACGGACGGTGGATGCGCAGCTTGCCGGTGAGGAAAAGTGAACGGGACCGGGGAAAACCCCAAGATCCGTTAAGAAATTCTATACATCAAGCGCAGAAAAACTCGTTGGCGACAAAATTTTTTCTTTTCTATTCTTCGCCGTATCCGATGACACGACACCGTCATCCCGACGACATCCCGATCTGCCATTGAATCTCATGACGCCTTCCGAATTCCGCCAGTCCGTGCGCCACGGCGCGTTCCGCGGCCCGACCGCAGGCCACTGCGGCCCGTTCGCGCAAGCGAATCTCGCGATCCTGCCCGATGCGTACGCGCACGATTTCCTGCGCTTTTGTCAGGCGAATCCGAAAGCGTGCCCGCTGCTCGGCGTCGGTGAACCGGGCGCGTTCCGGATCGACGCGCTCGGCGAGGATCTCGACATCCGCACCGACGTGCCGAGCTACAACGTGTACCGCGACGGCCGCCTGACCGAACGCGTCGAGTCGCTGGAAGCGCTGTGGCGCGACGACTTCGTCGTATTCGCGATCGGCTGCTCGTTCTCGTTCGAGGACATGCTCGCCCGTGAAGGGATCGGGCTGCGCCACGTCGAGGAGGGCCGCAACGTGCCGATGTACCGCACGTCGATCGCGAACCGTCGCGCGGGGATCTTCGGCGGCCAGCTCGTCGTGTCGATGCGGCCGATGCGCGGCGCCGACGCGATCCGCGCGGTCCAGATCACGAGCCGGTTCCCGGGCGTGCATGGCGCACCGATCCATATCGGCCACCCGCAGGAACTGGGCATCGCGGATCTGAACGCACCCGAATTCGGCGATGCGGTGACGATCCGCGACGGCGAGCTGCCGGTGTTCTGGGCGTGCGGCGTGACGCCGCAAACCGCGCTGATGGACGCGAAGCTGCCGGTCGCGATCGCGCATACGCCCGGCCACATGCTGATGACCGACATCACGAACGCGTCGCTGGCCGTGTTCTGATCCGGCATCGCGGCGACGTGCGCGACGCACGCACGACATACGACACACCACACGCAATTGACCGCGCATAACGACAGGAGCACCACCATGGAAAGCAAGACCCTCGCGGCACCCGCCGCCGAGCCCGCGAGCCCCGAGCGTAGCGGCCTGTTCTCGTGGTACGCGGACGCGCAGCCGCGCGAGCGCCGCGCGTTCTGGAGTTGCAAGGTCGGCTACATGCTCGACGGGATGGACACGCAGATGCTGTCGTTCGTGATCCCGACGCTCGTCGCGACCTGGGGCATCTCGCTCGCGGACGCCGGTTTCATCGGCACGATCACGCTGCTCGCGTCGGCGCTCGGCGGCTGGATCGCGGGCATCCTGTCCGACCGGATCGGCCGCGTGCGCACGCTGCAGCTCACGGTGCTGTGGTTCGCGGTGTTCACCGCGCTGTGCGGGCTTGCGCAGAACTATCACCAGTTGCTCGCGGCGCGTGCGCTGATGGGCTTCGGCTTCGGCGGCGAATGGACGGCCGGCGCGGTGCTGATCGGTGAAGTGATCCGCGCGCGCGACCGCGGCAAGGCGGTCGGCCTCGTGCAGTCGGGCTGGGCGATCGGCTGGGGGCTGTGCGCGCTGCTGTATGCGCTGCTGTTCTCGGTGCTGCCGGCCGAGCAGGCATGGCGCGCGCTGTTCCTCGTCGGGCTGGCGCCCGCGCTGCTGGTCGTCGCGATCCGCCGTTACGTGAAGGAGCCGGACGTCTACGAGAAGGAGAAGGCCGCGCAGGCGAAGGTGGCCGACGCACCGCGCCTCACCGAGATCTTCGCGCCGAAGCTGATCACGACGACGCTGCGCGCGGCGCTGCTGACGACCGGTGCGCAGGGCGGCTACTACGCGATCACGACGTGGCTGCCGACGTTCCTGAAGACCGAGCGGCACCTGACCGTGATGGGCACCGGCGGGTATCTCGCGATGATCATCTTCGGCTCGTGGGTCGGCTACCTGACGAGCGCGTACCTGACCGACCGCCTCGGCCGCAAGCCGAACTTCATCCTGTTCGCGATCGGCTCGATGGTGATTGCGTTCGCATACACGTCGCTGAACCTGACCAACGCGTCGATGCTGTGGCTCGGCTTTCCGCTCGGTTTCTTCGCATCGGGCATCTTCTCGGGGATGGGCGCGTTCCTCACCGAACTGTTCCCGACCCGCGTGCGCGGCTCGGGCCAAGGCTTCTGCTACAACGTGGGCCGCGCGATCGGCGCACTGTTCCCGTTCCTGATCGGCGCGCTGTCGAAGCAATATGGCCTCGGCACGAGCATCGGGATCTTCGCGGTCGCGGCATACGGCGTGGTGATCGTCGCCGCGCTGACGCTGCCCGAGACGCGCGGCCGCGAGCTCGACGCCGCGTAAGCGGCGGGGCGGCCCGCCCTTCGTTTTCTTCCCCTTTCATCGACACCGTGACACGGCGCGCGACGCGCACCGTGCGGCGGTGCTCGTTCCGAGATTTCACGACGCATCGACCATCATGACTGACCGACACCTTTCTCCCGTTCCCTCCGACGCCGCGCGCTGGCAATTCTGGATCGACCGCGGCGGCACGTTCACCGACATCGTCGCGCGCCGGCCCGACGGCACGCTCGTCACGCACAAGCTGCTGTCGGAGAACCCCGAGCAGTATCGCGACGCGGCCGTGGCCGGTATCCGCCACCTGCTCGGCCTGGCACATGGCGAGCCGATCACGCCCGCGCACGTCGACATGGTGAAGATGGGCACGACGGTCGCGACCAACGCGCTGCTCGAACGCAAGGGCGAACGTACCGCGCTCGCGACGACGCGCGGCTTTCGCGACGTGCTGCGCATCGCGTACCAGAACCGGCCGCGCCTGTTCGATCTCGACATCGTGCTGCCCGATGCGCTGTACGAGACCGTCGTCGAGATCGACGAGCGCATCGGCGCGCATGGCGACGTCGTCGTGCCGCTCGATGTCGAGAGCGCCGAAGCGTCGCTGCGCCGCGTGTTCGACACCGGCGTGCGTGCGCTCGCGATCGTGCTGATCCACGGTTATCGCCATACCGCGCATGAACGTGCGCTCGCCGAGCTTGCACGCCGCATCGGCTTCACGCAGGTGTCGGTGTCGCACGAGGTGTCGCCGCTGATGAAGATGGTGTCGCGCGGCGACACGACCGTCGTCGACGCGTACCTGTCGCCGATCCTGCGCCGCTACGTCGAGCAGGTCGCGCACGAGATGCCGGGCGTGAACCTGCAGTTCATGCAGAGCAGCGGCGGGCTGACGCGCGCCGATGCGTTCCAGGGCAAGGACGCGATCCTGTCGGGCCCGGCGGGCGGCATCGTCGGGATGGTGCGCGCCGCGCGCGCGGCCGGCTTCGGCCAGGTGATCGGCTTTGACATGGGCGGCACGTCGACCGACGTGTCGCATTACAACGGCGAGTTCGAGCGCGTGTTCGAGACGCAGGTGGCCGGCGTGCGGATGCGCGCGCCGATGATGAGCATCCATACGGTCGCCGCGGGCGGCGGCTCGGTGCTCGGCTTCGACGGCGCGCGGCTGCGCGTCGGGCCCGAATCGGCCGGCGCGAACCCGGGGCCGGCCGCGTACCGGCGCGGCGGCCCGCTGACGGTGACCGACTGCAACGTGATGCTCGGCAAGATCCAGCCCGATCATTTCCCGCGCGTGTTCGGCCCGCATGCGGACCAACCGCTCGATCGCGACGGCGTGGTCGCGAAGTTCGAAGCGCTTGCCGATGAAATCCATGCGGCGACGGGGCGGCGCGAGACGCCCGAGGCGCTCGCCGAAGGCTTCCTCGAAATCGCGATCGGCAGCATGGCGAACGCGATCAAGAAGATCTCCGTGCAGCGCGGCCACGACGTGTCGCGCTACGTGCTGACGACGTTCGGCGGCGCGGGCGGCCAGCACGCGTGCGGCGTGGCCGACGCGCTCGGGATGACGCAGGTGTTCGCGCATCCGCTCGCGGGCGTGCTGTCCGCGTACGGGATGGGTCTTGCCGACCAGACCGCGATGCGCGAGCGCGCGGTCGAGGCCGTGCTGTCCGATGCGTCGCTGCCGGCGCTGAACGCGGCGCTCGACCGGCTGGCCGACGAGGCCGTCGGCGCGCTGCTCGAACAGGGCGTGCCGCCGGAGCGGATCGCGACCGAGCGGCGCGTGCACCTGCGTTACCAGGGCACCGATTCGGCGCTCGACGTGCCGGCCGGCAGCGTCGACGCGATGCAGCAGGCGTTCGAGGCTGCGTACCGGCAGCGCTACGCGTTCCTGATGCCCGGTACGCCGCTCGTGGCCGAACTGGCGTCGGTCGAGGCGATCGGCCGCTCCGACGCGCCGGTGGAAATCGCGCCGCTCGCGCCGCGCGGGGACGGCGCCGCCGCTGCACCGCGCGCCGATTCCGCCGTGCGCTTTTATTCCGGCGGCCGGTGGCACGACGCGGCGCTCTACGTGCGCGACACGCTGCTCGCCGGCGACGCGATCGACGGCCCGGCGATCGTGGCGGAGAAAAACGGCACGACCGTCGTCGAGCCCGGCTGGCGCGCACGGATGACCGCGCAGGGCAACCTCGTGCTGACGCGCACGACGCCGCTGCCGACGCGTCGCTCGCTCGGCACCGATGCCGATCCGGTGCGGCTCGAGATCTTCAACAACCTGTTCATGTCGATCGCCGAGCAGATGGGGCTGCGGCTGCAGAACACCGCGTATTCGGTGAACATCAAGGAGCGGCTCGACTTCTCGTGCGCGATCTTCGACGGCGACGGCAACCTGATCGCGAACGCGCCGCACATGCCCGTGCACCTCGGCTCGATGGGAGAGAGCATCCGCACGGTGATCGAGCGCAACCGCGGCCGCATGCGCGACGGCGACGTGTTCATGCTGAACGACCCGTATCACGGCGGCACGCACCTGCCGGACGTGACGGTCATCACGCCGGTGTTCGCGGACGGCGCGGACACGCCGCTGTTCTACGTCGGCTCGCGCGGCCACCACGCGGATATCGGCGGCACGACGCCGGGCTCGATGCCGCCCGATTCGACGCATATCGACGAGGAGGGCGTGCTGATCGACAACTGGCAGCTCGTGTCGGCCGGTGTGCTGCGCGATGCCGATACGCGCGCGCTGCTCGCGTCGGGCCGCTATCCGGCGCGCAACGTCGAGCAGAACATGGCCGACCTGCGCGCGCAGGTCGCCGCGAACCAGAAGGGCGTCGACGAGTTGCGCCGGATGGTCGCGCAGTTCGGCCGCGACGTCGTGCTCGCGTTCATGGGGCATGTGCAGGACAACGCGGAAGAAGCCGTGCGGCGCGTGATCGGCGCGCTGCAGGACGGCGCGTACCGCTATCCGCTCGACAACGGCGCGGAGCTTCGCGTCGCGATCCGCGTCGATCGCGCGGCACGGCGCGCGGAGATCGATTTCACCGGCACGTCCGCGCAGCTCGACAACAACTTCAATGCGCCGAAGGCCGTGTGCATGGCCGCGGTGCTGTACGTGTTCCGCACGCTGGTCGGCGACGACATCCCGCTGAACGCCGGCTGCCTGAAGCCGCTGACGGTGATCGTGCCCGCGCGCTCGATGCTGAACCCCGAGTATCCGGCCGCGGTCGTGTCGGGCAACGTCGAGACGTCGTCGGCGATCACCAACGCGCTGTATGGCGCACTCGGCTGCGTCGCGTCGAGCCAGGGCACGATGAATAATTTCACATTCGGCAACGATCAATACCAGTACTACGAGACGATCGCGGGCGGCAGCGGCGCGGGCGACGGCTTCGCGGGTGTCGGCGCGGTGCAGACGCACATGACGAACTCGCGGCTGACCGATCCGGAAGTGCTCGAATGGCGCTACCCGGTGCGGCTCGATTCGCACCGGATCCGCGCCGGCTCGGGCGGCGGCGGGCGCTGGCGCGGCGGCGACGGCGCGGTGCGGCGGATCCGCTTCCTCGAACCGATGACCGCGTCGATCCTGTCGAACAACCGGATCCATGCGCCGTTCGGCGCGGCGGGCGGCGCAGCCGGCGCGCTCGGCCGCAACACGATCGAGCGCGCGGACGGCACGGTCGAGGCGCTCGACCATATCGGCCGCGCGCAGATGGCGCCGGGCGACGTGTTCGTCGTCGAAACGCCGGGCGGCGGCGGATACGGCGCGGCGGGCTGAGCCGCGGCACGCGCGGCAGCGTTGACGGCGGGCGTTCGTGCGGGGCGGCGAACGCCCGCCGCGCGTCTCGCGCGCCGGCCGCAACGGCGCGCCGTACCGGTTCCACCCGCGCCGGCAGCAGGACCCGGTAAAACACGCCGCTTCGGGGCAGCAGGATCCGGTAAAACACGCCGCTTCGGCAGTCGGCCCGATATTGCAACCGACTGTGGAATAAAGCGGCGCATTCACGCAAGAACGGAATCAAATTGGCCGGATTTCGTGTCGCAGGAACGCGATCCGGCTCTGCCGTGGCGGTCCCGACGGCCATCAGTCCCCACATTTATGAATTTCCCGCGAACCCTTTGGGAGCAAGGCGCTCCGCCCATCTCGCCAGCCCCATTTCGCACCGCCTCACCAGCGCTTGAGCATGCCGCCAATCATGAAAAATCCGGCTTGCCAATCGAGTCCCGATTCCTTGACACTCTTCACTAAATGTGAGTGCCAATCCTCATCGTCATTTGATAAGATGGCTCTCATCATTCGTTAGGCAAAACCTGCGCGCATTACGCGCGAACGCCGGTCGCATTGGTTGGAACCAAGTACGGGACGTGGGCCGTTGTCACGGCAATCACGGCTGCCTTGCCGGGAACGCGCGCTGCGCGGCCCGGGAGGGCAGTCGGCCAGTTCGCCTCCGTCTACACTGTGCGTTTTTTTCTGGATCGGGGCGTGTCCATGGATGACGAAAACGATAGCGCGGTGCTCGAGGCGCATGTCGGTACGCGCAGCCCCTGCTGGCGTCTCGGCAGCGACAGCAATGCGCTCGAACTGGCCGCCGTCCGCGGCCTGACCAACGTCGCCGTTGCGCTGACGGTCGAGCAGGCCGCGCGCATCCGTGCGCTGACGGGCGTCACGTCGCACCTCGTGCTCGACATCGCGCTGTTCGGCGAGCCGGTCAGCCTCCATCTCGTCGGCAGGAAGGTCGACACGACCGACTGGGCCGGCACGGCCTGCGCCTATTCCGATGCCGTGTCCGTCGCGGGCGATCTCGCGCACGGGCTCGAGTTCGCCGAGCAGGTCGTGTCCGAAGTGAATTCGCTCGTCGTGATTCTCGACCGCAACGGGATGGTGCAGCGCTTCAACCGCCTGTGCGAGGAAGTGACGGGCAAGCGCGAAGTCGACGTGATCGGCCGCAGCGCGTTCGAGCTGTTCATGAGCCCCGAGCAGGGCGCGCAGTCGCGCAGCAACATCACCGGCTTTTTCGCGAGCAACCACTCGTTCGCGGTCGAGCGCTACATCAATACGGTCAACGGGCCGCGCCTGTTCCAGTTCCGCAACAAGTTCGTGCAGAGCGGCAGCGGCGTGGAAGAGCAGTTCCTGATCTGCTCGGGCATCGACATCACCGAGGAGCGCAACGCGCAGCATCGGCTCACCGAACTCGCGAACACCGACGTGCTCACCGGGCTGCCGAACCGCCATGCGATCAGCGAGCGCATCCATGCGGCGATCGCCGACGACAGCGCCGTGTCGCGCGGCCAGGTCGGCATCCTGTTCCTCGATCTCGACAACTTCAAGCGCGTCAACGATCACTACGGCCACATCACCGGTGACCGCCTGCTGCAGGACGTGTCCACGATCATCAGCGGCTGCCTGCCGTCCGGCGCGACGCTCGCGCGGCTCGGCGGTGACGAATTCCTCGTGCTGTTCGAGCACGGCACGCGGCCGCTGCTCGAAGCGACCGCGCAGATCATCCTCGAACGGCTGCGCACGCCGATCCACCTCGGGCTGATGGAGGTCTACACGAGTTGCTCGATCGGCATCGCGATGCATCCGCAGCACGGCGATTCTCTCGAGACGCTGATTCGCAGCGCCGACACCGCGATGTATGTCGCGAAGGAAGAAGGCAAGCATACGTACCGCGTGTTCTCGCTGGAGATGAACCAGAAGGTCGCGAAGTACATGTGGCTCGACACGAACCTGCGCAAGGCGCTCGAGGAAGAGCAGTTCGTGCTGCACTACCAGCCGGTCGTCGATATCGCGACCGGCGACGTGCACGGCGTCGAGGCGCTGATCCGCTGGCAGTCGCCCGATCGCGGGCTCGTCGCGCCGGTCGAGTTCATTCGTTTCGCGGAGGAGTCGGGCCTGATCGCGCCGCTCGGGCGCTGGGTGATGCGCACCGCGGCCGCGCAGGCCGCCGCGTGGAAGGCGAAGGGGCTCGCCATCCGGATCGCGGTGAACCTGTCCGCGCGGCAGTTGCAGGACATGAACATCGTGCACCAGTTCGCGTCGATTCTCGACGGCGCGGGGCTCAAGCCCTGCCTGCTCGACATCGAGCTGACCGAGAGCTGCTTCATCGAGGACGAGGATTCCGCCAACGGGCTGATGCGGCAGTTTCGCCAGCTCGGCGCGCAGATCCATCTCGACGATTTCGGCACCGGCTACTCGTCGCTGTCGCAGTTGTCGCGCCTGCCGCTCGACGCGATCAAGCTCGACCGCACCTTCATCACGGGCATCGACCGCAATCCGCGCTCGCAGGCGCTGGTGCGCTCGGTCGTGTCGCTCGCGAAGGCGCTGAATTTCGCGGTGGTCGCCGAAGGCGTCGAGACACATGCGGAAGCCGACTTCCTCAAGCAGCTCGACGTCGACCACGCGCAGGGCTACTACTACGCACGCCCGATGCCGGCGCAGGCATTCGAGGCGTGGCTCGCGGAGACGAGAAAGCTCAGGCTGATCGCCTGAGCCTCGTTCCTGCATGGGGCGCCGCCGGCAACCGGCGGCGCCCGCCGCATTACACCGTGCGCAGCTTCGACACGCGCCGGTTCTGCAGCATCACCAGGCGTTCCATGTACGCGAGGTCCTTCGGCTCGATCGTGAACGCCGCATGCACCCACGCTTCCGTGATGTCCATCAGCTCCGAGCGCGACAACTGGAACACGCGCTCGCGTGCGCGCAGCATCGCGCGCACGCCGTTCAGCTTCGGCTTCGTCACGTCGATGAAGGTGCGCGTCGCGAGATACGCGTCACCGGCGTCGAACGTCTGGTCGATCAGCCCGCAGTCCTCGTACCACTCGGCCGCATGCGCTTCGCCGGTCGAGATCAGCGATTCCGCGAGGCCGCGGTGCGCCTTGCGCGCGACGAGCGAATAGCCGCCCATGCCCGGGAACAGGTTGAACGCGATCTCGGGGAACCCGAGTTTCACGCCCTTCTGCGCGAGCACGTAGTGATGCGCGAGCGCGGCCTCGAAACCGCCGCCGAGCGCGCTGCCCTCGACCATCGCGATCGAGATTGCCCCGGTGCCGAAGCCCGTGTAGATCTCGTACACGCCGTCGATGCAGGAGCGCGCGTAGGCCATCAGCTGGTCGCGGCGGCCGCTGCGGATCGCGTCGACGAAGAAGCTCAGGTCGCCGCCGACGTTGAACAGCTCGGGGACGAGCGAGCCCGTCACCCAGAAGTCGAACGTGAGGCCCGAGTCGCGTGCGACGCGTGCGAGATGGATGATGTCGGTGACGAGTTGCTGGTTGAAGCACGGCCGCGGCTCCGATCGCAGCATCATCCACATGACGTTGCGGCCTTCTTCGTAAAAGGCAGTCAGTTGCGCGAGTTCGCCGGCTTCGTAAAACGGGCGGCACGCCGGATGGGATTGGAGTTGCATGGTATGTCCTCGTGAGTTGTGGTTTGCGCTTGAAAAACCGTCGCGTGCCCGTTCCATGCAAATGCAAGACGGCCGCATGGCCCCGGTCGCGCGGCATCGCCATTGTTGCCCGCACAAACTCGGCCGATGTGTTGAATGGGTCACCCGATCGCGCGGTTGGCGATCACGAGGCGGCAGAAAAATCGGTTACATGCGATCGAATCGATGCGTGACGTCCGTGCGATACAGGAAGCCGGTTTCCCGCGGGGTTCGCGCAGGACATGCGCGACTCGGCAGGCCGCCGACGTTTCGGCGATGGAAAGTGCGATGTGGCGCGGAGGTCTTTCTCGATGTGTGCCGGAGCCGCGAAACCGGCAGGCCGCGCAGGTATTTCGCGTGTGTTTTTTTATCGGGAAGCGGCAACGACAGCGATGCGGAGCGATTGCCGCTACAACGGAAACCGGGCGGGCCACGATCGCGTGAACGCGGTGAACGCGGTGAACGCGGTGAACGCGGTGAACGCGGTGAGTGCGGTGAGTGCGGTGAGCGCGGTGAACGGCACCGAGATGCCGCACACGCCACGGCGATCGTGATCGGAGATTGGCAGCACGACGTCGATTTCGTTCGTCATGCAGATCGATCGACGAAATCGCCGCGGATCGATGCGCTCGTCAGGCGCGCGTGACGTGTCGGCGGCCCGATCGTGTCCGGGCATCGGGGCGCATGCGTGGTCGGTGCCCCTGCACGGCCGGCACGCCCGGTGCAATCGTGCGGCATGCCGTACGCACGTCGGCGCGTACGTTCGAACGGCGGTCCGGGCAGGGTATTCACCGATCGCGGCGCAGTCCCGCCGGGATTTTTCGACGTTAGAATCCCGCGCGCGTCCTGTTGAGCCACGCGAACGCGAAAGTGGCGCCGCGCCCATCCTTATGCCGATTCGCGTTCGCGGGAACTTGCCAGGATTGGCCCGGATCGGCCACCATTCGCTTCCGGCTCGACTGCGTCAACCCACCGCGGTCCGGCCTCATACCGACAGAAATGCCAGTCCGCACCGCGCGGCCGATCGAATCGGCGCGCGACCGGCTTGGAGGAGAACACCCATGTCAGAAAAACATCGGATCCTGGTGCTGGACGACGATCCGGACGTGCGCGCCTGGCTGAAGGGCGTGCTGGAAGAGGCCGGGTTCGAGGTCTCGGCGGTCGACAGCGCCGCCCGGATGCAGCAGCAGCTCGCGGCCGCGCCGCACGCGCTCGTGATTCTCGACCTGAAGCTGCGCGGCGAGGACGGCCTGACGGTCGCGCGCGAGCTGCGGCGCCGGTCCGACGTGTCGATCATCATGATCAGCGGCCTTGGCGACGAGACGGATCGCGTACTCGGCCTCGAGACCGCCGCCGACGATTTCGTCACGAAACCGTTCTCCGGGCGCGAACTGATCGCGCGGGTGCGCGCCCAGCTACGGCGCACGATCGAGTTGTCGATGCCGCGCCCCGCGTCGAACGGAGGCGGCCCGCGCTACTGCTTCGACGGCTGGACGATGGACCTCGCCGCGCGCACGCTGACGCACAACGGCGGCCCGTGCGCGCTGACGCAGGGCGAATTCGAGCTGCTCGCCGCGATGGTGCAGCAGCCGTCGCGTGTCTGGTCGCGCGACCAGTTGCTCGAACATACGCGCGGCTTCGGCATCGACGTGTACGACCGGACGATCGACGTGCTGATCCTGCGCCTGCGCCGCAAGATCGAGCCGAACCCCGAGCAGCCGACCTATATCCGCACGCAGCGCGGCATCGGCTATGTGTTCGCCGTGCCCGTCGTGCGCGTGTGACGCGATGCGCACGACGTTCAGGCTGTTGCCGCCCTGGAGTGTCCGGGCCAAGCTGATCGCGACGTTTCTGCTGCTGTTCGGCATCACGCTCGCGGTCGTGGTGGTCGGCGTGCTCGGCATGCGCGCGAACCAGAACGCGCTCGACGAATACGAGGCGAACGTCGTGCCGGAGATTGCCCGCGCGCTCGAGTTGTCGGACAAGGTCGCGCAGCTCGCCGCGGTTGCGCCGAGCATGATGCTCACCGATTCGCCGGACTTGCTGCACAACGACACCGAGCTGCTGCGCGGCCTGCTCGGCGACATCCGGCGGTTGTCGCCGGGCTTCGGCAAACAGCCGGGCCCAGCCGCGAAGGCGGGCGAACAGCTCGCGGTGATCGACGATCTCGACGCGATCGACCAGGATCTCGCCCGGCTGCTGATCGTGTCGGGCCGGCAGCGGCAGCTCAAGGAGGAACTGAGCGACCTGCGGCTCGCGAACGACCGCATCGGCGACAGCATCGCGCGCGACAAGAGCGTGATCGCGCAGCGCGCGCCGACGCTGCTCGAGATCTGGGCCCGCACGGCCGGTGCGCTGCAGGCGGCGAACGCGGCGGAGCTCGGCAGCGCGGAAAGCGATAACGAGGCGCTGTGGCTGCGCGCGCGTGAACGCGGCGAAGACCGCCGCCAGCCGGCGCTTGCCGAGGCGCTGCAGCGCCTCGACGGCGGTGCGCGCAACGCGTTCGCGGTGCGCCGCGAGTTTCTGTCGAGCGAAGCGCAGACGGGCTATCTCGTCACGGTCCTGCGCGGCCACGCGGATCACCTGAGCGGCAAGTCGGCGCGCTACGTCGAGCGGTTGCGGCAGATCGCCAGCGAGCGCAGCGACAAAGTGCGCAAGGTCGCGGTCTCCAGCCAGTCGGGCCTGCTGCTGCTGGCCGTCGCGGGCGTCGCGGTGGCGCTGCTCGGCGTCGCGTATGCGAGCCGCATCCTGCACAAGCTGCAGGCGATGACGCGCGTGATGACGCGACTCGCGAAAGGGATCACGTCCGACCGGATGCCGTCGACGCACCGGCCCGACGAAATCGGCGAGCTGGCGCGCGCGTTCGAGGTGTTCCGCACCAACCTGATCGAGAAAGAGCAACTGACCCAGGGGCTCGAGTCGCAGCGCCGCCTGCAGGAGTCGGTGCTCAACTCGATGAACGACGGGGTGTCCGTCCACGACACGCACGGCAGCCTGATCGCGTGGAATCCGACCTTCGCGACGCTGCTCGGGATCGACCCGGGCGCGCTGCATGCGGGCCTGTCGCTCGCGACGCTGCGGCAGGCCATGCATCAGCCCGCGCGCTGGCGCCAGGTGTCGCGCGAGACCGCGACCCGCACGTCGGACGGCGCGCGCATCGCCGCGTCGGCCGAACTGCACCTGCGCGACCAGCGGACCCTCGAATTCCACTGCCAGCCGCTTCCGGACGGCGGATGGGTGGCGGTCTGCCGCGACCTGACGAGCCGGCGCGCGGTCGAGGCGGAGTTGCGCCAGGCGCAGAAGATGGACGTGCTCGGCCAGCTGACGGGCGGCGTCGCGCACGATTTCAACAACTTCCTCGTCGCGATACTCGGCAACCTGGAGCTGCTGCTGCCGCGACTCGACGGGCAGCAGGACGCGCAGACGATGGCCGAGCGGGCGCGCCGCGCGGCCGAACGCGCGTCGCGGCTCACGCGGCGGCTGCTCGCGTTCGCGCGGCGCCAGCCGCTGCAGGCCGAACGCGTGTCGGTCAGGGCGATGCTCGCGGAGATGCTCGATCTCGTCGAATACTCGGCGGGCCAGCGGGTGGCCGTCGTGCTGGAGCCGGCCGCCGACGCGATGTGGGTGAACGTCGACCGCGGCCAGCTCGAGAACGCGGTCCTCAACCTGGCGCTCAACAGCGCCGCCGCGATGCCGGGCGGCGGGACGCTGACGCTGGCCGCGCGCCGCGAACCGGCGGCCGACGGTGCCGCCGCGCCGCACGCGATCGTGCTGAGCGTCACCGACACGGGCTGCGGAATCGCGCCGGTGCTGCTCGACAAGGTGATCGAGCCGTTCTTCACGACCAAGGCGGCCGGCGAGGGGAGCGGGCTCGGGCTCAGCAGCGTCTACGGCTTCGTGCGCCAGAGCGGCGGCGATCTGCGAATCCACAGCGAGGTCGGCCAGGGGACGCGCGTCGAACTGTGGCTGCCCGAGTGCGCGCCGCCCGAACGGCGCGGCACGCCGGCCGTCATCGCGGCCGCGCCCGTTGCCGGACCGGCCGGTGCCCGCGTGCTCGTGGTCGACGACGATCCCGAGGTGCGCGACACGGCGCTCAGCCAGTTCGCGGCGCTCGGCGCGCGGGCCGACGCGGTGGCGACCGGCGACGCGGCATTGCGCTGGCTGGCCGAGCACGGCCCCGTCACGCTCGTGCTGTCGGACATCTCGCTCGGCGCGGGCGGCAGCGGCATCGCGTTCGCGGCGCGGCTCGCCGAGCGCTGGCCGGCGCAGCGCGTCGTGCTCACCTCGGGCCTGCCGCCCGAGATTCATCAGACCCATCCCGACTGGCGCGCGGACCTGCCGTTCGTGCCGAAGCCGTTCGATCTGGCGGCACTCGCCGCGCTGCTGGGCTGACGCGCGACGGCGATTGTTTCGATTGTTAATGGCGCGGCGCGTTTCCGAAATTTTCGATTAACCGGACTGGAGTCTCATAGACCCACGGCACCCGGCGACGCGCTCGCGACACCGCGGCGCACGATTCGAACGATTCGAAAAAAACCGGAGACACCGAATGACGAAGCTCAAGGCAGGTTTGCTGACGATGGCGCTCGCGATGACGGCCGCCACGGCCGGCGCGGCGACGCTGCGGATCGCATGTGGCGCGGCCGGCGTCGACCAGGACATTTGCCAGGTCTCGGCGAAGCGCTGGGCCGAGAAGACCGGCAACGAGGTCGAGTTCATCAGCATGCCGAATAACTCGAGCGAGACGCTGGCGCTTTATCAGCAGTTGCTCGGCAGCGGCTCGGACAAGATCGACGTGATGCAGATCGATACGGTCTGGCCGGGTATCCTCGCGAACCACCTGATCGACCTGAAGCCGTACAGCAAAGGACTGGAAAGCCAGTCGTTCCCGAGCATCGTCGCGAACGATACGGTGAACGGCAAGCTGGTCGCGATGCCGTGGTTCATCGATACGGGGCTGCTCTACTACCGCAAGGACCTGCTCGACAAGTACCGCGTGAAAGTGCCCGCAACGTGGGATGAACTCGACGCCACCGCGCGCAAGGTCCAGTCGGGCGAGCGCGCCGCCGGCAACGAGAAGGTCTGGGGCTACGTGTGGCAGGGGCGTGCGTACGAAGGGCTGACCTGCGATGCGCTCGAATGGGTCAGCAGCTACAACGGCGGCACGGTGGTCGACGACAAGGGCCGCGTGACGATCGACAACCCGGGCGCGATCAAGGCGCTCGAGCAGTCGGCGAAATGGGTCGGCACGATCAGCCCGAAGGCCGTGCTGAACTACGGCGAAGAGGAGGCCCGCGGCGTGTTCCAGGCCGGCAACGCCGTGTTCATGCGCAACTGGCCGTACGCATGGGCGATCGCGAATCGCACGGGCAGCCCGATCAAGGGCAAGGTCGGCATCGCGCCGCTGCCGAAGGGCGGCGCCGACGGCCGCCCGGCCGCCGCGCTGGGCGGATGGCAGCTCGCCGTGTCGCGCTACTCGCCGAACCCGAAACTGGCCGCCGATCTCGTGATGTACCTGGCGAGCGCGGAAGTGCAGAAGATGCGCGCGATCCAGGGGTCGTTCAACCCGACGATGCCGGCGCTCTACCGCGACAAGGAGATCCTGCAGGCCAACCCGTTCATGGCCGATCTGCTGCCGACCTTCGGCACGGCGGTCGCGCGGCCGTCGACCGTGACCGGCGCGAAGTACAACCAGGTCAGCAACCAGTTCTGGAACGCCGCGCACGACGTGCTCGCCGGCAGCGACACCGCATCGGGTGCGCTCGCGCGGCTCGCCGCCGCGCTCAACCGGCTCGCGCCGGGCGGCAACTGGCACTGAGCGCCGCGGCGCGCGATTGATCGATCGGACCGGCTGCCGCATGGCGCCGGCCTGACAGGAGACATCGAATGAGAACCGGAAGCATCGAGATCAGTAGTACTCCTGTATTCGTGCAGGCGCCCGCCCGGGCCCGGGCCGGGCTTGCCCACGCGCGCCGACGCCAGGCGTGGCTGCTGGTGGCGCCCGCACTGCTCGCGCTGGCGGCGATCGCCGGCTGGCCGCTGCTGCGCACCGCGTGGTTCAGCCTGACCGACGCGCAACTGTCCGACCTGTCGCAGCGTCATTTCGTCGGCCTCGACAACTATCTCGGCGCGGCGGGCGTGCTGCGCGACCCGGCCTGGTGGCAGGCGGTCGGCAATACCGTGCTGTTCGCCGTCGTGTCGGTGGTGCTCGAGACGGGCACGGGCCTCGGCGTCGCGCTGCTGCTCGACGTGCCGTCGCGGCTGCGTACGCTGCTGCGTGCGGCCGTGCTCGTGCCGTGGGCGATCCCGACCGTCGTGTCGGCGAAGATCTGGAGCTGGATGCTCAACGACCAGTTCGGGATCGTCAACGCGATGCTGATGTCGATCGGCGCGATCCATGAGCCGCTCGCGTTCACCGCCGATGCGCACCTCGTATTCCCGACCATCGTGCTCGTCGACGTGTGGAAGACCACGCCGTTCATGGCGCTGCTGATGCTCGCCGCGCTGCAGACCGTGCCGCGCGATTGCTACGAGGCCGCGCGTGTCGACGGCGTGCCGCGCTGGCGCGTGTTCCGGTCGGTGACGCTGCCGCTGATCCTGCCCGGCGTGCTGGTCGCGATGATCTTCCGCTCGCTCGACGCGTTGCGCGTGTTCGACCTGATCTACGTGATGACGTCGAACAGCCGGATCACGAAAAGCATGTCGGTCTATGTGCGCGAACAGCTGATCGATTTCCAGCAGGTCGGGTTCGGGTCGGCGTCGGCGATGCTGCTGTTCGCCACGATCGTGCTGTTCACCATCGGCTACATGGCGGTCAGCCGCCGCCGGATGCAGGAGGCATGAAATGAAGAAGCATCCGCTCGACATCGCGATTCACGGGCTGCTGTCGGCACTCGTGTTGGTGATCGCGCTGTTCCCGTTCGTCTACATGATCGGCACGTCGATCAAGCACGGCGACGCGTTGTTCGATACGTCGCTGTTCCCGGTGAGCCCGTCGCTCGACAACTATCGCCAGCTGTTCCGCGGCCAGCCGTTCGGCGCGTACCTGCTGAACTCGGCGCTCGTCGCGGGCGGGGCGGTCGCGCTGTCGCTCGCCGTGTCGGTGCTCGCCGCGTATGCGCTCGGCCGCGTGTCGTTCCGCGGGCGCGGGGTGCTGATGATGTGCATTCTCGGCGTGTCGATGTTTCCGCAGGTCGCGATCCTGTCGGGCCTGTTCGAGCTGGTCCGCGCGCTCGGCCTGTACGACCACCTCGGCGCACTCGTGCTGTCCGACCTGATCTTCACGCTGCCGTTCACGATCTGGATTCTCGTCACGTTCATGCGCGAGTTGCCGCGCGAGCTGGAGGAGGCGGCGCTCGTCGACGGCGTCGGCGTGTTCACGCTGATCTTCCGGATCTTCCTGCCGCTGCTGCGGCCGGCGCTGGCCGCGACGTCGCTGCTCGCGTTCGTATCGGCATGGAACGAGTTCCTGTTCGCGCTGACCTTCATGATCTCGTCGGGCCAGCGCACGGTACCCGTCGCGATCACGATGATCTCGGGCGCGAGCAGTTACGAGTTGCCATGGGGAACCATCATGGCCGCGTCGGTCATCGTCACGGTGCCGCTCGTGCTGCTGGTGCTGGCGTTTCAGCGGCATATCGTCTCCGGCCTGACTGCCGGCGCGGTCAAGGGTTGACGCATCTCGGCCCGATCAGGATCAAGAGGGAAAACATGAGTCAGATCAAATTGAGCGGTCTCCACAAGCAGTTCGGCACGACCCCCATCCTCAGCGACGTGAATCTCACGGTCGAGCCGGGCGAGTTCTGCGTATTCATCGGCCCGTCGGGCTGCGGCAAGTCGACGTTGCTGCGGATCGTCGCCGGCCTCGAGGAACAAAGTGCGGGCGACGTGTGGATCGATGGCCGCTGCGTCAACACGTTCGCGCCTGCGAAGCGCGACATCGCGATGGTGTTCCAGAGCTATGCGCTCTATCCGCACATGTCCGTCTACGAAAACATGGCGTTCGGCCTGCGTCATCTGCGCTTGCCGAAGGACGAGATCGACCGGCGGGTGCGGCTCGCTTCCGAGTCGCTGCGCCTCGGCGAGCTGCTCGAACGCAAGCCCGGCGCACTGTCCGGCGGCCAGCGGCAGCGCGTCGCGATCGGCCGCGCGATCGTCCGCAAGCCGAAAGTATTCCTGTTCGACGAACCGCTGTCGAACCTCGATGCGGCGCTGCGCGTGAAGACGCGCGTCGAGATTGCGAAGCTGCACCGCAGCCTCGACAGCACCAGCATGATCTACGTGACGCACGACCAGGTCGAGGCGATGACGCTCGCCGACAAGATCGTGCTGCTGCGGCCGCTCGAAGGGCGCAGCGGGATCGCAAGCATCGCGCAGATCGGCACGCCGCTCGATCTGTATCACCGTCCGGCGAGCCAGTTCGTCGCCGGTTTCATCGGCTCGCCCGCGATGAACTTCCTGCCGGCAAGCGTCGCGGCGGCCGGCAGTGGCGAGGTTCGCGCGCTGGCACGCGACCAGCCGCTGAGCGCCAGCGTGTCCGGCGAAGGCCTCGAGACGGGCGCCGGCGTGACGCTCGGCATCCGCCCCGAACACGTGCGGGTCGGCACCGGCGCCGTGACGGGCGAAGTCGCGCACGTCGAGCAGATGGGCGAACACACCTATCTGTATCTCGACACGCCGCTGTGCGGCCAGCCGCTTGTTGCGAAGACCGATGCCGGCGGCGCGCGGATCGGCGAGCGCGTGCGCGTCGATCTGCCGGCCGGCGCGCTGCATCTGTTTCATCCGGACGGACGCGCGGCGGTACGCACGCCGCGCGAGCCTGCCGCGCCGGCGCTCGCGATCGCCTGAGCGGCGCGCGGCGCGCGGCGCGCGGCTAATCCGGCCACAGGTTTCAGGCGGCCACGGCGCATGGCCGCTGTCGAATTGGCGCCAAATCTTCGATAAAGGATAGTCATGCTAAACAAGAAGCTTTCAGTGATCGTGTGGAACGAGTTCGAGCACGAACGGGAAAACGCGGGCGTGCGCGCGATCTACCCGGACGGCATTCACCAGGTGATCGCCGGCGCGCTCGCCGAGACACCGGCGCTCGGCCATGGCGCGTTGCCGCTCGAGATCGGCACCGCGACGCTCGACCAGCCCGAGCACGGCTTAAGCGAAGCGCGGCTCGCCGCGTGCGACGTGTTGATCTGGTGGGGGCACAAGGCGCACGCGAAGGTCTCCGACGAGATCGTCGAGCGCGTGCAGCGCCGCGTGCTCGAAGGGATGGGCCTGATCGTGCTGCATTCCGGGCACTTCTCGAAGATCTTCCGCCGCCTGCTCGGCACGAACTGTTCGCTGAAGTGGCGCGAAGCGGCCGAGAAGGAGCGGCTGTGGGTCGTCGAACCGTCACATCCGATCGCGGCCGGGCTCGGCGAGTACTTCGAGCTGCAGCACGAGGAGATGTACGGCGAGCGCTTCGACATCCCGCAACCGGACAGCACCGTGTTCATCTCGTGGTTCGAGGGCGGCGAGGTGTTCCGTTCGGGCTGCTGCTGGGAGCGCGGCCATGGCCGGATTTTCTATTTCCGTCCCGGGCATGAAGCGTATCCGACCTATCACGACCGCAACGTGCAGCGCGTGATCGCGAACGCGGTGCAGTGGGCCGCGCCGCGCGTGAACCTCGCCGACCGTTGCCCGAACTCGCCGCCGCTCGAGACGCTCAGCGAGAAGAGCCAGCAGTTCGCGCACGTCGGCATCCAGCAAACCGCAGGAGACCTCGCATGAACGACGATTACAAGGTCGAGCTGCCGGAAGCGGCGGCGATCGCACGCGGCCGCCGACTGCGCGTCGGCGTGATCGGGCTCGGGATCGGTCGCAAGCATATCGAAGGCTGGCGCGAGCATCCGGACGTCGACGTGGTTGCGATTGCCGATCCCGATGCGAAGCGGCTCGCGAAGGTCGGCGACGCGTTCGGCATCGACGCACGCTACGCGTCGGCCGACGCGATGCTCGCAGCCGGGAAGCTCGACGTCGTCAGCGTGTGCACGCCGAACAAGTTCCATCGCGAGCTGACGCTCGCCGCGTTCGACGCCGGCTGCCACGTGCTGTGCGAGAAGCCGATGGCGCTGAACGCGGACGAGGGGCGTGAGATGCTGATCGCCGCGCAGCGCGCCGGCAAGCGGCTGATGATCAATTTCTCGTACCGCTTCAGCGCGCAGTCGCGCGCGCTGAAGGCGCAGGTTGACAGCGGCCTGTTCGGCGATTTCTATTTCGGGCGGACGGTCTGGCATCGCCGGCGCGGGATGCCCGGCTTCGGTGGCTGGTTCGGTACGAAGGCGCTGGCGGGCGGCGGGCCGCTGATCGATCTCGGCGTGCACCGGCTCGACCTCGCGCTGTGGCTGATGGGCTATCCGAAGCCCGTGTGGGTGATGGGCAGCACCTACGATCCGATCGCGCGCGAACTGGCGGCGCGCGCGGGCAAGACGTTCGACGTCGAGGATCTCGCGGCTGCGCTGATCCGCTTCGACAACGGCGCGACGCTCGCGCTGGAGGCGTCGTGGGCGACCAACATCCAGGAGGCGGAGCTGATGGAAACCCGCCTCCTCGGCACGCGTGCCGGGCTGCTGCAGAAGAACCTGAACGAGGGCTACACGTTCGACGCGCACGTGTTCATCGAGCAGAACGGCGCGCAGTTCGACATGCGCCTGAATCCGCCCGCGGACGCCGCGCATTCCGCGATGTACGACTACGCGGAAGCGATTCTGTGCGACGTCCCGCATCCGGCGCCCGGTGAGGAAGGGCTGATCGTGATGGAAATTCTCGACGCGATCTATGCGAGCGCGGCCGCGGGCGAGCCGATCCGCGTCCACGCGCCGGGGCCGGCGGCCGCCGACGCGCCGCCGGTGCTCGATCTCGACGTCGCCGGCTGAAGTCGCGGGCTGACTTCGTACGGGGCCGGCGCGCGGATCGTCCACCGCGCCGGCCCGACAGCAACATGACGGACGACGCAGCACACACACCTATTCGATGACGCCGCGCATCGCACGCGGCGCACTGACAACGTTTGGAGACACGTTCATGATCGACGAAGCAGGCTGCGCCGTGCGCGGCCCCGCACGCACCCCGTTCAGGCTCACGCGGCTCGCCGCCGCTTTCTCGCTGGCCGTCGCATCGGCCGCGCTGCACGCGGCGCCGGATCCGGCAACGACGATGGCCGAGGACAGCGCGCCGGGCGGCCTCTCGCAGGCAACGGGCGTCGTGCCGGCCGACACGAGTCCCGCCAACGTGGCCACGCCGACGCCGTCGTCGGCGTGGAACCAGCTGACGCCATGGACGCAGCTCCATGGCTATCTGCGGGCCGGCGTCGGCACGAGCGACGGCCATTCGCAGGCCTGCTTCCAGTTGCCGGGCGCACAGAGCAAGTACCGGCTCGGCAACGAATGCCAGGTCTACGGCGAGCTGGAGATCGACCAGACGCTGTACAAGTTCTCGAACGGCATGCAGCTGTCGGCGGTCGGCATGGCGAGCCTCGTCAACGATCTCGACCGCACGCCGACCTTCGACGGCAATCACGGCAGGATTCGCCTGCCGCAGTCGTACGTGCAGCTCACGAACTTGCCGGGGCTCGACGACATGCGGATCTGGTTCGGGCGCATCTACTACCGGCGCAACGACGTCCACATGAACGACTTCTACTACTGGAACCCGAGCGGCCTCGGCGCGGGCGTCGAGAACGTGCCGATCGGCGGCGGCCTGAAGCTCAGCTATGCGCTGTTCCGCGAGGACTACATCGACCAGCCGAACTACGCGACGCGCCACGACTTGCAACTGTCCGGCGTGCACCCGAACCCCGGCGGCGAACTGCAGTTCGGGCTGTCGTACATCCCGGCCCGCGCGCCGGTGCTGAATTCGAGCGGCGTGCTGCAGGACGCGCATGGCGGCTGGTCGTTCACGGTCCAGCACGTGCAGACCAACCTGCTCGGCGGCAAGAACAAGCTCGCGTTCCAGTATGGCGTCGGCCCGGGCACGGGCCTCGGCTACACGGGAACGCTGACCAACGACAACCGCTACAAGAGCTTTCGCGTGCTCGACGCGTTCGACTGGCAGGCGACGCGCGACTTCAGCGGCCAGGTGGTCGGCATCTACCAGCGCGACATCGCGCCGTCGGGCGGGTCGCAGACCTGGATATCGATGGGCGTGCGGCCGGTGTATGCGTTCACGCAGCACATCAAGCTGCAGGGCGACTTCGGGCACGATCGCGTGACGCCGTCCGGCGGCCCGACGCGCACGCTGCTGAAGGCGAGCGTCGCGCTGACGCTCGCGATGGACCGCTCGTTCTGGTCGCGGCCCGAATTCCGCGTGTTCTACACGTATGCGCGCTGGAACAAGGCCGCGCAGGATGCGGCGGCGCCCGGCGATCCGCTGTCGACGACGGGCATCTTCGGCACGTCGCGCACGGGTTCGACGGTCGGTGCGCAGGTCGAATGGTGGTGGTGAGCGCGATGACGGAACGCTGTACGACGATATCGATGGGGGCCGATGCCGCGCCGTTCTCGCGCATCGTGTTCGGGATGTGGCGGATCGGCGACTGGGCCTTGTCGGGCCGCGAGCGCCGTGCGCTGATCGAGGCGGCGCTGGAACTCGGCGTGACGAGCTTCGACCATGCGGACATCTACGGCGACTACACGGCCGAGGCCCTGTTCGGCGACGTGCTGGCCGATGCGCCGCACCTGCGCGAACGGATGCAGATCATCACGAAGTGCGGGATCCGGCTCGTGTCCGCGCGCCGGCCCGCGCACGGGATCAAGCACTACGACACGCGGGCCGCGCATGTCGTTGCGTCGGTCGAGCAGTCGCTGCGCGCGCTGCGCACCGACCGGCTCGACCTGCTGCTGCTGCATCGTCCCGATCCGCTGATGGATGCCGACGAAGTCGCGACGACCTTTGCCGCGCTCCGGCGTGACGGAAAGGTGAGGGAATTCGGGATATCGAACTTTACGCCGGCGCAGGCTGCGTTGCTGCAAGACCGGATGGCGGCGCACGGGATGTCGCTCGCGACGAACCAGGTCGAATGCTCGCTGCTGCATCTCGCGCCGCTCGACGACGGCACGTTCGACCAGGCGCAGCGCTGGCGCTGTCCGCCGATGCTGTGGTCGCCGCTCGCGGGCGGACGCGTGCTGACCGAGGCATCGCCCGCCGCGACACGCGTGCGTGCGAGCGCGGCGCGGATCGGCGACGCGCTCGGCGTGTCCGCGACGACGGTGCTGTTCGCGTGGCTGCTCGCGCTGCCGTGCCGGCCGCTGCCGATCGTCGGGTCGAGCCGGATCGCGGCGCTGCGCGAAGCGGTAGAGGCGACCCGCATCCCGCTCGGGCGCGAGCACTGGTTCGCGCTGCTGGCCGCGGCGCGCGGCGTGGAGGTGCCATGACCGTTGCGATCGACACACGATGACAATCCGGGAGAGACGATGAGCGAAGCGACCCTGAACGGTCAACCGGTCGCGCCGTGCGGCGTGCGCGCCGGAGAATCCCGCTTGCTGGCGGATATCGGCGGCACGCACGCGCGCTTCGCGCTGGAGACCGCGCTCGGCGGGATCGGCGACGTGCGCGTCTATCGATGCAGCGCCCATGCCGGCGTGGACGACGCGGTGCGCGCGTTCCTGCGCGACGCGGGCGGCGCGCGGGTGCGGGACGCGGCGATCGCGATCGCCAATCCCGTGGACGGCGATATCGTCAGCATGACCAACCATGACTGGCGCTTCTCGATCGACGCGACGCGCCGCGCGCTCGGATTCGACACGCTGCGCGTCTTCAACGACTTCGCGGCGCTGGCGATGGCCGTGCCGCATCTGTCCGCGGGACAACGGCGGCAGGTTGGCGGCGGGCACGCGGCGCCCGCGGGTACGATCGGCGTGCTCGGCGCCGGCACGGGGCTGGGCGTTTCGGCGCTCGTGCGCGCGGGCGACGCATGGGTGCCGTTGTCCGGCGAGGGCGGGCATGTGTCGTTCGCGCCCGCCGACGCACGCGAGGCCGACGTGCTGCACTACGCGCGGGCACGCTGGCCGCACGTGTCGTTCGAGCGGCTGGTCGCGGGCCCCGGCATCGCGGTGATTCACGCGGCGCTCGCCGCGCGCGACGGCTGCGACCCACCCGAGGCCGATGCGGCCGATACGGCAGCCATCATCGAACGTGCGCTCGCCGGCGACGCACGCTGCATGGCGACCCTCGATTGCTTCTGCGGCATGCTCGGCACGTTCGCGGGCAATCTGGCGCTGACCCTCGGCGCGACCGGCGGCATCCATATCGGCGGGGGCGTCGTGCCGCGCCTCGGTGCATGGTTCGATGCGTCGCCGTTTCGTGCCCGCTTCGAGGCGAAGGGCCGCTTTGCCGGCTATCTCGCGAGGATTCCGACCTTCGTGATCACCGCGCCGCATCCGGCCTTCGTCGGCGTGTCCCGCCTGCTCGCCCGCGCGCTGGGCGAGGCCTGCTGACGCGCTGCACGGGCCGCCGGGTCCGTACGCGAAGGTGTGCGTTCCCGTCGAGCGTCGATCGGATGAAGGCTCGCGTCGGCACGCATGCTTGTCCTGTTGCATGTCGATCGGCCGCGCCGCTGCCGCGCGCAACACGCGTGTGTCGCGGCCGCACCGTCATGTCCGGCTTGCGTGGTTGTAGTGCGACTGTCTGCAAGGTGTCGGCGTGTTGAAAGAAGCCGGCTGCGCGCGACGCCACCCTATGGAATACGCCGACTGGAAGTCGTCCCGGAACTCATTTACTTTTAGGGGAGTGTCGCCGATGCGTCGTGCGTGCCGGAGGAGCCGTGACCACCTTCCAGAAAGCGTGGCAGTTGCTGGTCGGAAAACCGCTGGACCCGCTCGATCCGCGCACGCGGCATGCGATCGCCGTGACGCCGTTGCTGGCCTGGGTCGGGCTCGGTGCCGACGGGTTGTCTTCATCGTGCTACGGCCCGGAGGAGGCGTTCCTCGCGCTGGCGCAACACACGCCGCTCGCGCTGTTTCTCGCGCTCGCGACCGCGGCAACCGTGTTCATCATCGCGCTCGGCTACAACCAGGTGATCGAGCTGTTCCCGACGGGCGGCGGCGGCTACCGCGTCGCGACGTCGCTGCTCGGGGCGAAGCCGGGGCTCGTGTCGGGCGCGGCGCTGCTGGTCGACTACGTGCTGACCGTCGCGACCTCGCTCGCGAGCGGCGTCGACGCGTTCTTCAGCCTGCTGCCGGTCAGTGCGCAGGTGTTCAAGCTCACGACCGAGATCGTGCTGATCCTGCTGATGACGGGGCTCAACTTCCGCGGGATGCGCGAATCGATCATGGTGCTGCTGCCGATCTTCATCGGCTTCGTGATCCTGCACTTCGGGCTGATCGTGTACGGCGTCGCCGTGCACGGCAGCAACCTCGCGATGATCGTGCCCGATGCCGTGCACGAGGCGCACGGGATGTCGCAGTCGCTCGGCGTATTCGTGATGCTCGCGTTGCTGATGCGCGCGTTCTCGCTCGGCGGCGGCACCTATACGGGCCTCGAGGCCGTGTCGAACAACGTGAACATGCTGGCCGATCCGCGCGTGCCGAACGGCAAGGTGACGATGTGGTACATGTCGACGTCGCTCGCGTTCACGGCCGGCGGCATCATCCTGCTGTACATGTTGTGGCACGCGCGGCCCGTCGAAGGCGAGACGCTCAACGCGGTCGTGTTCGGCAGCGTGATCGACCATCTCGGGCTCGGCTCGGCGTTCGCGCGGCATGCGTTGCTCGCGGCCGTGCTCGCGTTCGAGGCCGGGCTGCTGATGGTCGGCGCGCAGACGGGCTTCCTCGACGGCCCGGCCGTGCTGTCGAACATGGCGTCGGATTCGTGGGTGCCGCGCCATTTCCGCGACCTGTCGACGCGCCTCGTGCGGCAGAACGGCATCATCGTCGTCGGCCTGTCGAGCCTGCTGATCCTGCTGTGGACGCACGGCAGCGTCGACGTGCTCGTCGTGCTGTACAGCATCAACGTGTTCCTCACGTTCAGCATGTCGCTGCTCGGGTTGTGCACGTACTGGTGGCGTCATCGCAGCGAGCGCGGCTGGTTCAAGCATTTCTTCCTGTCCGCGCTCGGGCTGAGCGTGACGGCGACCGTGCTCGTCATCACGCTGGTCGAGAAGTTCACGGCGGGCGGCTGGCTCACGGTGCTCGTGACGAGCGCGGTGATCGCGCTGTGCTTCATGATCAATCGCCACTACGCGTATACGCGCGCGCAGCTCGCGAAGGAAGATGCGCTGTTCTCCGGCAAGCCGCCCGAAGTCGACGAGGCGAGCGCGCCGGGCAAGCCCGATCCGTCGCAACCGACGGCCGTGCTGCTGGTCGGCAAGCATCGCGGCGCGAGCATGCACGCGCTGCTGTGGGTCAACCGGCTGTTTCCCGGGCACTTCCGCAACGTGATCTTCCTCGCGGTCGGCGAAGTCGACGCGAAGGCGTACGACGGGCACGAACATCTCGAACGGCTGCGTCACTCGATCACCGAAGCGCTCGACTACTATGTCGCGCATTGCCGCCGCAACGGCATCGCGGCCGACTACCGGATCGCGTTCGGCACGAATCCCGTCGTGGAATTCATGAACCTCGCATCGTCGACGCTCGATGAGTATCCGAATGCCGTGTGCTTCGCGAGCAAGCTGATCTTCCGGCGCGTGAATTTCCTGACCGCGTGGCTGCACAACCAGACGCCCGTCGAGCTGCAGGCGCGCCTGCATGTCGAGGGCAAGCAGATGGTGCTGCTGCCGATGAACGTCGGGTAGCGGCGGCGCGGCAAGCGCGTGGGCGACTGCCGGTAGCAGCCGTCAGGGCTGATGATGCCGATGCGGGCGGTGAGGCCGCCGCAGTGGCGGATGACGGAATTTGGCCCTCAGCCGGTCGCGCCCCGAACGCCTGAAGAAGAACAGCGCGGCGAGTGCGAAAAACGCCAGCAGTACGACGACTTCCACGATCCTGTTTTCCATGGTGCCTCCCGGTCGCGGGCGGACGATCCTTCGTCAGCGTTCGGCGATCGGGCGTATGCCGGCGGCCGCGCGCGATGACGCATTCACGTTGCATTGTAGGCCGGCGTGCACCGGCTTGACGCGTGCGTATGCGTCGCCCACACTGGCCGCACGAGTGTCGCGCGGTTGACCCGCTTCGCTGCGCGACCGCGCTTTCCGTGAACCGCGACGAGGTGCGATGTGGTGCGCTTTTCTGTCGGCCTGGCCGGCTGGATGCTGGCATGCGCTGCCGCGTTCGGCGCATCGAATGCGGTCGGTGCGACGCTGGGCACGGGCCCGGCGGCGGGCGGGGCGAACGACGTTGCCGACGAAGCGCCCGTCACGCTGGTCAGCGATGTCCACGAATTCGTGATCCAGCACGACGGTTCGCTCGACGAGCACGACGATTCGACGCTGCGCGCGAACCACGCGAACGGCATCGACGCGGTCGCGCAGCGCTACGTGTGGTTCGACAAGAATCTCGAGCAGGTCGACCTGCTCGCGGCCGAGACGATCGACCGCGACGGGCTCGCGCATCCGGTCGGCGCGGACGGGATCCGCGACGTGCAGGAGCCGCGTTCGGCCGGCGCGCCGACGTTCCAGGACGGGCTGTTGCGCACCGTCGTGTTTCCCGGCGTCGAAGCCGGGTCGAGCACGCGCGTGGCGTTTCGCAAGACGCGCACGAAGCCCGTCAATCGCGGCTACTTCGGCTACTACGTCGAGCCGTCGCGCGAGCCGGTCGACAATCAGCGGCTGATCTTCGACGTGCCGGCCGACCTGCCGCTGTACGCGGACGCGCGCGGCTATGTCGCGCTGCCGCCGGTGACGGCGAACGGCCGCACGCGCTACGAATTCGACTACCGGCACGGCCCGTACGACCGCATCGAGAACGGCGCGGTCGGCTACCCGACCTACGGCGACCGGCTCGTCGTGTCGACGCTGCCCGACTATGCGGCGTTCGCCGCGCGCTACCGCAACGCGGCCGTCGATCCGGGCGTCGACGATCCGGCCGTCGTGCAGTTAGCGCGTGCGCTCACCGCGGATGCCGCCGATCCGCGCGACAAGGCGCGCATCCTGTACGACTGGGTGCAGGCGAACGTGCGCTACGTCGCGCTGTTTCTGGGCGAAACGGCCGCCGCGCCGCATCGCGTGACGGACATCCTGCGCAACCGTTACGGCGACTGCAAGGACCATGTCGCGCTGTTCGGCGCGCTGCTCGCGGCGGTCGGCATCCGCAGCGAACCGGTGCTGATCAATCTGGGCGCGGTGTATACGCTGCCGTCCGTACCCGGCTACGGCGGCGGCGCGATCAATCACGCGATCACGTGGCTGCCCGATCTCGCGCTTTACGCGGATACGACGACGGCCGGCATCGCGTTCGGCTACCTGCCGCCGATCGTGATGGATCGCCCCGCGCTGCTGGTGGACACGGGCGAGCTGTCGCGCACGCCGGCCACGCAGCCGCGCGGCCGCATCGCGCGGCTCGCGATCGATGCCGCGCAGCCCGGCGCCGCGCGGTTGCATGCGTACATCGAAGACGACGGCTGGACGGCCGAACTCGAACGCAACCTGTTTCGCCGCGCGACGCACGACCGCGTCGAGCAGCTCGCGACCGAACGCCTGCGGCAAAGCGGCTTGCGCGGCCGCGCGCAACTGTCGACCAGCGACCGGCGCGTGACCGACGGGCCGTTCGACGTGACGATCACAGGCACGCTCGACCATTTCGTGTGGCCCGACGGCACGACCGCGTTGCCCGCGCTGTCGAGCCTCACGGGCGGCATCGCGACGCAGGTCGAGAGCTGGCTGGCCGAACCCGTGCGCACGCAGCCGTGGGGCTGCATCGGCGGCACGTTCGACGAGACCGGCCAGATCGCGCTGCCGGCCGACGTCGTCGTGACCGACCTGCCGGCCGATGCGGCCGTGCACGACCGCTTCGTCGATTTCACGTCGCATTATGTGTTCGATGCGGCCGCGCGCGTCGTGCAGGTCACGCGGCGGATGAAGGCGGAGTTCGGCCGGCAGGTATGCACACCCGACGAATTCGCTGCGCTGCGCGCGTCGCTCGAACGCATCGATCGCGATACACAGGCGCAGATCGTCGTGCGGGCGAAAGGGCATTGAACGGGCAGGGGCAGTGGGCGCGTCGCCGCCATCGGCCGACGCACAGGAGGGACATCATGACGGAACGGGACTACGAGATCGCCGATCTCTCGAAAGATTTGCTGGGCCGGATCGTGCAGGGCACCGTCGCGAACGGTGCGCCCGTCGATGCAGAGCAGTGCGCGGCGCTCGCCGTGCAATGCGCGACGGCGCTGGTCGACAAGCTTGGAGCGCGTAGCGGCTGAACGGGCCGGATCAATGCGCTGCGCACGCCGTGCGGACGTCGCTCGCCAGTCCGGTATTACGGACTGGTCGCCAGCGATCCGTGGAGGGTGGCGCGCTGACGCCGGCAGTACCGCCCGAGCCCGACGATGCCGACGAGGGAGACGAACGACAGCAGCGTGAAGAACGCCGCCAGCGGCAGCCATTGCCCGCGGAACTGCTGGGCAAGCAGCGTGCCGATCATCGGCGTCGTGCCGCCGGCGATCATTGCGCATAGCTGGTAGGCGATCGAAATGCCGGAATAGCGGACGCGCGTCGGGAACGCCGGCGTCATGAAGCCGGCGATGACCGCGTAGACCGCCGACAGTGTGACGACCGCGAACGAGATGCCTGCGACGATCGCGACGGGGTTCTGTGTCTGGACGAGCAGGAACATCGGATAGGGTGTCGCCATCGACAGGAGCGCTGCGCAGGTCAGGAAGCGCGTCTCCCCGAACCGTTGCGCGAGCAGCGCGGAGACGGGCTGCGACAGCAACTGGATGACGGTGACGACGAACAGGCAATCGAGGATGAACGATTTGGACATGCCGAGGTAGGTCGTCACATACGAAATCATGAACGTGTTCGTGAAGAAGAAGCCCGCCGAGCCGATCGTTGTCGCCGCGGCCGCCAGCAGGATCGGCACCCAGGCGGTACGCAGCACCTCGGCGACCGGGTACTTCGCCACCGCGTTGGTATCGCGCACGCGTTCGAATTCGGGCGATTCCTTCACGCCGAGGCGGATGGCCATCCCGATGAGGAGCAGCACGAAGCTCGCGAGGAAGGGCAGGCGCCAGCCCCAACTGACGAAGCTCTCATGGTCGAGCGACGTGACGAAGCGGAACGAGAGCAACGACAGGATCAGCCCGGCCGGGCTGCCCATTTGCGGGAACGACGCGAAGAACGTCTTGCGGCCGGCCGGTGCGTGTTCGCTGGCCATCAGAACGGCGCCGCCCCATTCGCCGCCGACCGCGATACCCTGCAGGATCCGCAGCAACACCAGCAGGATCGGTGCCCAGATACCGATCGTCGCGTAGCCCGGCAGCAGGCCGATACCGGTCGTCGCGATACCCATCAGGAACATCGTCAGGACGAGCATCTTCTTGCGGCCGATGCGGTCGCCGAGATGGCCGAACACCGCGCCACTCAGCGGTCGGGCGACGAAGCCGACAAAAAAGGTGCCGAACGACGCCATCGTGCTCAGGTAATGGTTGCTGCTCGGAAAGAATACGTCCCCGAGCACGAGCGCCGCGGCGGTCGCGTATGTGTAGTAGTCGTAGAACTCGACGGCGGTGCCGATGAACGCCGCGGTGGCGGCGCGCACGGGTTGATGCGTGGTGGGAGTGGGTTGAGACATGGGCTGTCCTGTCGTTCGTCCTGGGGGCGGTCGGCCACGGCGATGCGCTGCCTGCGGTGTTGCGAGGTGGCTGCGTGGTTTATCCGTCGCCGATATGCGTACGTAAAATTCTGTTTTTTAATCGCCAGCATTAGTGGTGCTTATGCTCGACACCCCGGCATGCGCGTCGGCCATGCTCCGGCATTGCGCATGGCGCTCGAGCAGGCGGCGCGCGTTGTTCGCGTCCGGCGCGTCGATCCTGTCGGGCGTGGCGCCGTGACCGGACGCTGCTTGCGCGCGATAGGCGTCGAGCAACGCGCGCGCTGCATCCGCATCCGTGTCGGTAGGCGTCAGTGCGCGGTTGATGGCGTCGACGTGTTCGGCGAACACAGCGCATTTCGACTGGAAACCGAGCTGCGTCGACATATCGAGGTCGAGTGCGAGCGCGTCCGGCGCGCGGTAGGTGCAGGGCAGATCGATCGGCGCGCGACCGGCGGCGACGCACTCGATCAGGAACCGGCTGCGCGCATGCAGCAGTTCGCGTCCGTCGCGCGAGCGGCGGGCGCCGAGGCTGGCCGCGAAATCCTCGACCGCCAGCATCGCATGCCGGATACGCTGGCTCGCGGTGAGCATCGCGCCGAGATGCACGAGCCCGTACGCCGACTCGATCGTCGGCACGATTTCCGTCGACCCTTCCGGGATACCGTGATGCGCTTCGAGCGCCGTCAACGCATCGGCCAGCCGGGTGAGCTGCAGCGGGGTTTCCGCATGAGGCAGGAAGATCGCTGCGGGCCGGCCCGGCATTACGCCGACGAGATCGTCGTGGCCGTCGTGTTCCAGCTTGTTGATCCGCACCGCGCCGAGCGCGCCGCAGGCAGTCGCGTCGGCGAGCAGCGCGACGATATGCCGGCGGGCGGCCGGCCGGTCGAAGGGCACGGTCATTTCTTCCAGGTCGGCGACGATCGCGTCGGCAGACGTGCCGAGCGCGGCGGCGTGGGCGGCGGTGTCGGCGCCGGGCACGAAAAGCCAGACGCGTCGCAGCGTGGCAAGCGGTCGGTGGGGGTAGCGTGTCATGGTCGGGGGCGATTGCGGGGGCAGGAAGCGGACGGGACCGGTCACGCGCGCCCCGCACGGGCGAGCATCGCCTGCAGCAGCACGTCCGCGCCGCGCGCAACATCGGCTGGCAGCGCATCTTCGGCTTCGTTATGGCTCAACCCGCCGACGCACGGAATGAACACCATCGCGGTCGGGCAATGTTTCGCGAGATGGATCGCGTCGTGTCCCGCTCCGCTGATGATCCGCTGGTTCGGATAGTCGAGCCCGACGACCGCGTGCTGAACGGCGTCGACGCAGGCCGGATCGAACGGCGTGGCCGGGCTGACCCAATGCTGCCCGATCTCGACCGTCACGCCGCGTCGCGCGGCCACCGCGCCGAAACGTGCGCGCACAGCGGCTTCCATGTCGGCGATCGCCGCGTCGTCCGGATGGCGCAGGTCGACCGTGAACGCGACGTCGCCCGCGATCGTATTGCGCGACGCATTGCGGATCTGCCATTCGCCGATCGTCGTCAGGCCCAGCGGAAAGAAATCGGCGGCGATCGCCTCCAGTTCGGCAGCCATGTCGGTTGCGGCGAACAACGCATCCTTCCGGTATTGCATCGGTGTCGTGCCCGCATGCGCGGCCTGGCCCGCGACACGCACGTCGAGCCAGCGGATCGCCTGGCCGCCCGTCACGACGCCGATCGGCACGCCGCTTTCCTCGAGCACGGGGCCCTGTTCGATATGCGCTTCGAAGTACGCGTCGAACACCGTGCCCGGCACCGCGCGCTCGCCCGCGTAGCCGGTCGCGCGCAACGCGTCGGCGACGCTTTCGCCCGCCGCGTCCCGCGATCCGAGCGCGGCTTCCAGCGGCATCACGCCGGTGAACGCGGCGGAGCCGAGCATCGCCGGCGTGAACCGGGCGCCTTCTTCGTTGGTCCACACGACGATCTCGATCGGCCGTTCGGTGTCGATTCCCGCGTCGTTCAGCGTGCGCACGACTTCGAGCGCGGCGAGTACGCCGTATACGCCGTCGAATCGGCCGCCTTCGGGCTGCGTGTCGAGGTGGCTGCCGCTCGCGACGGGCGCGGCCGCGGCTTGCCGGCCCGCGCGCCGCGCGAACAGGTTGCCGACGCGATCGACGGACAGCGCGAGCCCCGCTTCCCGGCACCACGTCTCGAACAGCGCGCGGCCGGCCGTGTCTTCCCGGGTCAGCGCGAGGCGGCGCACGCCGCCTTTCGCGGTCGCGCCCACTTGCGCCATGTCCATGAGGCTCTGCCAGAGCCGCTCCGCATTGATCTTCAGCATCGTCGAGGTTCCTGATCGGTCGGCCGACAATCGGCCGGAGTTCATCGTGTCGTCTTTATCGAAAATCCAAAATAATTAGTCCAATTTTTAATCGTTATCCTGAGTATAATTTTCACGAATGATGAAGCCGTGAGACCCACGATGAGCAAAGACCGCCCCGACACCTACCTGAACGACCGCCTCGACTGGAACCTGCTGCGGACCTTCCTCGCGATTGCGCGGGAGAAGAGCGTGAGCCGGGCGGCGATGCGCCTGCATCTCACGCAGCCGGCCGTGAGCCAGGCGCTGCGGCGGCTCGAGGAGCAACTCGGCCTGCGCCTCGTCGATCGCCACGGGCCGCGCATCGAGGTCACGCAGGCGGGCATCGAGGTGCGGCAGATCGCCGAGGACATCTACGGCACGATCTCGCGCCTGTCGCTTGCCGACGTCGATCGCGATCACGACGTCTCGGGCACCGTGCGCATCGGGATCGTCAGCGGCATCGACTTTCCCGCGTACGACGATTTCCTCGCCGAATTTCATCGGACCTATCCGCGCATCGAATTCGAAAGCCAGGTGATGCGCAGCGCCGACGTCGTCAACAGCCTGCAACAGAGGGCGCTGACGCTCGGGCTGACGCCGCGTCGGGCGTTGCCGAAGCGCATCGACGCCCGCGTGTTCCTGCGCCAGCACTACGCACTGTTTTGCGGGCATCACCATCCGCTGTTCGGTCGCGACGGTCTGCGCACGGCCGACCTGGCCGGCCTGCCGTTCGTGTCCTTCACCGGCGACAAGGTCGGCGACCACATGTCGCCGCTGACGATCTTTCGCGACGAGATGGGTTTCACCGGGCGCGTGATCGCGTCGTCGTCGAGCATGGCCGAGGTCAAGCGCTTCATCTTCGCGGGGCTCGGGATCGGCTGCCTGCCCGAGCACATCGTGCGGGACGACATCGCGCACGGACGTTTCCAGCGCTTGCCGCCCGACGAAGGCGTGGCCGACGTCGACATCCATTTCCTGTGGTCGCAGGACCGCAAGCTCAATGCGGCCGAGTCGGCGTTCGTCGACGCGCTGAATGCGTTCCTCGACCGCCAGGAGGCGCTCGATGCGCCGGTCGCGCCGTGACGAGGGCGCACACGGCGTCGCCGGCGTTCAGTAGCCGCGCGCGACATCTACCACGTTGTGCAGCGGCTCGCCGTCCAGCAGCCGCTGCACGTTCTGCGCGACCTGCTGGCCGATCGTGTCGGAGCTGGCGACCGACGCCATGTGCGGCGTGACGATCAGGTTCGGCGCATGCCATAGCGGATCGTCGGCGGGCAGCGGCTCGACCGGGAACACGTCGACGAGTGCGCCGCCGAGCTGGCCGCGTTCGAGTGCCGCGACGAGATCGGCGCCGACGAGATGCTCGCCGCGCCCGACATGGATCAACTTCGCACCCGGCTTCAGCCGGCTGAACGTCGCCGCATTCAGGATGCCGCGCGTTTCGTCGGTCAGCGGCAACAGGCACACGAGGATGTCGGTGCCGGCGAGAAACGCGTGCAGGCTGTCATCGTGCTCGAACAGTTCGACGCCGGGCAGCGCGCGCGGCTGGCGCGCCCAGCCGCGGACCGCGTAACCGCGTTGCTGGAGATCGACGGCGACACGGCCGCCGATCTCGCCGAGCCCCATGATGCCCACCGTGCATTGCGACGGATGCGCCTGTTCCGGGCGAAACCAGCGTGCCGCCTGCTGGTTGCGCATCGCGAGGTCGAGCCGGCGATGGAAATGCAGCACGCCCCACGTGACGAACTCGCTCATGCCGCGCGCATGCTGCGGATCGACGACGCGGCACAGCGGCAGCGCGGGCAGCGTGGCGTCGGCGAGGATATTGTCGACGCCGGCCGCGATGCTGTGGACGAGGCGCAGGTTCGGCATCGCGGCGAGCGCTCCGTGCGGCGGATCCCAGCACGCAGCGACTTCCGCATCGGCGGCACCCGGTTCGCCGTGCATCACGACGTTGAAAGCCGGCGCGGCGCGCCGGATCGATTCGACGAGATGCGACATGTCGTAGCTTTTGCTGAGGAGTGCGATTGTAGTCATCGGAATCAATGGCTGTGAGGCCGGCCCGGATGGCCGGCACGTGAGGAAGAGGTTTCAGCAGCGGTAGTCGGACGCGGGATCGTCGATCAGGCGCAGCGCGGCGCGCCACGCGGTGTCGGCGATGTCGGACGAATCGTCGCGCGTGAATTGCGCGGCTGTGCGCCTGCAGACGTCGACGCTCGGCACGATCAGCTTTGCACCACCGGCCATCGCCTGCACTTGCGCCTGACAGGCACGTTCGAGGAAGTAGATTTCGTGGAATGCCTCCGCGGCTGTTGCTCCACCCGCGAGCAAACCGTGATTGCGCAGGATCATCGCCTTGTGCGTACCGAGGTCGCGCACCAGCCGCTCGCGTTCGGCGAGGTCGAGGGCGATGCCTTCGTAGTCGTGATAGCCGAGCTTTTCGTAGAACTTGAGCGCATGCTGGCTGATCGGCAGCAGGCCGTTTTCCTGCGCGGAGACGGCGATGCCCGCGGCGGTATGCGTATGCACGACGAAGTGCAGGTCGTCCCGCGCGGCGTGGACCGCCGAGTGGATCGTGAAGCCCGCCGCGTTGACGCGGAACCGGGCAGGGTCGCTGGCTGCGCGCGCGTCGATCACGTTGCCGTACGCATCGATCTTCACGAGATCGGATGCGCGCATTTCGTGGAACAGCACGCCGTAGCGGTTGATCAGGAAGGTCGGCGTGTCGCCGGGCAGGCGTGCCGAGATGTGCGTGTCGATCATGTCCGTCATGCGGAAATGCGCGACGAGGCGGTACAGCGCCGCAAGGTCGGTGCGGATCGCCCATTCGTCCGGCGGGCAGTCGTGCGCGCCGGCCGGCAGGCGTGCGTCGTCGAAGGATCGCATCGGTGTCTCTCCATGTTCAGGCATTGGTGGCGGGGTAGTGTTCGCCCGAGCGGGGCGGCCCGTCAATTTCATTGTGCTAATGCGGATCATTAGCGTGGCGAATGATCGCGTTGCGCGGCGACGGACAGCACGTCGGATACCGGTTCGCCGGCCCGCAGACGGGCAAGCAGGGCCGGCTCCGCGCGGTCCGACGCGAGTGCGGCTTCGATGACGGCGGCGAGCGTCGCTGCGTCGGCGAACAGCACGCCGTTGTCGTCGGCCACCACGATCGAGCCCGGGGCTACCGTCACGCCGCCGCATCGAACGGGTACGCCGAACGCGCTTGCGCCGTCGTCGAGGCGCTTGGTCGTCAACGCGCTCGTGCCGCGTGCGAAGACGGGCAGGCCGATCTGCCGAAGTTCGCGCAGATCGGTCGCCACGCCGTCGACGACGATGCCGGCCGCGCCCGTACATTGCGCGGCCGTCGCCGTGACCGCGCCGACGCATGCATGCGCGTAGTCGTCGTGCATGTCGATCACGAGCACGTCGCCGGTCGTGAGCCGTGCCAGCGCGCGGTTGACCGCGATCGCGTCAGGGCTGCGCAGTTGCAGGGTGACCGCGCGGCCCACCAGCTTCACGTCGGGGACGAGCGCCCGCAGCACGGGGTGTGCGAAGCCGGTCTCGAGAAAATGGCCGAGTGTCGGGAGACTCACGTCGCGCAGTTGCTGCGCGAGTGCGGGATCGAGGGAGCGTGTCACGGGATGCACCGTTCGGTTCGCCGGATTCATGCACGCCCGCCGGCCGGTTCGTCGCGGTGCGCGTTCGAGGACAAATCGCGTTTGAGCGTTTCGGTGAGCAGCAGGAGCGCGAGGGCGGATACCAGCGCGGACGCAACCATGTACCACGCGACCGACGAGCCGCGCCCGGTCGCCGACAGCAGCGCGGTCGTTACGATCGGCGTGGCGGCGCTGCCGAGCAGGCCCGACAGCATGTAGCTGACCGACAGCCCCGAATAGCGCACTTCGGTGCCGAACAGTTCGGCGAGGAAGGTCGCGATCGGACCGTAGTTCGCCGCGAACGCGGTCATCATCAGCAAGTAGCCCGCGAGCGTGAACGAGAATTCGCGGCTGTCGAGCAGCCAGAACATCGGGAACGCAAACAGCGCCTCGGCGAGAATGCCGCCGATGATGACGGGCTTGCGGCCGATCTGGTCCGACAGACGGCCGAACAGCGGCAGCATCACGATGCAGAGCGCACAGGCGATCAACACGATCGACAGCATCGCGCCGCGCGAGTAGCCGAGCGTCTGGGTGCCGTAGGTGAGCCCGAACGCGACCATCAGGTTGAACGCGGTGCCGGTCGACATCGTCGCGACGCCGCCGAGCACGACTTGCTTGCCGTAGCGGCCGAGCACCGCGGCGATCGGGAGCTTCACCTGCGCGGCGGTTTCCTTGACCTTCGCGAAGGTCGGCGTTTCGGTCGTGTTCAAACGGATATACAGGCCGACGCCGACGAGCAGCGCGCTTGCGAGGAACGGAATGCGCCAGCCCCACGCGAGCAGCGACTCAGGCGTCAGCATCGCACTGCTGACGAGGAACGCGAGATTCGCGATCAGCGTGCCGGCGGGCACGCCGATCTGTACCCACGAACCGAACAGGCCGCGCTTGCCGGCAGGCGCATGCTCGACTGCCATCAGTACCGCGCCGCCCCATTCGCCGCCAAGCGCGAGCCCCTGGACGATGCGCAGCGTCAGCAGCGACACGGGCGCCCAGATGCCGATCGCGCCATAGCTCGGCAACAGGCCGATCGCGAACGTCGCGCAGCCCATCAGGATCAGCGACACCAGCAGCATCGACTTGCGTCCGAGCCGATCGCCGAAATGGCCGAACAGCGCGGCCCCGACGATGCGCGCGAGATACGCGGACGCGAAGGTGCCGAAAGCGAGCAGCGTGCCGACGAGCGGCACGAAACTCGGGAAGAACACTTTGTTGAATACGAGCGCGGACGCGGTCGCGAACACGAACAGGTCATACCATTCGACCGTCGTGCCGATCACGCTCGCGATGGCGACGCGCTTCAGGTCGTTGGGGGCCGCATGAAGCGCGGGGGATGAGGCGGCGGGACGAACCGTGGCCATGGCGTTCTCCGGGGTGGGGCGGTCAGCGTTGAGATGACGGGCCGCGCAGCGTGCGCGGCAGGTGCGCCTTTATCGGAAGCCAAAAACAATAAGTAAAAGTGCGTTTTCTGATTCTTTGTATTAATGGCGTTGATGATGCATCCGGCGGTTGCCGGCGATTTTCAGTGCTGACTGGCTACCTCGCCATCCGCCCGCACGGCGCCCGGCGGTTTTCCGATCACGCGCTTGAACGCGCGGCTGAACGCGGCGAGCGAACCGTAGCCGAGCCGGTACGCGACGGCTTCGATCGCCTCGTGGTCGCGCGCGATCCACTGCGCGGCGAGCCGCATCCGCAGCTCGGTCAGGTAGCGTACGGGCGTCATGCCGGTCGCCGCGAGAAAGCGTTCGGCGAACACCGAGCGCGACACGCCCGCTTCGGCGGCCAGCTCCGCGACGCTCCAGTTGCGGCCCGGATCGCGATGCAGCGCGACGATCGCGCGGCCGAGCTTCGGCTCGCGCAGCGCCTGCACCCAGCCCGTCGCGTCGCCGCATCCGCACTCGACCCAGCCGCGCACGATGAACGCCGCGACCACGTCGGCAAGCCGCGCGAGGATGCCCGCGAAACCCGCGCGCGCCGAACAGGACTCGCGTTCCATCGCGTCGAGCATCGGGCGGATTTCCGGGTAGCGCGCGAGCAGCGTGCCGACGTGCATGAACTCGGGCATCGTGCCGACCAGCGGCTGCATGCCGCCGAGATCGAGCTCCATGCACGCGCTGAAGATCAGCACATCGCCGGCGCCCGGCTCCGTCGTCGCGCAGGCCGCAGGCGACGTGCCGGCCGATGCCACCGATGCGACCGTATCGCAGATCTTCGCGGCTTCGAAGCCGTTGATCTCGCGGCACGGCGCATCCGGATCGGATACCAGCGCATGCATGCGCCCGTGCGGCAGCAGGATGGCGTCGCCGGCCTCGAGCCGCATCGTTTCGCCGGATGCGTCGCGCAGCAGCACCGGCCCGCGCCCGACGAAATGGAACTGCGCGCGGCCCGGCGCCTGGCCGAAGCTCAGCCCGAACGGCCGCGCGACCTGGATACGGCGGTACTGGACGCCGCTCAGGCGCATCCCCAGCAGCAGCTCGCTGACGAGATCGTGCACGTCGGGGGCAGGAGGAAGCAGGGGCTCGGACATGATGAGATTCGGACGATCGATCAATAAGAGCGGATTGTATGTCATAGACCGTCCTGTCGCCGTTCCTTACGATACGCCGTCATCGGTATTTTCCCTATACGACAACGGACGGACGCATGAATCCCGGAATTTCCTCTGCAGCCTCGACGGCGGCCCCCCGCGAACCGGCCTGGGGCGCGGTATTCGCGATGACGCTGGGCGTCTTCGGGCTCGTCACGGCCGAATTCCTGCCCGCGAGCCTGCTCACGCCGATGGCCGACAGCCTTGGCGTGACCGAAGGCGTGGCCGGGCAGGCCGTCACGGCCACCGCGACGGTCGCGCTCGTCACGAGCCTGCTGATCTCCGCGTTGACGCGCACGATCGACCGGCGGCGCGTGCTGCTCGCGTTCTCGGTGCTGCTCGTCGCATCGAACCTGGCGGTCGCGTTCGCGCCCAACCTGACGACGCTGCTGATCGGCCGCGTCGTGCTCGGCGTCGCGCTCGGCGGCTTCTGGACGATGGCGACGGCCACCGCGATGCGGCTCGTGCCGACGGCGATGGTGCCGCGCGCGCTGTCGATCATCTTCAGCGGCGTGGCGGTCGCGACGATCGCGTCCGCGCCGATGGGCAGCTATTTCGGCCACCTGATCGGCTGGCGCAACGTGTTCCTGATCGCGGCCGTGCTCGGCGGCATCGCGTTCGTGTCGCAGGTGATGACGCTGCCGTCGATGCCGCCGAGCGGCACGACGCGGCTACGCACGCTGATCGACGTGCTGCGCCGGCCGACCGTCGGCCTCGGGATGTTCGCGACGATCCTCGTGTTCACCGGGCATTTCGCGTTCTTTACGTATCTGCGGCCGTTCCTCGAACAGGTCGCGGGCGTTGGCGTGAACGGGCTGTCGGCGATCCTGCTCGGCTACGGCATTGCGAACTTCGTCGGCACGTCGCTCGCGGGCCGCGTGCTCGAACACCGGCTGCGGCCGATGCTGATCGCGATGCCCGCACTGATGGTCGTGCTCGGCATCGCGCTCGTCGCGCTCGGCCGCGCGCCGATACTCGACGCGGTGCTCGTCGCGTTGTGGGGGATGGCGTTCGGCGGCGTGCCCGTCGCGTGGTCGACGTGGGTCACGCGCACCGTGCCCGACGAGGCCGAGAGCGCGGGCGGGCTGATCGTCGCGGCGATCCAGCTCGCGATCGCGACGGGCGCGGCGGCCGGCGGCGTCGTGTTCGACGCGAACGGTGCGGCCGGCGTGTTCGTCGGCGCGGCCGTCGTGCTGGCCGTCGCGGTCGCGACGATCGTCACCGGCGTGCCGAAGCGGGTCGGCGTGGCGGTGTCGTAACCGGCGGGCGGCCCGCGCTTCGCGGGCCCGCCGACGGTTGCCGGGCCGTCAGGCGGCGCCGGCGCCTGCGATGCGGTCGAGTTCCGCGAGCGCATCGTCCGGCAGATCGAGGTCGGCCGCCGCGAGATTCTCGCGCAGGTGCGCGACCGACGACGTGCCGGGAATCAGCAGGAGGTTCGGCGCGCGGCGCAGCAGCCACGCCAGCGCGACCTGCATCGGCGTCGCGCCGACGCGGGCCGCCACGCCGGACAGCGCCGACGACTGCAGCGGCGAGAAGCCGCCGAGCGGAAAGTACGGCACGTACGCGATGCCGTCGCGGGCAAGCGCGTCGATCAGCGCATCGTCGCTGCGATGCGCGATGTTGTAATGGTTCTGCACGCAGACGATGTCGCAGATCCGCCGGCCTTGCGCGACCTGCGCGGGCGTGACGTTGCTCAGGCCGACGTGGCGGACGAGCCCGCGCTGCTGCAGTTCGGCGAGCACGCTCAGCGGTGCTTCGATCGATCCTTCGGCCGGCCCGTGCGGGTCGAACATGACGCGCAGGTTGACGACGTCGAGCACATCGAGCCCGAGGTTGCGCAGGTTGTCGTGCACGGCCCGTTCGAGTTCGTCGGGTGCGAAAGCGGGCAGCCACGCTGCGTCGTCGCCGCGTCGCGCGCCGATCTTGGTGACGATCACGAGGTTGTCGGGATACGGATGCAGCGCATCGCGGATCAGCCGGTTGGTGACGTGCGGGCCGTAGAAGTCGCTGGTGTCGATATGGTCGACGCCGGACGCGACGGCTTCGCGCAACACGTTCAGGGCCGCGTCGCGGTCCTTCGGCGGGCCGAATACGCCGGGCCCCGCGAGTTGCATCGCGCCGTAGCCGATGCGTTTGACGTTGCGATTGCCGAGCCGGAAGGCGGCGGTGTGGCGAATGTCGGACATGACTGTTCTCCTGTCGATGAGTACGCCCAGCATAGGCATTGGCCGTCCGCGCGATAAGCCGTCATAATCCGCACGGGTTGTACGAAAAGGCGAACAATGCAAACCGATCTGGGCGATCTGAATGCGTTCATGGCCGTGGCGCGCGCCAGCGGATTCCGCGACGCCGCACGCATGACGGGCCTCAGCGCGTCGGGGCTGAGCGAGGCCGTGCGCCGGCTGGAGGCGCAGCTTGGCGTGCGGCTGCTGCACCGCACGACGCGCAGCGTCGTGCCGACCGAAGCCGGCGAACGCCTGCTCGCGCGTCTCGGGCCCGCGCTCACCGAAGTGGCGGCGGCGCTCGACGGTATCGGCGAATTCAGGGACAGACCGGCCGGCACGCTGAAGCTCAACGTGCCGCTCAGCGCGGCCCGGCTCGTGCTGCCCGCGATCGTGCCGCGCTTCCTCGATGCTTACCCGGACATACGGCTGGAAGTGATCGCCGACGAAAGTTTCGTCGACGTGCTGGCGGCCGGATGCGACGCGGGCATCCGCTACGACGAACGGCTCGAACAGGACATGATCGCGGTGCCGATCGGCCCGCGCATTCAGCGGTTCGCGACCGCGGCCGCTCCCGGTTATCTCGATCGTCATGGCCGGCCGCGACATCCGCGCGAATTGCTCTACCATCGTTGCCTGCGCGGGCGCTTCGCGAGCGGGGCGATGCCGCCCTGGGAGTTCGAGCGCGACGGCGAGGTCGTGCGGGTCGAGCCGGCCGCCGGGCCGCTGCTGGTGCAGGTCGGCGGTGCGTCGGACCTGCTGGTCGACGCGGCGATCGCCGGCACGGGCATCCTGCATCTCTTCGAAGACTGGCTGCGCCCGCATTTCGACAGCGGCGCACTCGAACGCGTGCTCGAACCGTGGTGGCGGCCGTTTTCAGGACCCTTTCTCTATTACCCGGGGCATCGTCTCGTGCCGCCGGCACTGCGCGCGTTCGTCGATTTCATCAAGGCATCCTGATTTTCGAGGGCATGGCGCGCGTCGCGAGCAGCCCGCCGCTCAGCGCACCGGCGCGTGCGCGTCGAGCAACTGCCGGTGGCGCGCGATGTGCGACAGCGCGGCCAGTTTCGCATCGCCGGGCAGGCCGCCGCGACGGATCGCGTCGACGTCCGCGCGGAGTACTCCCTGTTTCAGCGCGAGCGCGGTATGGAACGCGACCGGCCATTCGCTCGCGTTCGTGACCGCGTTGGTGAGCAGCAGCGTCTGGATCTGCGGCTCCGTGAGGCTGCTCGCGTGCACGCGCTCGAACAGGCCGATGAAGCCGTTGATCAGTACCGGCGACGCGGCCATCGCTGCCGCGATGTTGGGGATCAGGCCGAAGGTCTGCTGAAGCTGCCGGAGTACGGGCTTCGATTCGGCTGGCGCCGAATCGATCGTATGAAGCGAATAGGCGGACATGATGTCTCCCGGGCGACGAGCGCCGCCGGAATGGCGGCGCGACACCGGAAGCGTAGGGACGGTCGGGTCGCGCGCCAATTACATGGGATGTAATCGTTTGACGCGCGCCGCGACGCCCGACCGTCCCGCGAATCTGCTAGCCGCTTTGCTTGACCATCGCCGCAAGCGTCTTCATCGCCTGCAGATACGGATACGGCCCGTGGCTGATGCGGGCCACGCCGTATTCCGCGAGTTCGGCGAGCGTCGGCGTTTCCGCGACGCGCATCACGTTCACGGGCAGCGGCGACGCGGCCGTCAGTGCGCGAATGAGCGCAGGCGACCGAAGGCCCGGCACGAAGAGGCCGTCGGCGCCGGCCGCCGCATAAGCGCGTGCGCGTGCCAGCGTGGCGTCGAGCAGGCGTTCGTCGTGCGTGTCGGCAGGCGCCTTGAAGAACACGTCGGTACGCGCATTGATGAAGTAGTCGGCGCCCGCGCGATCGGCCTCCTGCCGTGCCGCCGCGAGACGCGTTGCCGCCGCTTCGACGTCACGCAATTCTCCCGTCGCCGGAAAGCTGTCTTCCAGGTTGCAGCCGATCGCACCGGCCTCGATGCTGAGCGCGATCGTCTCGGCGACATCCTCGGGCCGTTCGCCGTACCCGCTTTCGAGATCGACGGTGACCGGCAGGTCCGTCGCACGCGCGATCCGCGCAAGCACTTCCATCACGAGCGCGCGCGGCATCTGCTCGCCGTCGACGAACCCGTTCGCCGCTGCCACCGACCAGCTCCCGGTCGCCAGCGCCACCGCGCCGGCCTCGGCCACCGTGCGCGCGCTGCCGGCGTCCCACACGTTGAACAGCGCCAGCGGCTGGCCCGCGCGGTGAAGCGACCGGAAATACGCGCCTTTTTCATTGCTGCTCATTCTCGTTCCTCCTTGTGAAAACCGGATCGGTTGTCGTGCCGAACGATACTGCCACCGTATCGAGCGCCGCAAGGAAATCGCGCGCATCGAACAATTCGCCGAGGCTGCGCACGCCGCCTGAAACGACGGCCTTGCCGGCCATCAGGCGCGTGGTCGCCTCGACGATGATCGGCGCGCTGACCGCGTAGATGTCGCGCCCCGACGCCGTGACGCGGTGCGTCGTGCCGCCCTGCACGACGATCGCGTCCATCGCGAACTGCTGCGCCGAGCGGCCCAGCGCGTCGGTCGGCTCGGGCGGCGGCGTGGCGGCATCGCGCACGTCGCGCAGCGCGAGCGTCGCGAGCCACGATTCGATCGTATCGATGCGCAGATGGCGCGACAGTGTCATCACTTCCGAAAACGGCAGCAGCGTCACGCCGACGCTGCCGATCGGCGCCGGGAACGGCCACACGCGTTCGCGCGCCGTCGACGGCACCGGCGTCGGCTTGCCGTCCTTCTGGACGAGCCGCACCGCGCGGTTGCGTTCGCCCGTCACGCGCGTGCCGCGCGTCGGGTGCCAGCTATCGAGGCCGGTCGCGATATCGACACGGTCGATCGGCATGCGCGGGTCGACCGCGGCCGTGACGAGCAAGTCGGCCAGGCCGCCGTAGAACGCCGCGGCGGGAACGACGGTCACGCCCGCGGCGCGCGCACGGGCATCGACCTGTTCGGCCAGCGCCAGCACCGACGGCTGTTCGGCCGTCAGGTCGAGATAGGGGATGCCGGCCCGCAGCGCCGCATCGGCCAGCGGCAGCGCGGTATCGAGGTACGGGCCCGCGCAGTTGATCACGGCATCCGCGCCGCGCAACGCGGCGTCGAGCGCGGCCGGAGCGTCGATTGCCGCGACGCGCGAAGGCGCAGCGTCGCTTGTGCCGCCTTCCGCGAGCCGTGCGGCATCGCGGCCGATTCGGATCGCGCCAACGCCGCGCCGGGCCAGTTCGGCGACGACAAACCGCCCGGTGTGACCCGTGGCGCCATAGACAGCAACCGTCTTTCGATCGTCCATGATTGGATTCGCTACAGAACGGTCTGTTTTATAGTACAGACCTGTAGCGTCGTCAACCCTGCGGTGCTATGATCGGTCCACTGTTGCGGTACGGGCGGCCCTGAGCGGCCGAGCTTGGATGAAAAAGGGATCGGATACACAAGGAAGCGCGCCCGATACGCGCGAACGCATTCTGCAAACGGCCAGCACGCTGTTCTACCGGGAAGGCACGCGCGCGGTTGGCGTGGACCTGATCGTCGCGCAGGCGGGCGTCGCGAAGACGAGCCTCTATCGTCATTTCGCGACGAAGGACGACCTGATCGAGGCGTTCCTGTTGCGCGAGGACGCCGATTTCTGGGCGCATTGGGATACGGTGGCCGCGCAATACCGGCGCACGCCGCGCGAGGAACTGGACGCGCAGCTTCAATGGATCGGCGAGCGCATTGCGCGCCCCGGTTATCGCGGCTGCCCGCAGATCAACATCGCCGCCGAATATGCGGACGACAATCATCCGGCCCGCAAGGTCGCCGTCGCGCACAAGCAGGAACTGCGGCGCCGGCTGACGGAGCTGGCGAGTGCGATGCGAGTCGACGAACCTGAAGCCTTCGCGCTGCGGCTTGCGACGGTCATCGACGGCGCGCTGAGCAGCGGGCGTGCGCTGCACGAGCACGGTCCCGTGCACTTCCTGCAGGAATTCGCGCAACTGCTGCTACCGAAGAAGGGCAGGAAGTAAGTCCGCCCACTGCCGCGATCCGCGTGCCGGTTCAGCCGCGTGCAGCCGGCTCCTCCGACAGCGCGCGCAACTGGCCGCGCAACCGATCGACTTCTCCCGGCGCGAATGGCCGCTCGATGTCGGCATGCGTCTGCTGCCACAGCGGAAACGCTTCGGCCAGCAGGTCGTGGCCGGCCGGCGTCAGTTCGAGCAGGCGGCTGCGCCCGTCGTCCGGATCCTGCACGATCGTGACGAGCCCGCGCCGCTCGAGCGGCTTGAGCGCGGCCGTCAGCGTGGTGCGGTCCATTGCGAGCAGCGACGCGACCGATTTCATCGGTGCCGGTTGCGGTCGGTTCAGCGACATCAGCAGCGAAAACTGGCCGTTGGTGAGATCCAGCGGGCGCAGCACATCGTCGAAGATGCGCGCAAGATTGCGCGCCGCGCGCTGCATGTGCAGGCACAGGCAGCAATCGCGCACCATCAGCGTCGTTTCGAAAGGGAGCTTTTCTTTTCGTGCCATGTTGCAATTGTGTTGATATCAACCTATCTTGTCAAGGTCGAGGCGCGGCAGCCCGCCGCGCCCGTCACCGGAGGAGAAAGCATGAGTGCTCAACAGCAGTTGTATCTCGCCGTATTCCTCGGCAGCAAGGACAGCCCGGCGATGAAGGCGTGGTTGGCGCTTTCGGACCAGGAACGGCGCGCGAAAGAGCAGGAAGGCATCGCGGCGTGGAAGGCGTGGGTCGACCGCCATCGCGACGCGATCGTCGAGATGGGCGGGCCGCTCGGCAAGACCAAGACCGTCGACGCAGGCGGCGTGAAGGACACGGCCAACGCGCTGAGCGGTTTTACCGTCGTGCGGGCGGCCTCGCACGATGCGGCGGCCGCGCTGTTCGAAGGCCATCCGCATTTCACGATTTTCCCGGGCGAGACGATCGACGTGATGCCGGTGCTGGCGATTCCCGGCGCGTGAACGATGGCGGCCGCCGCGCGTTGCGATGCGTCGATGCGCCGTGGCCGCCATGCGGACATTTCCCCGACATTCTGGATGGAGATTGGCGATGAAGCTTTACGGATTTGCCGGCACCCGCTCGCAACGCGCGCTGTGGGGGCTGAAGGAACTCGATGCGGATTTCGAGTTCGTGTCGGTCAACCTGCTCGCGGGCGAGCACAAGCGGCCCGAATTCCTGCGCATCAATCCGGCCGGCAAGGTGCCCGTGCTGGTGGACGGCGACCGCGTGATTCCCGAGTCGGCCGCGATCGTGCTGTATCTCGCGGACAAGTACCCGGAGAAGGCGCTGTTGCCGGTCGATCCGGCGCAGCGCGCCCAGGCCTATCGGTGGGTCATGTTCGCGGTGACGGAGCTTGAACAGCCGCTGTGGCGGATCACGCGGCACACGTTCCTCTATCCGCCGGAGAAGCGCTCGCCGGCCGACATCGAACTGGCGCGCGAGGATTTCGCGACGATGGCCGCGATCCTCGACAAGCATCTCGAAGGGCGCAAGTTCATCGTCGGCGACACGCTGACGGTGGCCGACTGCGTAACGGCCTACCTGATCGACTGGGCCAGCGAATGCAACCTGATCGAGCCGTTCCCGCAACTGCGTGCGTATCTCGAACGGCTGTATGCGCGGCCGAAGGCGCCGCAGCGGATTGCGGAGGCGCGCAAGGCGGCGTGAAACGGTGGTCGGTCATGCCAAACGGCGTGATCGACCACGAACATTGTTTCAGACCGTTGCCGTTCGCTGGACGCGAACGCGGCCATCCGTTATCCCTTCGGGTTCCGAGAAAAAAGACGGTTGCTGAGGGAAAAGCATGGCCCAGGAACGAGGAATGCAAGGTGCGTTCGCGCAGTGGATCACCGGTCGTCAGTCGTATTTCCTGGAGATGCCGGGCGCGCCTCGGGTACAGGACCTGTCGATCATGTCGTTCGTGCTCGACGAGCAATTCGGCGAGCCCTACAGAATCGAGCTGACGCTGACGAGCCCGGATTCGCTCGCGCGCACCGACTATCTCAATCGCCCCGCGACCTTCACGATCGAGCCGGCGGGAATCTGCGGCGGCGCGGATGCCGTCCGCACCTTCGCCGGCTGTATCACTGCATTCGGACAGATACGCAAGACGCACGATTTCGTGTCGTACCGAATCGTCGTCGAACCGTTCGTCGCGCGCCTGCGTTTGACCGAGGCGTCGCGCATCTATCAGCAGCAGTCTGTGCCGGAGATCGTCGAGTCGATCCTGAGGCGGCACGAATTCCGCTCCCACCAGTTTTCGTTCAAGCTGCGGCGCGCCTATCCGCGTCTCGCATTCCGCATGCAATACCGGATGTCCGACTGGGACTACGTCCGCCTGCTGATGGAGCAGGCGGGCCTGTTCTGCTTCTTCCGTGCGGGACAGCATGGCGACGAACTGCATTTCGGCGATGACATCGATGCCTATACGTATCGTCCGGATGTCGTTATTCCGTACCGGGAGGCGAGCGGTCTCGAAACGGGCCACGAGGCCGTGCTGTCGCTCGAGTCGCTGAGCGAAACCATTCCGCAGTCGGTCAAGGTTGCCGATTACAACCCCGAAAAGGCCTACGACCGCTTCAATGCCGAAGCGAATATCGCTCGCGATGATCCGACCACGTGGGGGCGGCGTTATGTGTTCGGCACGCATCATCTGGACGGCGACGAAGCCCGATGTGAAGCGCAGCTGCGTCACGAGGCCGCGGTTGCCTGGCAGGTCGTGTATTCCGGGAGGAGTTCGGTGGTGGATTTCGCGCCGCGGCTCGTCGCGAAGCTCGACGAGAGGCCGGCCGATGCGCCGCACGGGATCGTCATCGTTTCCGTGCGTCACGCAGGCGGACGCGATGCGTCGTACATCAACACGTTCAACGCGATTCCGTGCGGCCGGCCGTTCCGCCTGAAGTTCGACGAGCGACGGTGGCCGACGATCGCGGGCACGCTGTCGGCGCGTGTCACGACGCCCGATGCATCGCCGTATGCGCATCTGACGAGCGGCGGCCGCTACACGGTGCGATTCGATTTCGATTTCGACACCTGGCCGGCCGGCGGCGAATGCGTGCCGCTCCGGCTCGCCAAGCCGTTCGCGGGCAGCAATCAGACCGGATTTCACTTTCCGCTGCTGGCCGATACCGAGGTGGCCATTGCATTTGCCGGCGGGAATCCGAACCGGCCGTATATCGCGCATGCGCATCACGACAGTCAGGCGGCCGACCTGGTGACGAGCCGGGACGGCTTCAATACACGCAATGTGATCCGCACGCGAGCGAACAACAAGCTTCGTTTCGAGGACCGGAAGGGACGAGAAGGCATCAAGCTGTCGACGGACTATGGCGGCAAGACACAGGTCAATCTCGGGCATCTCGTCGACGACCGGAAGGAGACGCGCGGCGAAGGGTTCGAGGTCCGAACCGACGAGCGTGGTGTCGTGCGTGCCGGCAAGGGGCTGTTCCTGACGGCCGATGCCCAGTCGAATGCACGCGGAAAGGCCTTCGACATGACGGCGGCCCGCCAGCAACTCGACGCGGCCCGGTCACGTATGCGCAGTCTGGCCGATTCGGTCGAGAAGGCCCGGGCGACGGTGGCCGCGTGCGACGCGCAGCAGGCATTGCTCGAATCGCGGATCAAGGATCTAGAAGCGGCCGTGCTGCTCGCATCCGCGCCGCACGGCGTCGCGATCGCCAGTGGCGAGCACCTGCAACTGGCGGCCGGCGGACATCTCTTTACGACAACGGGCGGCAATGCGGATGCGGCGATCGGCGGTAACTACACGGTCGCGGCCGGAAACGCGGTGTCGATGTATGCGAACGCGCAGGGAATGAAGCTGTACGCGGGCGCGGGCAAGGTCGACGTGCAGGCGCAAGCGGATGCGCTCGAACTCACGGCACTGAAGGGTGTGACGATCGCGAGCACGTCGGACGCCGTGACGCTGAATGCACAGAAGGCGCTGACGCTGATGTGCGGCGGGGCCTATATCAGGCTCGCGGGCGGGCTGGTGGAGATCGGCAGCGCGAGCGAGATCCAGTTGAAGGGGCCGCTGAGCATCGAGCCGGCCGCGACGCGACGACAGGCGCTGCCGCTGATGCCCGAACAGGAGCAAACCGGCATGCAGCTTTGGCATGCGTATCCGAATGGCGAGCCGGTCAGGAATGCACCGTATCGCGTGACGTTTCCGGACGGGTCGTGGCGCGAGGGGCTGCTGGATGCCAATGGCCGGGGCACGGTGGCGAATGCGCCGCGCGGCGGCGGTTCGGTCGAGTATCGCGAGGAAGACCACGATCTTCAGGATGCTGCGCGCAAGTGGGGCGACCCGAACGGGATGCCGGCATTTTCGGCAGCGAGTGGCGATGCCGGTCAGGCGGTGCCCAGTCTCGTCGGGGCGGCGATGGCGGCGGCAATACCGGAAGCCGGAACAGTCATGCAGGCGCTGCAGTCCGCGGTTTCCGTCCAGGCGGCGGCATCGGGCGTCGCGGCGAGTGGCGTGCAAGGCGATGTCGCCGCGCTCTCTCGATCCGCACTCGACATGGTCGGCCAGCCGGTTGCGAATGCCACCGCCAATCGCGCCGCAGCAGCGAAACCGGATGTTGCGCCGGGCCTCGTCAAAACCACCGTGTCGCGCTGATTCGCGCGTCGCGTCCGCTTCCCGTTCGAAACAGATAACAACTTATGGCCGGAACTGCAGCCCCTTCCACTCCTCAGCGCCCGATCCCGCGGGCGCTCCAGCAGAACGCCGAAGCACGGCGTGTCATCGTCAGTCCGGTTCCCGCGCCGGGAACATCACCGAAGCTGGTTGCCGCCGGCACCGAATCGGTCAGGAACCCCGGCCTCGAGCTCTTCGTGCAGTGCCTGTACATGGTGCCGTTCGTCGGTAACGCGATGTCGCTGTACGACGTCGGCGTCGACATTTACCGCATTTGCAGCGAGCCGGGCGGCACGAAGAAGGTGCTCAATTGGGGGATCCTCGCGATCGACGCGATCGGAGTCGTGCCGGCCGCGGGCAACGCCACGCGCCCGGCACGCGCGGTCGTCAAGGAAGTGCTGCTCGCGTTCGCGAAGGGTACCGGCGCGGCGGTGCTGGTCGATCTGTTCTGGGCGACGGCCGGCGGCGACGTGCTCGCGTTCATGGCCGAACTCGATACGCATCTGCGGAAGTGGAAGGACAGCGTCGTTCAAGGCGTGCGCGACGCGTCGCGTACGGTGCGGCGCTTCGTGCTCAATCCCGTGTCGACTGCCGAACAGATGGGGCGGATCAAGAAGAACACGGGCTTCCTGTCGTGGGTGCCATCGTCGGAGGAGATCGCGCTGATCGGCATCGACCAGTTGCTCAAGGTGTCGGGGCAGCGCGATGCGATCGTCGCGTGGCTGGACGCGTTCGATCGCGACACGGAGCCGATGCTCGACCAGGCATTCGGCAACGTGGAGGAAGCCGGCAGCCTGCTGTTCATGGCCGCGCAGATCACCGCGGAGATCAAGGCTCGCAAGGCGCGCAAGATTCCGTCGCATGTGGCGCAGGCCGCGCCGGGCACGATGCGCGAGCCGCACCGGAAGCCGGGCGAGCACCGCGATTCGACGCAGAAAGGGGCGGCGCCGAGCACACTGCCGGCAAAGGACGGCTGCGGGTGCCCGAAGACGGGCAGCAGCAAGCCGGTCAACTACGCGATGGGCGACGAGAATCTCGAGCAGACGGACTTCGTGCTAGACGGCATCGTGCCGATCGTGTGGACCCGACGCTACCGGTCGAGCCTTGCCGTCTACGATGCGAGCCCGCTCGGCGCGCGCTGGAGCAGCGCGTATCACCTGTCGCTGGAAGAACGGGACGGCGCGTTGACGTTCTTCGACCCCGACAGCCGCGCGGTGCCGCTGCCGCCGATGGCGGTCGGTGAGTCGGTCGAGGTGCCGACCGAACAGTTCACCGTGAAGCGTCCGGATGGACGACATGTCCTGCTGACGTACCCCGATGGCTCGCATGAGCGTTATGAGTTGCACGGTACGGTGACGCATGCTCGCTATCGCCTCATCGCCCGCACGAACCGCGATGGCCTCGGCCTGACCTTCACCTACAACACGGCCGGCGAACTCGCCGCGATCAGCGACGGCTCGGCAAACACGATTCGTATCGATTACGTCGACGGCCGCGTCTCGACGATCTACCGCGCGGGCGTCCCGGGTCTCGCCAACGAGGCACTGGCGCACTACACGTACAGCGCCGAAGGCGACCTGAGCGGCCACGTCGACATGCTCGGCTTCCGGCGCACGTATGCGTACGAACAGCACCTGCTCACGCGCTATACGGATTTCAACGGCCACCCCGCGAACCTGGCATGGGACTGGCCGGGGCGACGCGAAGGCGTGCCGGCGCCGGCCGACGCTCGATGCGTCCGCACGTGGCACGGCAATGAAGGTCAGCATGTCCAGGACGACACGCACTTCGAGTATCACCGCGACCACTGGTACACGAAGGTCACCGATGCGGACGGTAATGCGACGATCCATCGCTACGATTACCACAACCGGATCGTGCTGGTCGAACACGCGGACGGCTCGACCGAAACTTACGAATGGGACGAACAAAATCGTCTGGTCGGCACGAAGAACGCACTGGGCCATACGCAGCGTTTTGCCTATGACGCGCAGGGGCGGCTGACGGCCGAAACCGATACGCTCGGCAATACCACGCGTACCGACTACGACGAGAACGGGTTGCCGATCAAGGTGACTACCCCGGACGGGCGCGTCACGCAAACGGCCTATGACGAACTGGGCCGGCCGGTGTCAGTGACGGACCCTTCAGGCCGCACCACCCGCTACGCATGGGGCGTCCGGAGCGAGTTGCTGTCGCTGACCGACCCGAAGGGCGGCGTGAAGCGCTTCCGTTACGACCACGGCGGGCGGCAGGCCGAGGCGACCGACTGTTCCGGTCACGCGACGCATTATGGCTATGACGAACGCGGCCACCCGTCGCGGGTTACCGATGCCGCCGGTCACGTGACGCTGTACCGTTGCGATGCGCGCGGGCAGATCGTCAGCGTCACGCATCCGGACGGCAGCGAGGAGCGCTTCACGTGGGACGGCGAAGGCAACCTGCGCACGTACCGCGACGGCGCGGGCCAAGTCACCGAATACACGTTCAACGCGCGCGGACAGCCGACCTGGCGCAAGGATGCAGCGGGCCGGGAACTGGCATACGGATACGACCGGCAATGGCGGTTGGAGACGCTGACCAACGAGAACGGCGACCAGACGCGGTTCGGCTACGACCGGCTGGGGCGCGTCGTCGAACAGACGGATTTCGACGGCAGTACGACCCGTTACGTGTGGGACGACGCGGGGCAACTGAGCGGCTCGCAGGCTGGTGACCTCGAGACGACCTACGCACGTGACCCGCTCGGTCGATTGACGCGTCGGGAGACGAAGGGCGCGGGCGGTCGCGGCCACGTGACCGAGCGCTTTTATTACGACGTCCGAGGCCGCCTGACGACCGCACAGGGTCACGGCAGCCGCGTGCACCTGCACTACGACGATGCCGACAACTTGATCGCCGAAGAGCAGACGATTTACCCGGGTACCGACGGCACCTATACGACGGTGACCCGGCACGAATACGACGCACTCGGCAACCGGATCCGCACGCAGCTGCCGAACACGCGCACGATCGACTGGTTGCGCTACGGCTCTGGCCACCTGCACGGGGTGCTGCTGGATGGCCAGCCGCTGGTGGATGTCGAGCGCGATGCGCTGCATCGCGAAACGGTCCGCCGATACCGCAGCTTCGAGCAGACGCGCGAATACGATCCGGTCGGGCGGCTGAAGCGGATGATCGTGCGCCGCGAGACCTACGCGCGGCCGGCCGACTGGATCGCCAGCCGGCAACTGGGCTACGACGCGGTGGGCCAACTGACGCGCATCGAGGATCGCACGCGCGGCGTCACGGACTACACGTACGACCCGACCGGGCGCTTGCTGAAGGCGACCACGCCGGACCTGAAGGAAGTGTTTGCGTTCGACCCGGCGGGCAACCCGGTGGATCCGGAGAAGATCCCGCCGCGCCCGAGCGACGAAACGATCGAGTCGGTGACGGCGCGGATGCGGCGCCATATTGCGCAGGATCAGGCGTGGCAGGACGCGCACCCGGGCGAACGGATGTCGCCGGAGCAGGTCGCGCGGCGCCTGCACATGGCCGACGAGTTCATCGCGCTGACCAATTGGGAAAAGTCGCTGCCGAAGTGCGTCGGAAATGTGCTGAAGGAACTGAATCGCACATGCTATGAACACGACGCGCACGGCAATCTGGTGCGGAAGACGGAGCCGGGCGGGGTGACGTGGCTGTATGACTACGACGCGGCGCACCGGCTCAGACGGGCCGATCGCTATGCGAAGCCGCCGGTGGCGAACGAGATCGGGCGGGGCGAGTACGAAGCGGGCGGCTGGGCCTCCGATCCGGGTACGGTGCGGCCGGAGTTGCGCGTGAGCTTCACCTATGACGCGTTCGGCCGTCGCAGGTTGAAGGACGTGGGGAGAAAGGACGGCAGCATCGATCGGACGGTGTTCACGTGGGACGGCGATGTGCTGCTGATGGAGGAGCGGTTCCACATCCCGCCGCCGCAACCGGGCGAGCGCGAGCGGGTGACGCATCGTCCGACGCAGGTGGTGCGGGAGGATCCGGACGATGCGTACGCGGTGCCGGTGGCGCAGCGGATGCATACGTTCGGGGAGCGGTACCAGTGGCAGGGGGCGTCGCTGTACCTGCACGAACCGGGCACGTTCGTGCCGCTGGCGCGGCTGGACGAGACGCTGGTGGAGGCGGCGTTTATTGCGACAGGCATGGACGGGCGGTTCGTGCAGGTACCGGCGAAGACGCGGCATGCGACGCTGTTCTACCAGAACGATCATCTCGGGACGCCGCAGGAACTGGTGGACGAGTCGGGGAAGGTGGTGTGGCTGGGGCGGTACCGGGCGTGGGGCGGCGAGAAGACGGTGTGGCGGGAGGTGCCGGAGCGGAACGAGGCGGGTAACCCGATCCGGTTTCAGGGGCAGTATCACGATGACGAGACGGAGCTGCATTACAACCGGTATCGGTACTATGATCCCACCGCCGGACGGTTCATTAGCAAGGATCCGATCGGGCTCACTGGCGGGATCAACGTCTATCGATACGCGCCGAACCCGGTCGGGTGGATTGATCCGCTGGGCTTGGCTAAGACAACATGCGACTTATATGCATTTGGTAATGCCAGTGGTCCGCGCGAACCTAGAATCCAGGGCGTTAACACAAAACCGGGACAAAACGCAGACTTGATTGCCGACGCAGCTGGAATGGTGGGGCCGACTACTGAAGGAGGAGCGTCGACATTCGGTAATGTCAATAAGGCACCTATCAGTGGTACTTATCACAAGCTTCCAGTTGGATCGGAACTCCCAGATGGGATAGAGGTCGTCGCGGATGGCAAGGACGTTGGCGGAGCGCATGCCGCAACACATCATACAGTCTGTCCGTCTAAGCGAATGTCGGGACAGACATTTATCGAGAAATTCAAAAATCTGCCGTGGATTAAGGCTGGAAAGAGGTAATAATGAAAGATAAAGAAAATGACTCGTGGAAAAAACTTAAAGAGGCTTTCCATGTCTACGTGAAATTGAGAGGCGGGTTTGTAAAAAAAACATCTGCTGTTTCTTTTGTTAAGCGAGCCTTTTCCGTGCCTGAGGAAAGGGCTATGGCCATCGATTTGGTGTCGAGCTATCCTGAGTCGGAGAGAGTCGTATTTTTTAAGCAGTTGATCTTAATGTCCAGCTATGTAAATGGTTTCACGGAAGAGTGCAGAAATTTGATATTGGAGTTGCCGCGTGATTGGGTGATGAAAAATATCGAGGCAGAAATTGATGGAGTGCTGGATAATGGGGGTTATGAAGAGTATCGCTGTTTACTAGAATTGTGTTGTGAGCTGGATCGAGATTTGATGATTAAATTTGCGAAGCGTGCTCTGGATAGTTCTGACGAAGACATCAGGGATGCAGGGGCAGATTTCTTGTCCCGCTAATCTGGCCGAGGTCGAGCAGTTCAGAGGGGCAGCGATATCGCTTCAATGCGGCGGGGCAACTGTTGCGTATCGAGGATAGCCGCGAGGGCGGAATCTACTATCGTTACTATCTGGTCGAGCGGCTGATCGAGGTCGAGATCCGTGCCGGGAAATGAGGCACTGAGTGCCAGTGCACATGAACCTGCGGCGATACGGCTATGACGCGCTACCCCATCTACTCTAGCCAACTGTCGTGTGATGTCGAGATGACTCGGTATGCAATTCGAAGCAAAACTCGCCAATCCGGACAACGACAAAGCGCATTTTTAAATAACGTCGACCAGTCACGTAGCTGGGGATGGCTACAAGGGTTCTCTGGTAAAGATCAAGATAAAATGAAGAGGTGGAAATGAAAAAATAGAAATAAGATATCCGAGTTGGTATGACGATCTGGCGGAATTGGAGCATGAAAAAAGGGATGCCTGGAGCGTGTCGTCGTTGAGTCAGATGGAGCTGAATTTGAATTGAATTTTTATGATGTGGTTAGATTCGCCGCAGGATGCGGAAGATAGTGTTCGTGACAGTGGATTATTTTTTATGTCTAGTGTTGTGATTGTCGGGAGCGTTACCAGAAGTCATTTAGAGGTCGCGGTGCGAAAAATTATCGAGCAGATATCATGATGGGAAAGTTGAGCGTGTGATGCCGCTGAGTCGGACACGACCGTGCGCTTTGTGCAAGGGCCGGCGAAGACGCGGCGTACAACACCGTTCTACCAGTACGATCATCTTGGGGCACCTCAGGAACTGGTGGATGAAACGGGTGTGGCCGAAAGCGCCGCGGCGGATTGCAGACGCGAAGAAGGCGGCGTCGGTCATACCGGATGGCATGACCGACTGAGCAATTCCGCTGGCATGCGGTCACGACACCTCGACAGGCCCGCCGAGCGCGCGACACAGCATCGACAAGTCGCGAATGGTGAGATGTGGCGACGCGGCACGAGGTACAACCCGCTCCACTTCCGGATGATGGTCGCGAACCACCCATGCCGCCTGAAGCCCCGCATTCAATGCACCGACGATATCGAGGTGGTAGTCGTCCCCGACGTGCAGTAATTCCGCCGGCCGCACGTCGAGTGCCTTCGCCGCCGCATGGAATATTTCGGGTTCCGGCTTCGCGGTCCCGAACACGCGCGCGCTGAGCGTTTCCCGAAAGAATTCTCCGCCGCCGGTCAGCCGGAGATCCGCGTTGCCGTTGGTCACCGCGATCAACGGAAACCGCGCACTCAACCAGGCCAGCGCCGGCAACGCGTCTTCATAGAACTCGACGTTGTTCCGCGCGGCATAGAAGACGTCGTAGGCGCGCTCGGTCAGCGCGACGTCTTCGTTCGCGCGCTCCAGCGCAAGCCGGATCGAGCCGAGTCGCAACGCGCGATAGTCGCTGACGAGGTCCGGACACAAACGTTCGTATTCCTCACGTAGCTCGCTCAGCATCTGTTGCGTGGATAGCACGCTCGCGATATTGGGCGCGTGTTCGATCAACCACGTGCGAAGTGCCGCTTCGGCCCGTTCGACGGCAGGTCCGAACGGCCACAGGGTGTCGTCCAGGTCGAACGAGAGGGCGGATACTTTGGCGAGACGCATGGCGGTTGAAAGGGGTAGGTCGTTTACCAGGGCCACGGAACTGAGATCCCCGTGCCGTTTTCAAGGGCCTGCTCATACAGAAAGCGCGCGACGGTCAGGTCCTGGAGTGCGAGTCCGGTCATGTCGAATACGGTGATCTCGCTCGGCGAGCGGTCGACCGACGCCGTCCCGGCGAGCAGGTCGCCGATTTCGGTGCGCGGCAGATCCGGCGCCCACTGACACTCGCCAATGCTGCGCGCCTGATCGTGATCGTCCACAAAAACGCGCGCACGTTCCAGCACGCCGGCCGGAAGTTCGCGCTTGCCCGCAGTGTCGGCGCCCACGCAGGTCAGATGGGTGCCCGGTTGAACCGCATCCGCATCGAACAAGGCGCCGCCGCCGGGCGTTGCCGTGATGACCACGTCGCTATCGGCCACCGCGTCGTTCCGGTCGCGAGCGACGCGGATCGCGCATCGTTCGCGGAACGCCGATTCGAACACCGGGTCCGGCTCGCCGTTGCGGTTCACGTACTGCACCGCGCAACGTTGCGGCAGCAGCCTGAGCGCATAGTCGAGCTGGACGCGCGCCTGCACGCCCGTGCCGAACACGCAGATCCGCGTGCTGTCGCGGCGGGCCAGCAGTTGCAGCCCGAGGCCGCCGGCGGCACCGGTCCGCGCGGTGGTGATCGCGTTGCCGTCCATGATGCAGAGCGGGCGGCCCGTGGCCGGATCGAACAGCGCGACGGTTGCCTGATGCGGCTCGCCGCCGCGGGCCCGGTTGCCGGGCCAGAATCCGGCCGCCTTGAACCCGAGCAGATCCTGGCTCGCGACGTCGCCCGACTTGATGCCGAATACACCACCGGTGTGCAGTTTCTCGCGGACCACCGGGAACACGCGTCCGGCCCTTTGGCCGTGCAGCACAAAGGCTTCCCGCACCGCAGCCATCACGTGCTCGGCCTGAAGGGCGGGTTCGACGGCATCGCGGTCGAGAAGAAGGAGTCGGGCGTCTGTCGGCATGTCAGGTCAGGCTTTCCGGCCCAAGGCGAATCGGGAAAGTTTAAAGTGTGTCCAGATTTAGACAAATAGTCAATGTGTGGGCGGGATGGCTTCGATGCAGGGCACCGCTCACCATCCGTAGAAGCGCGGCCACGCGTGTACGGTGCCGCCTTCGCCGATTGCCTGATATTCGGGGTGTTGCGCGCCGGTGGCGCACGCGTGATTCGGCAGGATGCGCAGGCGCGTTCCGATCGGAAATCGCTGCGCGATGCCCGTGTCGGGCGAGCCGATACGCGACACGATGCCGTGCTCCTGGTTCGCTGCGCTCACGACGTAGTCGCCGAGTACTTCGCCGTCTTCGGAGCAGACCTGCCCGTAGCCGAAATCGCGCGCCTGTCGCTGCGTTCCGCGGTCGCGGCTCATCGCCATCCAGCCCGCGTCGACGATCGCCCAGCCTTTCTCTTCCTGGTGTCCGATGACGGTGGTCAGCACCGACAACGCGATGTCGGACAGCTCGCACACGCCGATGTTGTGCATGACGAGGTCGAACAGCACATACACGCCGGCGCGGACCTCGGTGACACCGTCGAGGTTGTCCGCCGACAGGGCGGTGGGCGTCGAACCGATACTTACGACCGGGCAGGGCAACCCGGCGGCCCTGAGTCGCTCCGCGGCCCGCACGGTGCGGCTGCGCTCCTGTTCGGCGATCGCCACCAGCGCGTCCCGCGTGTTGTAGTCGTAGCTGGAGCCCGCGTGAGCCAGGACCCCGCCCAGCATCATTCCGCCGTCGACCAGTGCGCGGCCCACGTCGATCAGCCCGTCGCCTTCAGGCGGGACGCCCGAGCGGTGGCCGTCGACGTCGACCTCGATCCAGACTTCGAAACGCTCGCCGTGCTCGCGCCCGAATTCGGCGATTGCGTGCGCGGCCTGCAGGCTGTCGGCGACGATCTTCAGGTCGCAGCCCTGCCGGCGCAGCGCGAGCGCCTGGCTCAGTTTGGTGGGCACCATGCCGACCGCATAGACGATGTCCCGGACGCCGCCCGCGAAGAACTGCTCGGCTTCCTTGAGCGTCGACACCGTGATGCCGTGCGCACCCGCCGCGATTTGCGCGTCGACGACGTGCCGGCATTTGGTGGTCTTGACGTGCGGCCGGAACCTGACGCCGAGTGCGTCCAGATGCGCCTGCATGCGGTCGATGTTGCGACGCATGCGGCCGACATCGATCAATGCGGCCGGGGTGTTGAGGGTTTGAATGTGCACGATGCGTTGCCTCGGAGTGTTGCCGACGCGAACACAGTAGGGCAGTCGGCGGGCACCGTGTTTAACGCATGACTAATCCGTCATTAAGCGTCGTTTAATCGGAAGAATCGCGGAGTCGTGGTGCGGCTCATGCTTTGCCGCGCCACGGTGGCGGATCGAGAAACTGCCGCGCGGCTTCGAGAAAAATCCGCTGCCGTGCGGAGCGGCCGGTGCGCGACGGCAACAGCGCCGTCACCGGCGCGGGCGGCAGGCTCCAGTCGGGCAGCAACCGGACGAGCTTGCCATTCGCCAGCAGCGGGGCGACGTCCCATTCCGAGCGTTCCACGATCCCGAGCCCGGCCAATGCCCATTCGGTGATGACGGTGCCGTCGTTGGAGGACAGCGCGCCCGAGACACGGATGACGGTGGACCGTCGGGGCTCGCGTTGACCGTTGCCGCTTGGCGAGAAGCGCCAGCGCGGGATGTCCTCGTCGTTCTCGCGCAGACACAGGCAGTCGTATCGAGCCAGGTCGGACGGATGATTCAGCTCCTTGATGCGGCGTGCGTACGCGGGGCTCGCACACAGGAAACGCTCGTTGGGCGCCAGCGGATAGCCGATCCACGAAGAGGACTTGAGGCTGCCGACATGCACGACCACATCGGCCGCCGACGCGCTCGTCAACGGGCTCTCCGACAGGTGGAGCGAGATTTCGAGCTTCGGATGCGCGCGTTGCACGTCGCGCACGATCCGCGCGACGTACTTGCGCCCGAAGCCGAACGGGGCGACGACGCGCAGCGTGCCTTGCACGTCGCCGTGGTCGCCCGAGATGCTGACCGGCAGCGCCTCCACGCGCTCGAGAATATCGACGGCTTCCTGGTACAGCCGTTGCCCTTCGTCGGTCAACGCGATCCCTTTCGACTGCCGCACGGCGAGCCGTGCACTCAATCGCGCTTCCATCCGCTGCAGGCGAATCGTGACCGCGGGCGGCGTGAGATCGAGCAGGCGCGCGGCAGCGGCCAATGAACGCGACGCGCCGATCGCGCGAACGAGTCGAAGGTCGTCGAGATCGAGCATTTCATTTCTCTTAATGCGGGCTTTGCCGGGCATTAAACCGCACATCACGCCGGGAATCCATCGATGCGGTTGCGGATCGCGGCAAGTGCGTGCGATGACCGACCGTGTGCGAGCCGGTGTCGGGCCAGACAGGTTGGCCTTTGTCACGCGACGAACGCGCCGCGCGTCGCGTAACACCCGGCTGCGCGCATTCCCGTCAAGCGTGCAGCCCGAAAATCAACGACCGGTGCGCACCGACCCCCGCCGCCACCCCCGACGCCGACGCGAACGTCGCATTGGTCATCAGGCTCGATGCGTCGCCGGCGGCAAACACGCCGGCGACGCTCGTCTGCTTCCACGTGTCGACGCGAATCGCGGCGCCGAGCGGCCCTTCGTCGAACGCACAGCCGAGCTGCTGCGCGAGATCGCTGGCCATTACCGTGCGCGCGCCGACGAACAGCGCATCGATCGGCACGACCTGCCCGTCGGCGAGCCGCAACGCTTCGATATGCGGCGCATCGCCCAGGATCTCGACGACCGGCGACCGCTCGATGCGCACGCCGCGCGCGTCAAGCAACGCGGCTTCTTCTTCATTCGCGTCGACCACGCCCTGCGTGAACCACGTCGTCGGGCCCCAGTCCGGGATCAGGATCGCCTGATGCACGGACAGCGGATGCGTGGCGAGCACGCCGAGCCGCTGGTCACTCACCTCGTACCCATGGCAATACGGACAATGCAGCACGCTGATGCCCCAGCGTTCGACGAGCCCTGGCAGCGCCGGCAGTTCGTCGCGGATGCCGGTCGCGAGGATCAGCCGGTCGGCGCTCGCGCGGCTGCCGTCCGACAGCGTCACGTGGAAGCGGCCGTCGGCATCGCGCTCGGCCGTGCGCACTTCACCGTCGATCCGCTGCACGGTCGGATACGCGTCCAGTTGCGCGACGGCTTCGGCAACGATCTGCGCGGGCGGCTTGCCGTCCTGCCCGAAAAAACCGTGCGCGTGTTCGGCAAAGCGGTTGCGCGGCCGGCCGGCATCGATCACGAGCACGCGGCGTCGCGCCCGCGCAAGCTGCATCGCGGCCGACAGCCCCGCAAAGCTGCCGCCGATCACGATGACTTCATGGTGAGTAGACATGCACAAGCTCCTTTCCTGGGTGAGGGGTGTGTCCCGATGGCGGCCAACTCATGAAACACGTGAAGTTGCATGATAGGGCGATGGTATCATTCATGCAACTTCAGAAGTTTCGAGAGAGGGGCGCCGCCCGTGAGAACCGACAGCCGTTTGTCGCGCATGCTGCATGCGCTGATCCACATGGACCAGGCCGACGGCCCGCTGACGTCGGAGACGATCGCGACGATGCTGGCCACGAATCCGGTCGTCGTGCGGCGCCTGCTCGGCGGCTTGCGCGATTGCGGCTACGTGCAGTCGGAGAAAGGGCACGGCGGCGGCTGGGTGCTGAGCGTCGCCCTCGACGACATCACGCTGCTCGACGTCTATCGCGCAGTGGGCGAGCCGCCGCTGTTTTCCGATCTGGTGCCGGAGGACGAGCCCGAATGCCTGGTCGAACAGGCCGTCAACGCGCATCTGTCGGCGACACTGAAGGATGCCGAAGCGTCGCTGCTGGCGCGCTTCGGCGAAGTCACGCTCGGCATGCTGTCGCGCGATTTCGAAGCGAAGGCCGCGCTGCGGGGCTACACGCGCTGACGCGGCGCAGCATCCCGATCGAACGCGCCTGACGTGCAATCCTGCACGATCCGGCGCGGCCAAAACCGTCGCGCCGCAATGTTCTGTCCCCCAACTTCTGCCCGGTTCGCCCGCCACAGGGCAAAATACGGGTTTTCCGCACCCGCGAGGGCGCGTCCGAATCACGCGCCGGGCGGCGGCGGTGCGCGTTGCGCACGCCGCCACCGGGCGCCCAGGCAAGATTGCTCGCCGTGTCGCGAGCCCACAGGAGTCCAGACCCCATGCCCGAATCCAACCTGTCCTTCTTCGGCCGGCTGTCGCTTGCCGTCGGCACGTTCTTCTCCGTGCTCGGCAACCGCGAATTCGCGGCCGGCGTGCTGCGCGTGCGCGACGGCGCCCCGGCACCGGTCGCGCCGGCAGCCGCACCGGCCCCGGCGCCCGCGCCTGTGCCCGTGAAGGCACCGGCGCCCGAACTGCGCGAAGCGAGCCCGCAGGCCGCGCTGCAACTGCTCGGCCTGCTGCAGCGCGATGCGCGCTTCATCGACTTCGTCGAGGAAGACATCGCCGGCTACGCGGACGCCGACATCGGTGCGGCCGCACGCCTCGTGCACGACGGTTGCCGCGCCGCGCTGCGCGAACACTTCACGATCGTGCCGGTGCGCGATGAGGCGGAAGGCAGCCGCGTGACGCTGCCGGCCGGCTTCGACGCGACGGCCGTACGCGTGACCGGCAACGTGGTCGGCTCGGCGCCGTTCACGGGCACGGTCAGCCATCGCGGCTGGCGCGTGTCCGACGTGCGCCTGCCGAAGCTGACGGGCAGCCCCGACGCATCGGTGGTCGCACCGGCGGAGGTGGAACTGTGAGCGATCCGCGCTATTCGATCGGCATCGACCTCGGTACGACCCACTGCGCGCTGTCGTATGTCGACAGCGCCGCGAGCGACGGCGAAACAATCACGCAGCAGGTGCTGCCGATCGCGCAGCTCACCGCGCCCGGCGCGCTGGAGTCGCGCGACCTGCTGCCGTCGTTCCTCTATCTGCCGCATGAAAGCGAACTGACGCAGGGCGACCTGACGCTGCCGTGGACGACTTCGCGCGGCTTCGCGGTCGGCGAGATGGCGCGCACCCGCGGCGCCGGCACGCCGATCCGCCTCGTGTCGAGCGCGAAGAGCTGGCTGTGCCACCCGGGCGTCGACCGCCGCGCGGCGATCCTGCCGAGCGATGCGCCGCCCGAAGTGTCGCGTGTGTCGCCGCTGGAAAGCTCGATCCGCTACCTGACGCACCTGCGCGAAGCGTGGGACCACACGCATCCCGACGCGCCGTTCGCCGACCAGGACGTGACGGTGACGATCCCCGCATCGTTCGACCCGGCCGCGCGTGAACTGACGGCCGAGGCCGCGCGCGCCGCCGGCTACACGCGGATGACGCTGCTCGAAGAGCCGCAGGCCGCGCTGTATAGCTGGATCCAGAAGAGCGAAGGCGGCTGGCGCAAGCAGGTGCAGGTCGGCGACCTGATCCTGTGCGTCGACGTCGGCGGCGGCACGACCGACCTGTCGCTGATCGCGGTGGTCGAGCGCGACGGCAATCTCGAACTGCATCGTGTGGCGGTCGGCGAGCACATCCTGCTCGGCGGCGACAACATGGACCTCGCGCTCGCGCACGTGGTCGCGCGCAAGCTCGCGCAGCAGGGCACGCAGGCCGATCCGTGGCAACTGCGCGCGCTCACGTACGCATGCCGTGCCGCGAAGGAAACGCTGCTGTCCGACCCGACGACCGACGCGGTGCCGCTCGTCGTGCCGAGCCGCGGCTCGAAGCTGATCGGCGGTTCGATCCGCACGGAGCTCACGCGCGCGGAACTGACGCAGACGATCCTCGAAGGCTTCTTCCCGCAGGTCGATGCGGCCGCGCGCCCGGTGAGCCGCGCGCGCGTCGGCCTGACGCAGCTCGGCCTGCCGTATGCGCAGGACGCGGGCATCACGCGCCATCTCGCGGCGTTCCTCGGCCGCCAGGTCGCGGCGCTCGACACGCTCGAAGGCGTGCAGCGCACGCTGCCGCAGGGCGCGACATTCCTGCATCCGACGGCCGTGCTGTTCAACGGCGGTGTGTTCAAGTCGACGCTGCTCACGCAGCGCGTGCTCGATACGCTCAATAGCTGGCTCGCCGCCGAAGGCGCGGCGCCCGCGCGCCTGCTCGCAGGTGCCGATCTCGATCTCGCGGTCGCGCGTGGCGCGGCGTACTACGGCTTCGTGAAGCGCGGCCGTGGCGTGCGCATTCGCGGCGGCACGGCGCGCGCGTACTACGTCGCGATCGAATCGGCGATGCCCGCGGTGCCGGGGCTCGAACCGCCGGTGCAGGCGCTGTGCGTCGCGCCGTTCGGGATGGAGGAAGGCTCGGACGCGGCGCTGCCGCCGCAGGAGTTCGGCCTCGTCGTCGGCGAACCGGTGCAGTTCCGCTTCTTCGGTTCGTCGGTGCGGCGCCAGGACCAGGTCGGCACACTGCTCGACTACTGGTCGCCGGAAGAGCTGCAGGAGCTGGAAGAAATCCAGGCGACGCTGCCTGCCGAAGGGCGCACGGTCGGCGAGATCGTGCCGGTGAAGCTGCATGCGCGCGTGACCGAAGCCGGCACGCTCGAACTCGAGGCGATCCCGAGCGGCACGAACGAGCGCTGGAAGGTCGAGTTCGACGTGCGCGGCGCCGCCTGAGCGCGATGAAGCGCTATACGGTCGGCATCGACCTCGGCACGAGCAATACGGTCGTCGCATACGTCGAAGCCGGCTCCGACGCGATCCGCGTGTTCGACGTCGAGCAGCTCGTCGGCCCCGGCGCGGTGGCCGCGCAGCCGCTGCTGCCGTCGGTGCGCTATCACCCGGCGGCCGGTGAGCTCGCGGCGGACGCGTTGAGGTTGCCGTGGCAGGCGGCCGGCGCGCGCGACGCGGCCGCCCGTTCGGGCGGCGGCCGTGACGGCGGGTCAGCCGGTCGTGACAGCGGCGCTGGTGACGCGCTGCCGCCCGTGATCGGCCGCTATGCGCGCACGCTCGGCGCGCAGGTGCCGGGCCGGCTCGTGTCGAGCGCGAAGAGCTGGCTGTCGCACGCGTCGGTCGACCGGCTCGCGGCGATCCTGCCGTGGGGCGCGGCCGACGGCGTCGACAAGGTGTCGCCGGTCGACGCGAGCGCGAGCTATCTCGCGCATGTGCGCGACGCGTGGGACGCACGTTTTCCCGACGCGCCGCTCGCGAAGCAGGACGTGATCCTGACGGTGCCCGCGTCGTTCGACGACGGCGCGCGCGCGTTGACGGTCGAAGCTGCGCGGCGCGCGAAGCTGCCCGCGCTGCGGCTGCTGGAAGAGCCGCAGGCCGCGTTCTACGACTGGCTGTACGGCCAGCGCGCGACGTTGCGCGACACGTTCGCCGAGGCGCGGCGCGTGCTGATCTGCGACGTCGGCGGCGGCACGACCGACCTCACGCTCGTCGATGTCGCACCGGGCGACGACGGCGAGCCGACCTTTACGCGCGTCGGCGTCGGCAACCACCTGATGCTCGGCGGCGACAACATGGACCTCGCGCTCGCGCGCCTGGTCGAAACGCGGCTGACCGAGCCCGGCACGCGGCTGTCGGCCGCGAGCCTGTCGCAGCTCGTCGAGCGCTGCCGCGCCGCGAAGGAGCGGCTGCTCGGCGACGACGCACCGGCGTCCGTCACCGTCACGCTGCTCGGCGCGGGCAGCAAGCTCGTCGGCGGCGCGCGCTCGGCCGAGCTGACGCGGCAGGAAGTCGAGCAGATCGTCGTCGACGGCTTCTTTCCGCAGGTCGCGGCCGGCGAACTGCCGCGTCGCGCGCGGGCCGCGATCGTCGAATTCGGGTTGCCGTATGCGAGTGACCCGGCCGTCACGCGGCACGTCGCCGCGTTCCTGAACCGTCATGCGGAAGGCCCGCTGCCCGACACGCTGCTGCTCAACGGCGGCGTGTTCCGTGCGGGTGCGCTTGCCGGCCGTCTTGCGCAGACGCTCGGCGCGTGGCGCGGCGCGCCGCTCGACGTGCTGCACAACGCGCATCCGGACGTGGCGGTCGCGCGCGGCGCGGTGGCCTACGGGCTTGCGCGTGCCGGGCATGCGCCGCGCATCGGCGGCGGTTCCGCGCGCAGCTATTTCCTCGTGCTCGACGACGGTGCCGATGACGCGGCCGCACGCGGTGTCTGCCTGCTGCCGCGCGGTGCGGAAGAGGGCCGCGAGATCCGGCTCGAGGATCGTACGTTCGCGCTGCAGCTCGGGCAGCCGGTGCGTTTCCACCTCGTGTCGACGGTGGCCGAGACCGCGTACCGGCCCGGCGATCTCGTCGAACTCGATGGCGGCGATTTCGTGCGGCTGCCGCCGATCGCGACGGTCGTCGAGCGGCAGGCGGGCAGCGATGCGCGCGAAACGCCGGTGAAGCTCACCGCGTCGCTGACCGAGGTCGGCACGCTCGAAATGCATTGCATCGCGACCGACGACGCGGCACGCCGCTGGCGGCTCGAATTCCAGTTGCGCAGCGATGCGCCGGCACACGGCGGCGACGATGCACCTGCGCGGCATCCGCGGCTTGACCAGGCCATCGAACTGATCGAGCGCTCGTTCGGCAGCAAGGCCGCGGACGTTACGCCGAAGGACACGCGCCGGTTGCGCGCGCAGCTCGAACAGGTGCTCGGCGCGCGCGAAGAATGGGACGTCGCGCTCGCGCGCGAGCTGTTCGACGCGTTGCTTGTGCGGGCGCGGCGCCGTCGACGCTCGGCCGATCACGAACGCGCGTGGCTGAACCTCGCCGGTTATTGCCTGCGCCCGGGCTTCGGTCATCCGCTCGATGCATGGCGCATCGAGCAGCTGTGGCCGCTGTTCGACGACGGGATTCAATACGTGAACGACGCTCAGGTGTGGTCGGAGTGGTGGACGCTGTGGCGGCGCGTGGCCGGCGGCCTCGACGACGATGCGCAGACGCAGGTGCGCGACGCGATCGCATTCCTCGAACCGTCCGACGACAAGCGGCGCAAGCTGCCGTTCGATCCGGGCAAGGTCGGCCCGGCCGACATGACGCGGTTGTCGGCGTCGCTCGAACGGCTGCCCGTCGAGCGCAAGGTCGAGCTGGCCGAGCGCCTGATCGCGCAATTGCAGAAGCCGGCCGAACGCGCGCTTTGTGCGTGGGCGCTCGGGCGCATCGGCGCGCGCCGGCCGTTCTACGGCAGCGCGCACAGTGTCGTGCCTGCGGAAGTCGCCAGGGGCTGGCTCGATGCGCTGTTCGCGCTCGACTGGAAGCAGGTCGAGCCGGCGGCGTTCGCGGCCGCGCAGATTGCACGGATGACCGGCGACCGTTCACGCGACCTGCCGGACGATACGCGCGACGCGGTGATCAAGCGTCTGTCGGCCGCGAATGCGTCGGCGGCCTGGATCGACATGGTGCGCGAAGCGATCGCGTTCGACGAAGCTGACACGGTGCGCGTGTTCGGCGAAACGCTGCCGGCCGGGTTGAAGCTGCTGGCGGGGTGAGCGGCGCGGTGGGCTCCGGTATCGTTCGGATACCGGAGCATTCCGCGGCGTTGCCGATTCAATACCCTTCGAATACGAGAACGGCTGCCGTTGCATCGCATCGGCAGCCGGTTGCGTTTTGCGAGCCTGTCGGTCAGATCTGCGGCGTCGTCTCGCGTGGCGATGCGGCCGATTCCACGGCGATCGCATCCGGCGCGGTTGCCCGCCGCGCGAGATGAATCCCCGCGAGCATGCAGCGCACCGACCCGCCGGCCAGTTCGATCGTCGGCACGTCGAGCGGAAGCAGCCGCGCGGAGCGCTCGATCGTCGCGCGCTGGTCGCGCGTGAGGCAATCGAATGCGCGCCGCGACAGCGCAAGCACGCGCCCGTTTCTTCCCGACAATTCCAGCGTATTACCCGCGAAGTTCGCAATCTGCGACTGATCGAGCGCGATCACCGCACGTCCCGTTTCGGTGAGGCGTTGCGCGATCTCGGCGCGACGCCGGCGGTCGGCGATCAGGTCGAGGCCGACCATCGCGAACTCCGTCGCGACGCTCATCATCACGTTCGTGTGATAGATCGGGCGCCCGTCGGCATCGGCCGTATCGAAGCAGATCGGCTCGAAATTGAAGTGCGTGCAGAAGCGTTCGAGCGCGACCGGGTCGGCACGGCGCGAACGCGCGGTGTACGCGATCCGTGCGACGTGGTCGAGCACCATCGCGCCGGTGCCTTCCAGGAACACGTCGTCGTATTCAAGCCCCGAATAGTCGATCACGTCCTGCACGCGATACTCGGCCTTCAGCATCTCGACGATGTCCGCGCGCCGCTCGCGGCGGCGGTTCGGGCTGTGCATCGGATACAGCGCGACGTGGCCGCCCGGATGCGTCGAGAACCAGTTGTTCGGGAACACGGAGTCGGGCGTGTCGCGCTCGCCGTGGTCGTCGAACACGTGCACGCGCACGCCCGCATCGGCGAGCGATTGCGCGGCGGCCGTGACTTCGTCGCGCGCGGCCGCGGACACCGACGACGTGTCGGTTGAGCCGCCGGCCGTGCGCTGGAACGCGTTGTCGGCCGCGGTCTGCGGGTTCGGCAGGAAGCGGTGCGGCCGGATCATCACGACGGCGGCCGGCGCCTGGATCGATACGAGATTCATGGAAGGCGGGAGCGAAAGGCAGGGAGCCGGGCAGCGCACGGGCCGCCCGGCGATGACGGTCAGCGCGCGAACGCGGCGACGGCTTCGGTCACGAACGCCGCGTGACCTTGCGCGATCGCAGCCGGGTCGTCGATCAGCGCGAACAGGTTCTTCGGGTCGACGGCCGGCGGAATCAGCGCGATCTCGACCCCCGCGTTGTGCTGCTGCGCGAGTGCGTACAGGTAGCGCAGCGCCGAATAATCCTCGAGCGCGAAGCCGACCGAGTCGAACACCGTGACTTCGTCCGCGCGTTCGCGGCCGGTCGTTTCGCCCTGCAGCACGCGCCACAGCTCGGTGACGGGGAAGTCTGCCGGCATCTGCTGGATCTCGCCCTCGACGCGCGACTGCGGCTCGAATTCGACGAACACGCGGCCCGCGTGCAGCACGCCCGCTTCGAGCTCGGTCTTGCCGGGGCAATCGCCGCCGACCGCGTTCAGGTGCATGCCGGGCTCGACCATGTCGGCCGTGACGATCGTCGCGTACGCCTTGTCGGCAGTGACGGTCGTCACGATGTCGGCGCCGCGCACGGCATCGGCGGTCGACGCGGCGCGCACGACGCGCAACTCGGGATACGCGGCGAGGTTTTGCACGAGCTTGTCGGTCGCGAGCGGATCGACGTCGAATACGCGGATTTCGTCGATGCCGAGCAGCGTGTGGAACGCGATCGCCTGGAATTCGCTCTGCGCGCCGTTGCCGATCAGCGCCATCGTGCGCGAGTCGGGCCGCGCGAGCACCTGCGCGGCGAGCACCGACGTGGCGGCCGTGCGCAGCGCGGTCGTCAGCGTAAGTTCGGCGAGCAGCAGCGGGTAGCCGGTATCGACTTCGGCGAGCGCGCCGAATGCCATCACCGTGTGCATCCCGCGTGCGGCATTGACGGGGTGGCCGTTCACGTACTTGAACGCGAACAGCGACGCGTTCGCGACGGGCATCAGCTCGATTACGCCGTCGCGAGAGTGGCACGCGACGCGCGGCGACTTGTCGAAATCGGCCCAGTGCAGGTAATCGGCGCGCAGCGTGTCGACGAGTTCGCGCAGGAACGTCGTGACGCCGGTTGTGGCGATCAGGCGAGCGGTGGCGGGAACGTCGAGGAAGCGAGTCATCGGTTTGTCTCCATTGTCTTTGCCGGTACGGGTGTCCTGGCATTCCGGTCGACCGGGCGATGCTTCGGCGCGGGCTTGCTGAAAAGCGGCGGCGCGGCGTATTCGGCCGGTCGATGGAGTCATTATTTCCGGGAGTCGAGCCAACAAAAAGACGGCAAAAGTGGCAGATTTATCGATAGACTTGGCAAATTGCCAGCCATATCCGGCAGTTTGCCAGGTTCGTGCTGGCCGGAATGCGCAGCCTCCGGCACGCTGGCGGCCGGTTCACGCTCAACAGGAAGGCCCGTTCATGATCACGCTCGACGACGTCGACCGGCAGCTCATCGCGCTGCTGCGCGACAACGCGCGACTGCCCGTCGTCGCGCTGGCGAAGGAATTGCGCGTCGCGCGCGCAACCGTGCAGAACCGGCTGACGCGGCTGGAGAAAAACGGCGTGATCGTCGGTTATACGGTGCGGCTCAAGCCGGCGGCCGAACGGCACCGGATCCGCGCGCTGATGTCGATCGCGGTGCAGGGCAATCGCGGGGCCGAGGTGGTGAAGGTGCTGCGCGGGCATCCGAACGTCGCGTCGATCCACAGCACCAACGGCCGCTGGGATCTCGTCGCCGAGCTGCATGCCGATTCGCTCGAGCATTTCGATCGCGTGCTCGGTGCGATCCGGTTGATCGACGGTATTGCGAGTACCGAGACGAGTATTTTGTTGTCGACGCACAAGGCGTAACGCAGGCGTGGTCCGCGTCTGCTTGTGCGTGTTGCAGGCGCGTCAGGCGTTGGCCGCCGGCTCGGGAAACACCGGCTCCCCCAGCGTCAGCATCAACCGGTTCGCCCACGCGAAGATCGCGACCGCGTGCGACAGGTCGAGAATGTCCTCATGCGTCAGCCCTTCGGCTTCGAGCGCGGCGATATCGTCCGCATCGACCGTATCGGGCCGCCCGGTCAGCGCGATCGCATAGCGCACGATCGCGCGTTCGCGTGCCGTCGTGCCGGCCGTCGCCGGATCGTCGAACACCTGCTCGATTGCATCGGTGCGTTTCGCGAGCTGCGCGAAGCGCTGCGCATGCACCGACGCGCAATACACGCAGCCGTTCACGCGCGACACGGCCGTGCTGGCGAGTTCGCGCTCCGCACGCGACAGCCCGCCCGGGCCGTACATGATCGCGTTGAATACGCCCGAGCGCTGCCGCAGGATTTCGGGCAGGTGGACGAGCAGCAGGTAGTAGTCGGATGTTTTCGCATGCGGGTGGCTTGCTTCGAGCACCGCAAGCTGATCGGGCGTCGCGGCATCGAGCGAAACCGTATCCAGCCATGCGCGCCAGCCGAGCGTGTCGGACGTGAAGCCGTGAGCGGCGGTCGTCATGCGGCCTCCGGCGCAGCACGTGCCTGAAGCGCTTGCGCGGCAACCGCGACGCGCAACTGATACGCGACGAATGCAACGAGCTGCGACAGCGCGACGATCGCCGGTGTCGTGAGTCCGGCCGACTTCAGCGCATCGAGATGGGACGCGCGTGCGTCGACGGGCGCCTGTGCCAACAGCCGCGCATGAGCGAGGATCGCGCCGAGGCGCGGGGCAAGCGCGTCGAACGCATCGGCGTCGGCGCGCGCGATTTCCTCGGCGGTGCCGCCGGCGTCGAGCAGCCGCGTGCGATACGTCGAGGCCAGTGCGTGTGCGTTCGATCGTTGCGCGACGTATCGTGCGGCATGCAGTCTTTCGACCAACGAAAGATCGGGCAACGCCGGATCGAACAACGCGGCTTCGCTCAGCCGCGTATGCAGCAGCACCTTGTCGCGCGCACGGCGCAGCGCGGTCACCGTATCGCCGTCGCGCAGGCCGGCCACCGCGTCGATCGTGTCCGGCGCGGCGGCCGGCGTGATTGATTCAGTCATCGTTCTGGTTTCCCTTCGTCGTTTATGTCGTCGATGAACGCGTGCTCATGCATCCGCGTCGCGCCATTCGTCGCCTTGCAACTCGGCATTCGCGTACGCGACGAGTGCGTCGTAATGGCGATCGCGGTCGGCGTCGAACAGCCGGCTCGCGATGCCACGCGCCAGCCGTTTCGCGCCCGCGCTGATGGCCGGGATATCGCCGGACAGCTTGCCGTGGCTCAGGCTCGCCGCATGGTTGAAGCAATGGATCTGCGTGACGGCCGGGCACGCCCCGGGCTCGCGTTCCTGGAACGCGAACGCGGGGCCGAGATCGGGCGACTCGGCGAGCTCGTCGAGCCACCTGTCAGGTTCCGGTCGATAGCGATCCTTCCAGCGCCGCACGTGCGAGCCGAACGACGCGAATTCCGCGCGCGTCGTCCAGTCCGAATGAAAGCCCGTCGCGAAGATCAGGAAGTCGACGGTGTAGCGTCCGCGCGGCGTCGTCACGTCGAGGCCGTCCGCACGTTCGGCGAGCGTCTCGATCGGGCTGCCCGCATGAAACTGCGCGTGCGCGTGGCGCGACACGCGCAGCACGCTGTCGCGCGGCGGTGGCGTCTGCGACGTCAACGCGTAGTGCATGAAACGCCACTTCGTCGCGTCGTCGAGATCGGCGTAGCCGTGCACGAGGCCCGGGCTGCCGATGCCGGTCAGCTTGTTGATGCGCGGAATGTCCGCGCGGCGGAAGAACAGGTCGACGCGCGCGGCGCCGGCTTCGAGCGCGGTACCCGCATTGTCGAACGCGGATGCGCCCGCACCGACCACGCCGACGCGCTTGCCCGCGAGCGCCGCGAAATCGATCGGCTCGGACGAATGGGCCCAGCGCATGCGCGGTGCGCGTTGCGCGACAGGCGGCACGTACGGGCCGCCGAGACCGTCGCGGCCGGTCGCGAGCACGACGTGCCGCGCGAGCAGGGTCTGGGCTTCGCCGTTGCCGCGCACGTCGAGCGCGAGCAGGCCGTCGTCGCGCGGGCGCAGCGCGACGAGCGTGGTGTCGTTGCGCACCTGCAGGTCGAGCACGCGCCGATACCAGCGCAGGTAATCCATCCATTGCGTACGCGGAATCTTGTAGAGCGCGTCCCACGCGGCGCGGCCGTACTGCGCCTCGAACCATGCGCGGAACGTCAGCGCGGGCAGGCCGAGGGCCGGGCCCGCGAGCTGCTTCGGCGAGCGCAGCGTGTCCATCCGCGCGAACGTGACCCACGGCCCTTCGTAGTCGGCCGGCGCGCGGTCGATCACGCACTGGTTGTCGATGCCGAGCAGGCGCAGTTCGGCGGAAGCCGCGAGCCCCGCCATGCCGCCGCCGACGATCGCGACGTCGAGCACGCGCGCGCCGTCGGCCTCGCGCTGCGGCACCCACGACGGCGCGGGCAGGTCGAGCCAGCGCAGGTCTTGCGCGAGCCGTGCCTCGAGTGCGTCGAGTGCGTCGAGCGGTGTCGTCATGCGGCCTCCTGGCGGGTGCGGCGCGAACGTGTCGTGCGAGGCGGACGCGGCGCTCGCTCGCTGCGCAGCCGGTCGCCGCGCAGCAGCGCGTCGTGCGCGGCGGCGTCGTGAAAGACCACGTCGTCGAGCAGTGCGCACGTCGTGCGGTGCAGCGCGTCGAGCAGCGCATCGACGGCCGCGGAGCGCGCCTTGCCGGCCGGCGTCGCGACGCCGAACGCGAACGGGATGTCGACGTCGAGCGGGCGCGTGACGACGCCGTCGACCGGCAGCGCGACGCCCGTCGCCGGATCGACGATGCCGATCCCGATGCCCGCGCGCGCGGCCATCACCGCATTCAGCGACGCATTGGTTTCGATGAACACGCGCGCGTCGACGCGCGCGGCCGCGAACGCCGCATCGATCCGCTGGCGCAGCCGGTGCCGGTTCGCGACCGTCACGATGCGGCGGCGCGCGAGATCGCGCAGCGCGATGCGCGGCTTCGCCGCGAGCGGATCGCCGGCGGGCAGCACGGCGACGCATGGCGTCTGCGCGATCCAGTGCACGTCGAGCCCTGCGTGCGCCATCGGCAACGTGACGACGCCGACGTCGGCCGTGCCGGCCAGCACCTCGTGCACGACATGCTCGGCCGATTCGCTGCGCAACTGGTAGTGCGGCGCGTGCGCGCTGTCGGGCAGCGCGGCGAGCGCGGCCGGCACGAGCGTGGCCGCGAGCGACGGCGTCGCCGCGATGCGCACGGGTTCGGCCGTTTCGTCGCCGAGCGCGCGTGCCCGTGCCTCGATCGCGCGCAGGCCGACCAGCGAGCGCTCGACTTCCTCGTACAGCAGGAACGCGCGCCGCGTCGGCGTGACGCGCGGGCCGTGCCGGTCGAACAGCGCGTAGCCGAGATCGGCTTCGAGCTCCTGGATCTGGCGCGTGACGGCCGGTTGCGAGCGGCCGAGCAGTTCGCCGGCGCCGGTCACGCTGCCGGCCGACATGACCGCGGAAAAGGCTTCGAGTTGATGCAGCTCCATGACGCGTTCCGATGATGCGATTTGCGCATTGTAGGAGTGCGAGCATGCGCGATTCATATAATGATTCTTGCTATCGACAGCGCGAAAACTGCGAAGCGCACGATCGTCGTGACGGTCGATGGTGCGTGCCGGCACATCGGCTGCGAGCGGTGCCGTGCGGGAAACGCCAATCGAATCAACGCGATGTGATGCATGCTCACACACCGCGCGATACACAACATGCGGATGGCCGTTCGCGAGTGTCATCCGCTTCGCGCCGCACGCGATATCGATATGCGCAAAACTTCGTTGGATCGCCCCGAGCCGGGTGGTTACATGCCCTCACTCTTTTCGACTGACTGAAGGTGGGGGCGGCATGAACGTTTCGGGGAACGACGCGCGCGGCGCATGGCGGCGCGTGCTGGGCACGGTGGCGGCGCTCGCCGCCGCATGGGGCTTGTCGACGGGCGGCGTGCTCGCGGCGGGCGTGTCGGGCGAGCCGGTGGTGGTCGGCGTGAGCGGGCCGCTCACGGGCCAGGACGCGCAGTACGGCGAGCAATGGAAGCGCGGCTTCGATCTCGCGCTCGACGAGATCAACGGCAGCGGCGGCATTCACGGCCGGCCGCTCGCGGTCGACTTCCAGGACAGCCGCAGCGATCCGCGCCAGGCCGTGGCGATCGCGCAGAAGTTCGTCGCCGATCCGCGCATCGCAATCGAGCTCGGCGATTTCTCCAGCGCGACGTCGATGGCCGCTTCGCCGATCTACCAGCGCGGGCAATTGATCCAGTTCGGCTTCACGAACTCGCATCCGGATTTCACGAAGGGCGGCGATTACCTGTGGAGCACCGCGCTGAGCCAGGCCGAGGAGCAGCCGCTGCTCGCGCGCTACGCGGTGAAGGAACTCGGCTTCAAGCGGATCGCGGTGCTGTACCTGAACACCGACTGGGGCCGCACCAGCAAGGACATCTTCGCGAAAGCGGTGGCCGGGCTCGGCGCGCAGGTCGTCGCGGCCGAGGGCTACCAGCCGGCGGAGAAGGACTTCCGCTCGACGCTCGTGCGGATCGGCGCATCGAAACCCGATTCGATCGTGCTGATCTCGTACTACGCGGACGGCGCGCAGATCGTGCGGCAGACGCGCACGTCGGGCGTCACGCTGCCGATCGCGGCGGTCGGCTCCGTGTATTCGCCGAAATTCCTCGAACTGGGCGGCGCGGCCGTCGACGGCGTCTATACGGAATCGAACTTCTTCCCGGCCGAGCCGCGTCCCGAGGTGCAGGCGTTCGTGCAGCGCTATCGCGCGAAATTCCACACCGATCCCGATTCGTTCGTCGCGCGCGCATACGACGCGCTGATCCTGTCGGCCGAGGTGCTGCGCCGCTACGGCACGACGCGCCAGGCCGCGCACGACGGCTTCGCGAAGGTAAGCGACGTGCCGAGCGTGATCTTCGGCAAGGTGCGCTTCGATCCGCAGACGCGCCGCGTCGCGGGCGCGCGCACCGTGTACCTGGTCGTGAAGCAGGGGCAGTGGGCGCTGTGGGATGGCGCGAAGCCGCAGCTCGCCGCGCGCTGATTCCGGATCAACCGCATGCAAATGACGGACGCATCGTGATGGCATCCTGGCTCGACTACACGCTCAACGGCCTCATCGTCGGCAACATCTATGCGCTGCTCGCGGTCGGGCTCGCGCTGATCTTCGGCGTGTCGCACCTGATCAACTTCGCGCACGGCTCGGTGTACATGGTCGGCGCGTTCATCGGCTGGCTGTGCCTGACGCGCTTCGGGTTGCCGCTGCCGGTCGCGCTCGCGGCGGTCGTCGTCGGCTGCGGCGCGCTCGGCGTCGCGATCGAGCGGATCGGGCTGCGGCCGCTGCGCCATGCGGCGCGGATCGCGCCGCTGCTCGCGACGATCGGCATCAGCTTCATCCTCGACCAGCTCGCGCAGCTCGCATTCGGCGCGGACCCGCGCGCGGTGCCGACGCCGCTGCCCGACTGGCACCTGCGGATCGCCGGCGCGACGCTCGGCTCGCTCGACCTGCTGATCGCGGGCATCGGCATCGCGGCGGCCGCGCTGCTGTACGGCTTCCTGCGCTTCACGCGGCTCGGCTGGGCCGTGCGCGCGACCGCGCAGGATCGCGACGCGGCGCTGCAGATGGGCGTCGACGTCGACCGCGTGAACCAGACCGTGTTCGCGATCGCGTGCGCGCTCGGCGGCGTGAGCGGGCTGCTGGTCGGCATGTACTACAACAGCATCGATCCGGCGATGGGCTTTCAGGCGACGCTGAAGGGCGTGGTCGCGCTCTTGATCGGCGGGCTCGGCAACGTGCCGGGCGCGATCGCGGGCAGCCTGCTGCTCGGTCTCGTCGAAAGCTACGGTGTCGCGCTGTTCGGCACGAGCTATCGCGACCTGTTCGCGTTCGGGCTGCTGATCGTGTTCCTTGTATGGAGGCCGAACGGCTTGTTCAGCGCGAACCGCGCGCTGCCGCCCGAGCCGATGACGGGCACCTTCCTCGCGGCCGCGAAAGCCGTGCGCGTGCCGCGCCCGGTGCTCGTCGTGCTGATTGCGCTGGCGGCCGTGCTGCCGTGGCTCGGCGCGTCGCCGTACGTGCTGCAGACGCTGACCAATGCCTGGCTGTACGGCCTGCTCGCGCTGAGCCTCACGCTCGTCGCGGGCACGGTCGGGCAGATTTCGCTCGGGCACGCGGCGCTGCTGGTGATCGGCGCGTATGCGTCGGCGCTGCTGTCGTCGGATCTCGGCTGGTCGCCGGCCGTGACGATCCCGTGCGCGGGCGCGATCACGGCCGTGCTCGGCACGCTGCTCGTCTATCCGGCGTTCCGGCTGCGCGGGCACTACGTGTCGATCGCGACGCTCGGCATCGGCGAAGTGGTGAGCCTCGTGATCCTGAACTGGGACGGCCTCACGCGCGGCCCGCTCGGCGTCACCGGCATCGCGCCGCTGCCGTGGGCGACGACCGCGCGCGCCGCGTACTGGTTCACGTTCGCGGTGCTCGTCGGGTTCGCGCTCGTGCAGGTGCGGCTGTTGCGCTCGCATCTCGGCCGCACGCTGCGCGCGGTGCGCGAGGACGATGTCGCCGCACGCGCGCACGGCATCGCGCCGAACCGCTACAAGGCGATCGCGTTCGCGGTCGGCGGCGTCGCGGCCGGCGTGAGCGGCGGCATCGCCGCGCACCTGTACAGCTACATCAATCACCAGACCTTCGATTCGCAGGTGTCGATCCTCGCGCTGACGATGGTGATCCTCGGCGGGCTCGGCAACGTGCTGGGCGGCATCGCCGGCGCGGTTGCGCTGATCGGGCTGCCCGAGCTGTTCCGCTGGGCGGCCGACTACCGGATGCTGATCTACGGCGTCGTGCTGCTGCTGCTCGTCCGGTTCCGGCCGCAGGGCTTGCTCGGCACGGTGTGAGGAGAAATGCGATGACGACCCATCGACCCTTGCTCGACGTGCAGGGCCTGACGCGCCGCTTCGACGGCGTGACCGCGCTCGACGGCGCGAGCCTGACGCTGGCCGACGGCGAACTGCTGAGCGTGATCGGGCCGAACGGCGCGGGCAAGTCGACGCTGTTCAACCTGATCGCGGGCGCCGACCGGCCCGATGCCGGCCGCGTGACGTTCGACGGCCGCGACATCACGGGCACGGCGCCTGAACGGCTCGCGGCGCTCGGCATCGCGCGCACGTTCCAGCACGGCCGCGTGTTCGGCAACCTGAGCGTGCTCGACAACGTGCTGATCGGCGCGCATGCGCGGCTGCGTGCGGCGCGGCCGGGGTGGCCCGCGCTCGGCGCGGCGGCCGAGGTGCTGCGCGCGCTCGTGCGGCCCGCATCGGTGCGGCGCGAGGAAGCGGCGCTGCGCGAAGAGGCGCGCGCGATCGTCGCCGGGTTCGGCGAACGGCTCACGCCGCGCATCGACCATCCGGCGCACAGCCTGTCGTATGCGAACCGGCGGCGCGTGGAGATCGGCCGCGCACTCGCGCTGCATCCGCGCCTGCTGCTGCTCGACGAACCGACGGCCGGGATGAACGAGACGGAGACGGCCGAGATGCTGCAACTGATCCAGTCGCTGAAGGCGCGCGGCCTGACGATCCTGCTGATCGAGCACAAGCTCGAACTCGTGATGCGCGTGTCGGACCGCGTGATGGTGCTCGACAACGGCGTGAAGATCGCCGAAGGCGCGCCGCGCGACGTGCGGCACGATCCGCGCGTGATCGAGGCATACCTCGGCCGTCGCCATGCGGGCGGTGCGGCCGCGGCGCGCACGACGCAGGCGGCCGCATGACCGCGCTTTCCTCCGGACCCGACACGACCATGACCGACGCGCTGCTGAAACTCGAACACCTCGATACGTTCTACGGGCCGGTGCAGGTGCATTTCGACGTGAGCTTCGAAGTCGGCCGCGGGCAGATCGTCAGCCTGCTCGGCGGCAATGCGAGCGGCAAGTCGACGACGATGAAGCTGATTCTCGGGCTGATGCGGCCGCGTCGCGGCGTCGTGCGCTTCGACGGCGACGACGTGACGGCGCTCGCGACGCCGCAGCGCGTGCGGTGCGGGATCGCGGCCGTGCCCGAGGCGCGGCGGCTGTTCGGCGACATGAGCGTGCGCGAGAACCTGCTGATGGGTGCGTATACGCGCGGCGACCGCGCGGCGGTGGCGGAAGACTACGAGCGCGCGCTCGACCTGTTTCCGCGTGTGCGCGAGCGGCTCGCGCAGCGCGCCGGCACGCTGTCGGGCGGCGAGCAGCAGATGCTCGCGATGGCGCGCGCGCTGATGGCGCGGCCGAAGCTGATCTGCATGGACGAGCCGACGATGGGGCTGTCGCCGCTTTACGTCGACAAGGTGCTCGAACTGATCGATGCGATCAACCGGCAGGGCGTGACGGTGTTCATGGTCGAACAGAACGCGAGCCTCGCGCTGGAGATCGCGCACTTCGGGTATGTGTTGCAGACCGGACGTGTGGTGCTCGAAGGGTCGGCGAAGGCGTTGCTCGACGACGAGCGCGTGCGCGATGCGTATCTGGGCGGGGAGGCTGTGGCGGGGTAGTTGGCGCAGGCGTCCCATCGAACCTGCGCCGGAGTCCCGGCTCTACGCTTTCGTCGTGTCCGCTCCCGCCGCCCGCGGAAACGTCAGCACCACCGCAAACCCGCCCGCATCGGGAAACGCGAACCCGATGCGCCCGCCGTGCGCCTTCATCACTTCCTGCACGATCGCGAGCCCGAGGCCCGACCCCGTGCGCCGCTCGCTGCCGTCCGGCGCGATCCGCACGAACGGCTGCAATGCGGCGTCCCAGTGCTCGCGCGGAATTCCGCGGCCGTTGTCGGTGACGGTCAGCGTGACCGCGCCGTCGGCGTTGCCCGCGGTTGCGACCGATACGACGATGTCGTCCGCGTGACCGTGCAGCAGCGCGTTGTGCAGCACGTTCGACAGCGCCTCCTGCAGGCTGATCGCATCGCCGTCGATCCACGCCAGCGGCGCGTCGCTCGCGAACGCGACGGCAACATCGCGCTCGCCCGCGAGCGGAATCGTGCGACCGAGCACATCCTTCGCGAGCGCGATGAGTTCGACCGGTTGCAACGGCACGGCCTCGATACGATGGATCACCATCGCGTGATTGAGTAACTGGCCGGTGAGGCGACCGACGTCCGCGCTGGTCGCGCGCAGCGCGTCGAGGCGCGCCGCATGGCGCGCGGGATCGGACTCGCCGTCGAGCAATTCGATTTGTGCATCGAGCCGCGCGAGCGGCGTGCGCATCTGGTGCGCGGCGTCGGCGATGAAGCGCTGCATCGCGTTGATCCGTTCGGCCAGGCGGTGCATCAGCCCGTTGATCGACCCGATGATCGCGTCGATCTCGCTCGGCGTGTCGACGGCCACCGGCCGCAGGTCGGCCGGGTCGCGCGCGGCGATGATCGTGCCGATCTGCGCGAGCGGGCGCAGGCCGCGCCGGATCGCGAGGCCGCTCGCGCCGATCGCGAGCACGCTCATCAGCAGGATCAGCGTCCACACCTTGATGCTCATGTCGTTCGTGAGCTGCTGGCGCGCGTTGGTGGTTTGCGCAACGGTCACGAGCGCCCAGCCCGGCGTGCTTTCCTCGGGCATGTAGCGCGCGATGGTCGCGGTGCGGATCCGGTGCCCCTGGTAGACGGCGTTCGCGAACGCGGGGCCCTGTTTCGCGGCGGCGAGCGTCGCGGAGCTCGCGAGATCGTTGTAGCCGGCCACGACGATGCCGCGCGAATCGACGACCTTGTAGTAGACGAGGTCGTAGCGCGACAGCGTCGACAGCGCGGCCACCGGCGGATTCAGTGCGAGCACGCCGCCTTGCACGTAGAGGTTCTCCGCAACCTGGATCGACGCGCCGGCGAGCAACTGATCGTACGCGCGTTCGGCCGCGACGCCCGCGTAGTAGCGCGCGATCGCCGCGAGCGCGAGCGCGCCGGTCGCGACGACGAGCGCGATGAACAGCAGCGTGCGTCCGAACAGCGTCTTCGGGAACCAGTCAGTGCGCGGCAATCTGATACCCCATCCCGCGCGCGGTGCGGATCTCGACCGAGCTGCCCTGAAGCTTCCTGCGCACGCGCGTCACGTATTGCTCGACCGCGTTCGCGGTCGGCTCGTTGCCGAAGCTGAACAACTGGTTCAGCAGCTCGTCCTTCGAGATGATGCGTTGCGGGCGGCTCGCGAGGATTTCGAGCAGCGCGAATTCCTGGCGCGACAGCGACAGCGGCTGGCCGTCGAGTTCCGCGAGGCGGCTGCTGCGGTCGATCACGAGGCCGCCGAGCGTCAGCACGTCGTTCGCGTGGCCGCTGTTGCGGCGCAGGAGCGCCTGCACGCGCGCGTCGAGCTCGCGGTAGTCGAACGGTTTCACCAGATAGTCGTCGGCGCCGAAGCCGAGGCCGCTTACGCGGTCGTCGATCGCCGAGCGCGCGGTGACGAGCAGCACGGGCGTCGTGCTGCCCGACGCGCGCAGGTTGCGCAGTACCGTGAAGCCGTCCATGCCGGGCAGGTTCGCATCGAGCACGACGAGGTCGAAGCGCTCGACGCGCAGCAGCCCGTTCGCGGTCGCGCCGTCGGTTTCGAGATCGACCGCGTGGCCGAGCCGCGCCAGGCGGTTGCGGATCGCCGCGCCGATTTCGGCATCGTCCTCCACGACGAGAATGCGCATGGTGCTGTTTTGCAGGTGGGTGGATTAGGGGTTTTCCCGGGGCCGGGATGTCAGCATTTTCTCAGACTCGGTCGATAACCTGTGTCGAGCCGGAAGCAGCACGCAAGGACGGCATTAATACCAGAAATATTCCAGGAGACGGCAGCATGCAGCAAGTCACGGGCACGACGCATGCGCGGCGCCACGCAACGCCGGCCTTCGCGTGGCCGCTTGCCTGCCGTCGCACGGCGGCACGCGCATGACGATGTCGCCGCGCCGCCGCGCATTGATCGCCGCCGGGCTCGGCGTGCTCGCCGCGCCGTCGCTCGTGCGCGCGAAGCCGCGCACGGTCCGGATCTCGAAAGGCTATGGCGTGCTGTATCTGCCGCTGCTCGTGATGGAAAAACAGCGGCTGTTCGAGCGGCACGCGGCGCGGCATGGCGTGCGCGACGTGGCGGTCGACTGGGTGCTGCTCGACGGCGGCAATTCCGTCAACGACGCGATGATGGCCGGCACGCTCGATTTCGCGGGCGCCGGCGCGCCGGGTTTCATCGAGCTGTGGGCGCGGGCGCGCGGCATTCCGAACGTCGAGGTGATCGGCATCAGCGGGCTGTCGACCACGTCGCTGTCGCTGAACGCGAATCGTCCTGGCCTCATGTCGCTGCGCGACTTCACGCCGTCCGACCGGATCGCGGTGCCCGGCATCCGCACGTCGCTGTCGGCTGTCGTGCTGCAGATGGTCGCGAGCCGGCAGCTCGGCCCCACGCATTTCGCGCAGCTCGATTCGATCACCGTGAACCTGCCGCATCCGCAGGCGATGCAGGCGCTGATCCGCCGCGAGAACGGCGTCACCGCGCACTTCACGTCGCCGCCGTTCTCGACGCTCGAGTTGCGGCAGCCGGGCATCCACCGTGTCGTGAGCTCGGTCGACGTGCTCGGCCCGCTGACGCTCGACGTCGTGTTCGCGCCGAAGCGGCTCGTCGATACGGAGCCCGCGTTGGCCGCGGCGTTTCTCGGCGCGCTCGACGAAGCGAACCGCCTGATCGTGCAGGACCCGCGCGCGGCGGCCGCGCTCTATGCGGCGTCGTCGGGCGTCGGCGTGTCGCACGACGACGTGATGCGGATGCTCGCCGCGCCCGACACGCGCTTCTCGGTGCGGCCGAATCAGTTGATGGACTACGTCGAATTCCTGTACCTGGCCGGCACGATCAAGGCGAAGCCGCGCGCGTGGCACGAGATGTTCGCGCCGATGCTCGACGACTACCGGTCGGGCTGAGCGCCGCCGGCTTCCGCCGGGCCCCATTCATCGAAATACGCCGCGCCCGCACCTTCGTTGCGCGCGGCGCCGATTCAACCGACACACAACCGATTCATGTAAGGAGCCTGCAGTGAACGCTACCGAAACCCTGGACCCCGCGTCCGCCGAAGAACAGCGCATCATGTCGAAGGTGGCGCGGCGCCTGCTGCCCATTCTCGTCGTGATGTTCCTGATCGCGTTCATCGACCGGCAGAACGTCGGCTTCGCGAAGCTGCAGATGGTGCACAGCCTCGGGATGACGGAGGCTGCGTTCGGGCTCGCGTCGTCGCTGTTCTTCATCGGCTACCTGCTGTTCGAGGTGCCGAGCACGCTTGCGCTGCATCGCTACGGCGCACGCGTCTGGCTCGCGCGGATCATGCTGACGTGGGGCCTCATTACGGTGCTGATGGGCTTCACGACGTCGATGCCCGCATTCTGCTCGCTGCGCTTCCTGCTCGGCATCGCCGAGGCCGGCTTCTATCCGGGCGTGATCTACTACCTGACGCTGTGGTTTCCGCAAAGCTATCGCGCGAAGGTGCTCGGCATCTTCACGCTCGGCAGCGCGCTCGCGAACATGCTCGGCTCGCTGGTCGGCGGCGTGCTGCTGAGCCTGAACGGCGTGTGGGGGCTGGCGGGCTGGCAGTGGGTGTTCATTGCGACCGGCATCCCGGCCGTGATCGTCGCGATCGTCGTGTTCCGCGTGCTGCCCGCGTCGTTCCGCGAGGCGCCGTTCCTCGACGAGCGCGAGAAGCAGATCGTCGCGGCCGCGCTGGAACGCGAGAAGCCCGCGCAGGCCGAGCATGGTCAGCCGTGGAAGGCGCTGCTCGATCCGCGCGTGATGCTGTTCGCGGCGACCTACATGCTGATGTCGACGTCGCTGTACGGCGTCACGTACTGGCTGCCGACGCTGGTGAAATCGTTCGGCGTGTCGAGCGGCACGAACGGCTTCCTGAGCATGCTGCCGTGGGCGCTCGCGGTGCTGCTGCTGTTGTGGCTGCCGGCGAAGCTGCGCCGCGCGAAGAGCATCCTGCGCACGATCGCGATCGTCGCGGCGCTCGGCGCGCTCGGCTTCCTGCTGAGCCTCGTGCTGCCGTCGACGCCGCTGCGCTTCATCGCGCTCGTGCTCGGCGGCGCATGCATCCCGCTGCTGTATCCGTGCTTCTGGTCGATGCCGCCGCGTTATTTCACCGGCGCGCGGGCGGCGGCGAGCGTCGCGGCGATCAACTCGATCGGCAATCTCGGCGGCTTCTTCAGCCAGAACCTGATGCCGTTCGCGGGCAAGGTGACGGGCACCGCGTTCGGGCCGATGATCGTGCCGATCGTGTGCCTCGCGCTGCTCGGGATCGGCGCGCTGGTCGCGTGGACGCGGTCGGAGCGGGGGATGGTGGCGGCGCGGGCGTGACGGCGGGCGGCGTCACCGCATCATCACCTGGTTTCCGACGACCTTGAAGTTGGTCGATACGTGCGCGTTGTTCGACAGCAGGTACTTGAGCGCGTGGATGTCCGGCGCGGTCGTCGAAAAGCGGTTCCCGCCGTCGAACATGAAGTCCCACGTGATGATGCCGCGACTGTATTCGGGCATGTCCACGTGGATCTCCTTCAGCGACGCAAGCGGATACGCGCGCTCGTGCCAGTCGAACAGGTGCCGCACGTAGAGGCGATCCGGCGTCACGATTTCGTAGCGCCGCAGGAACGGCGTCGCGACGACCAAGAGCACGGCGGTGAAGATCAGCAACGAGCGGGCCGCGCGCCACAGGACGGCCCGCGATGCGCGGCCGCGCGGCTTGGTGCGGTAGCGCTTGCAGGCGGATGGCACGATCATCGACACGCCGAACCACCAGATGACCGCGATGAACCCGAGCGGCACATTCATGAACGGCACCGAACAGGCGCCGACGAAGCTGGTCGGAAAATCCGGGAGGCGCGCGGTCGACACGAACCCGAGCCCGACATAGCTGCCGGCCGGATGCGGGATGAACAGGGCCGTCGTCAGAGCCTGCAGCGCGAGCAGGACGGGCCAGCACAGCAGCGACACCGCAAGCCAGCCGGCCGCGACGGCGCAGAAGCCGAGTACGTAGGTGAGGATGGTTTTCATCGTGGCGAAGGGGAGATCCGGGCGGCCGGCGCATCGACACGACGGATGTGCAGGGCGGCGACGAATTGTAGCGTCGTGCCGAGGCCCGTGCAGCAAATGCATCGCGATCAGCAGACTGACTCTTTGCGCGTCATGCTGATGCGCTGCCATGCGTTGCATAGGTGGCCTATGGAGCGTGCAATGAAAATGACGACGATGAATATGTTTCGAGATCGCATTGCGCGGCGACGCGTGCAGCGCGAGTTTGTCGCGCGTGGCGTGGCATCGCGCGACGAGGCGCGGCGGACCGGCGAATACATCGATGCTGCAAACGTTCAGGCAGAACTCGAGCGCATGCTGAAAGCGGCACGCGCGACGAAGGCAGTCGATTGAGCCTTCGGCACCGGGACACGTACGTCGCCGACCAGGTCGCGATTGTCGCCCCGGCACCTGCCTGCGCCACCGTAATCGCCGGACCTACCCGCGCGAAACCCCATCCCCGTCATGCGCAATCACCACCGGCGCGTGCGGCAGCGGAATATCCACCTCGACGGTCGTACCCTCGCCGAGCGTCGTCGTGATCTGCAGCGTGCCGCCGACGAGATACGCGCGCTCGCGCAAGCCGACCAGCCCGAACGAGCTCGACTTGCGCGGTACACCGGGATCGAATCCCGCACCGTCGTCGCGAATCGTCAGCGCGATCGCATCGTCCCTGTGCACGAGGTCCACGTCGGCATGCGACGCGGCCGCGTGTCGCGCGACGTTCGCGAGCGCTTCCTGCGCGATGCGGAACACGGCCGTCGCATACGGTTCGTCGAGCTGCAGCTCGGGCGGCTCGACATGCAGCGCGCACGCAATCCCGTGACGGTGCCGGAAATCCTCCACGAGCCATTGCATCGCCGCGGCGAAGCCGAGATCGTCGAGCATCAGCGGGCGCAGGTCGGATGCGATGCGCCGCGTCGCGGCCACCGCGCCGCGCGCCATCGTGTGCATCGTCGCAATCTTGCGCGCAAGCGGCGCGTCGTCCTGCGGCACCTGGTCGATCAGCCATTCGAGATCGTTCTTCAGCGCCGCGAGCGTCTGCGCGAGTTCGTCGTGCAACTCGCGCGCGATGCGGCGCTGCTCGGCTTCGCGCGCGGTCGCGCTGATCGCGGCGATCTCGCGCAGTTCCTCGCGTGACGCCTGCAGCGCGCGCTCGGCGCGCACGCGTTCCTCGACTTCGCGCCGCAGGTCGCGGTTCGACGCGCTCAGTTGCGCGGTGCGCGCGGCAACGCGCTGTTCGAGCCGTTCGTTCGCATCGTTCAACTGCGCGCTCTTTTGCGCGATGAGCAGATGCTGGTGACGCGCGCCGGCCAGTGCGCGCACCGTCTGCGCATGCAGCCGGCCGTTCTCGAACAGCATCGCGAACAGCACGACGGCCGACGCGACGAGTCCGTACGCGCGGCCTGCGTAGAAGCCGAGATCGAAGCGCCCGTGATTGAGCATCGACGACAGCGCGATGTCGAACAGCCAGGCGACGAGCACGGTCATCACCCACAGGTCGAGCACGGAATGGCGGCGCCGCTTCCGCCACATCAGCATCAGCGCGATCAGGTTCAGCCCCCAGACGACCGTGATCGCATTCGTCATCGTCGCGGCCATCCGGTTGCCGTGCATGATGCGCGGCAGCAGGTCGTGGCCGGCGGTCGCGAGCACTGCGAGCGCGACCGTCGCGCCGACCGCCCCGGCGATGCAGAGCACCACCGGGATCGCCGCATGGCGCTGCGGGGCCGGGATCGGGCGCGCGCGCGACGTGGTGCGCAGCAGCGCGTACGCGGCGACTGCCAGCGGAAAGCCGCCGTGCCAGAACAGGTACAGCCACGCGGTGGTCTGTTCGCCGGCACCGAGCAGGCCGGTCGGCGCGAACAGCCCCGGAAAGGTCAGCATGTGCGTGCCGGCCATGAAACCCGTGAACAGGTAGCCGCCCGCGAGCACGAGCAACGATTTTTCGCGCAGGATCGCGTACTGGCCGAGCAGGAGGCCGGCCGTCACCATGTCATTGACGACGATCGCCGACTGGTACACGGGGATGAACGCCCAGCCCGGTGCGAGCGGCATGCCCGCGAACGGCGCGAGCGCGACGAAGATCATGGCCGACACGATCACGGTCGCGAATGCGAGCCGTCGCTCGCGCCGGCCCGGCGGCAGCGACGACATGAACAGGTGCGACGCGTCCGGATCTGCGTCGTCCGGGGGCGTGGGCGGGAAGCCGAAGGCGGCCATCATGCGTCGTCGACGCCGGGGTCGAGATCGTGGCGCACCGCGTAGCGGACCAGTGCGGCTTCGTGCGGAAGTTCCATCTTTTCGAGGATCCGCGTCTTGTACGTGCTGACCGTCTTCGCGCTCAGCGCGAGTTCGGACGCGATCTGCGTGACGGTCTGGCCCGCGACGATGCGGCGCATCACGTCGAGCTCGCGCGTGGACAACCGTTCGTGCGGCAGCGTTCGAGCCGGCGCGCACTGCGTGCGCGCGAGGCTTTCGGCCGCCGACGGGCTCACGTAGACACCGCCCGCCGCGACCTTGCCGACGGCCTCGACGAGCTCGGCGGTCGCGCTGTCCTTCGTCAGGAAGCCGGTTGCGCCGGCCTTGAACGCGCGCGCCGCGTACTGCGCCTCCGTGTGCATCGTCAGCACGAGCGTGCGCAGCGACGGCGCATGGCTCTTGAGCAGCCGGATCAGCTCGACGCCGGTCGGTGCGGGCATCGACAGGTCGAGCAGCAGCACGTCGGCGACGGCGCGCTCGGCCAGCGCGAGCGTGGCCGGGCCGTCGCTCGCCTCGCCGACAATGGCGAAGCCGCCGGCCATCTCCAGGATGTGACGCAGTCCGTCCCGCATGACTGCGTGATCGTCAGCCAGAATTACCCTGATCATCTTCCAGCGATCCTCTTCGGGATGGCGCGGCGAACTGCTGTCCGGATGCCGCCGCGGCCGTTCTTCTGACCAATATATTCCGTCGAATCCCAAAACGATACACATCCGGGAAATTTTCGAGATAGCCGATTGCGGAATGTGTACTGGAACGAAATAATCGATGGGACAGGGCTCGGCGTGGAGTGCGTGCGTCAGGGTATTCCCTGATTCCTGCCGAGCGCGGGGCGGGCCGGCACGGCGTCACGCGAACCGCCCCGCGAGCGGCCCCGATTCGGGACTAAACTGGTGCCCGATGCCACCGCGCCAACCGAGGAGCCTCGCGATGATCGACCTTGCCGATATCCTGCCGTCCGCATTGCCCGCCGCCGTCGCATGGGCCGAAGCGGAGGCGGCGCGCGGGATCGCGCAGGGCGCGCCGCTGACGCCGGCGCAGGCCGACGACGCGCGCAAGGTCGGCGTCGCGCAGCCGGAGCGGATCCGCGTCGTGATCGTCGACCGCATGCCGTTCCCCGATACGCCGTCGCTGGCCGGGATCGCGCGCGACACGGGGCTGCTGTCGCCGGGGACGATCGGGCTCACGCTCGACCATGCGGTGTTCGTACTGCGCGGGCAAGACACGCGGCGCCTGCTGACCCACGAATTCCGTCACGTGCATCAGTACGAGGCCGCCGGGTCGATCGGCGCGTTTCTCGCGCGCTACCTGCACGAGATCGCGACGGTCGGGTACCACGACGCGCCGCTCGAGGTCGACGCGCGGCAGTACGAGTTCGATTGACCCCTGACGCCGGCGCGACCGCGCGTACCTTGCGATGAACGTTCCCCACGCCACTGCCGGCCCGGTGTTCCCACACCGGGCCGCGCCGCTTCGGAGCGCGCGATGAGCGACACGATCCACGCGTGGATCGGCGCGATCGGCGCGCATCCGCTGCTCGTGCTGGCGATCGTGTTCGTGACGGCCTGCGCCGAGGCGATCGCGCTGGTCGGCACGGTCGTGCCGGCCGGTGCCGTGATGTTCGCGGCCGGTGCGCTGATCGGCGCGGGCGCGCTCGACGGGTGGACGACGATCGGCGTCGCGGCCGTCGGCGCCGTGGTCGGCGACGGGATCAGCTACGAACTCGGGCGGCACTATCGCGGGGTGATCCGTAACGCGTGGACGCGCCTCGGCTACGCGGCAGCTTACTCGCGCGGCGAGGAGTTCGTGCTGCGCCATGGCATCAAGAGCATCGTGCTCGCGCGCTTCCTCGCGCCGGTGCGCGCGGTCGTGCCGGTCGTCGTCGGCTGCGCGACGCTGCCGCGCCGGTCGTTCTATCCGGTCAACGTGATATCGGCACTCGTGTGGGCGCCCGTGCACATCGCGCCGGGCATCCTGTTCGGCGCATCGGCCGCCCTGGCCGCGGCGGTCAGCGTGCGGGTCGCCGCGATCCTGATGGTCGTCGCCGCGCTGGTCGCGCTCGTGTGGATCGGCGTGCGCGTCGCGCTGCGGCGCGGCTGGCCGCTGCTGCGCCGCGCGCTCGTCGAAGTCGTGCACGCATGCGCGCGCCGCTGGCCGCGGTTCGGCGCGCGGCTGCACGACACGATCGCGCGCGTGCGCCGCCTGCCGGGCGCGGTGCCCGTGCTCGCGCTGCTGTTCATCGGCTGCGTGTGGCTGTTCGCGGGCGTCGTGCAGGATGTCGTCGCGAACGATCCGCTGATGCACGCGGACATCGCGCTTTACGCGTTCCTGCAGAACCTGCACACGCCGCCCGTCGATGCCGCGATGAGCGCGCTCGCGGTGCTGCACGGGCACGATACGGGGCTGATCGTCGCGGCCGCGTTTCTCGTCTGGCTGATGATCCATCGCTGCTGGCTGACAGCCGTGTGGTGGCTCGCGACGGTCGGCGTCGCCGTCGTGCTCGTGCCGGCGTTCGGCGCGGGCGTGCCCGGCGCGACGCCCGCGAGCCTGCCGCCCGGCGCGCTGCACGTGCCGCTGCCCGATGCCGACGCCGCGTTCGCGATCCTCGCGAGCAGCGGCCTCGGCTGGGTGCTGGCGCGGGACCGGCCCGCGCTGTGGCGCATTCCGGTCGTGACGGCGGTCGTGCTGTGGATCGTGCTCGGCGGCTTCGCGCGGCTGTACGTCGGCGATACGTGGCTGTCGGGTCTGCTCGGCGGCTGGAGCCTCGGGCTGGCGTGGTTCGCGTTGCTCGCCGGCGCCTATGCATACTGGCGCGTGCGCGAGCATGTGCAGCCGAGGGGCGCGCTGGTCGCGGTGGTCGTGGTGCTCGCGACGGCCGGCGTCTGGACGGTTCCCGCGCAATGGCAGCTCGACCGCGCGGCGCGCCCGCATGTCGGCGACGTGGTCGCGATGACCGTCGACCAGTGGATGCGCGGCGGGTGGCAGCGCGTGCCGACGCGGCGCACCGAGATCGGCGGCGATCGCGAGGAATATCTGCCGCTGCAATGGAGCGCGACGTCGGACACGCTCGATCGCCATCTCGCGCAGGCCGGCTGGCAGCGCGCGACGCCGTGGTCGCCGGCGACCGCGCTGCGCTGGCTGTTGCCGCAGGCGCCGGCCGATACGCTGCCCGTGCTGCCGCGCTATACGCACGGTGAAAGCACGCGCCGCGTGTTCGTCCGCGTCGATCCGGGCCACCCTGAAAGCCGCCTCGTGCTGCGGCTGTGGCGTTATCCGTACGTGTTGCAGGATGCGCTCGGCACGCGGCCGCTGTGGTACGGCGCGCTGTATCGCGAGACGCTGCACCGGCCGGCGCGGCTGATGACGATCGTGCGTACGACGACGATCGACGATGCAGCGGCGATCGCTCAGGCGCTGGCGGTCGAGCCGACGATCGCGCATCCGCCGGCGGGGATGACTGCCGTGCCGGCCGAGATGCTGCTCGTGTGGATGATCAGGCCGTGAGCGGGCAGGCCGGCAGTGCGCCGCTTACGCGTGCGCCGGCTGCGCGGGGACGACGGACAGGCGCAGGCCGACGGTCTTGAGCACCGCGAGCAGGGTTTTCAGCGTCGGGTTGCCGTTGGGCGACAGCGTGCGATACAGCGATTCGCGGCTGATGCCGGCTTCGGCGGCGACGGCGCCGAGCCCGCCGTACGCTTCCGCGACCGTGCGCAGCGCGAGCAGGCCGGCTGCGCGGTTGTCGGGATCGTCGAGCGATTCCATTGCGACGCGCAGATAGGCCACCGCGAGTTCGCGATCGGCGCCGAGTTCGGCGACTTCCGCGTCGTGGTGCGATACCGCGCCTTTGAGTGTGGTCACATTTGCCTCCGTTTCCAGTTCGACCAGTGTTCCTTTACGCGCCTGATGTCGTCGGGTTGACTGCCCTTGTTGCCACCGGACAGCAGCAGCACCAGTGCACCGCCGTGCCGGCCGAAGTACACGCGATAGCCGGCACCGACATGGATGCGCAGTTCGATTACGCCTTCGCCGACAGGCTCGCAATCGCCGAAGTTGCCCGTCTGCACACGGCGCAGGCGTTCGCGAATCCGCGCCTGGGCGAGCTTGTCGCGCACGGCGTTCAGCCATTCGGTGAAAGGCTCGCGACCGTCGTCGAGCTGATAGCGAAGCAGTTCGAACTTGGATAGCATTGTAACTTATAAGCTACAAAAAGGGTGAAGGGAACGAGGCGGCCATGCGGCCGGCCACAGGCCGTGTGAACGGGGTGCGATGCACGCGTTGCCGGTCGTCGGATCGAGACGGCATGCAACGCAACGGCGCCGCGGCCGGAGCGCATGCAGCGCCTTCATGGTTCGGGGTTTCAGGCAGCGAAGCCGGCTTCCCGGACGACGATCATTCTTTCATCCGGTGCGTACGGCGGCGATTCGGCCGAATGGCCTGTGTCGATGGCGCGATGACGAGGCACGCGCCGAGTGTGGGGTGTCGGGAGGGAGTGACGTGAACGGCAAACCTGCCGGCGCCGGCGCGTCGCGCGCCTTGCATGCCGGCAGGTCTTCCCGCATTACTGCTTCGCCGGCGCGGCCGTCGCGACCTTGTCGAGCGCGGCCGGGATGTACGTGTCGAGCTGCGCGGTCACCGATTCGTAGAAGTCGATCGGCTTGCCCCATGCGTCGGGCACGTCGACGTGCTTTCCGGACGCATATTCGGCGAGCGTGAACACCTTGCCGGCCGCCGACGGATAGAGCGCGAGCACCTTCTCCTTGTGCTTGTCGGTCATCGTCAGGATCACGTCGGAATGCTTGACGTCGTTCGCGTTCAGTTGCACCGCGCGGTGCGCGGACGTATCGATGCCGCGCCGCTTCATCAGGATCACGCCGTTTTCCTCGGGCTTTTCGTCGTACGGATCCTCGTCGACCGCGCGCGAAATCACCGCGACATGCGCGTGGCGCTGCGCGATCAACTGGCCCGCGATCGCTTCGGCCATCACGCTGCGCCCGGTGTTGCCGGTGTCGACGAACGCGACCTTCTTCGGTTCGTCGGCGAATGCCGACGTCGCGCACTGGATGCCGACGCAACAGAGCAGCGCAAGCGCGTTGAGGGTGTGGCTTCTTTTCATTGATGTCTCCGCCAGGGTGGGGTGAGGTCGCCGCGGCATCGCACCGAGGCTTGCGGGAGATCATGACGGCCGTGTGCGACGGAAAAAAATAAACGACCGGTTTTCGCAAGACGGTGTCGCTTCGTTGCAAGCGGGCACGGTGGCGGCGCATGCGTCGTGCGGCGGTCGGGGCAGCCGGGAACCGCTGCCCCGATCGCCGCGCGTTAGCGCTTCATCGTTACGCCGTTGCGGCGACGCGTTCAGATGCAAACCTCGCCAGCGTCCGCAATGCGTCCCGCGCCGACCTCAGGTAAAACGCCTGCAGATGAAACACATGCCAGCGCGCCGCATGAATCTCCAGCCGGCACGGCACGCCGCACGCGGCCGCATGATGCGCGAGCCGCTGCGCATCCGACAGCAGCACCTCCTGATCGCCGGCCTGGACCAGCATCGGCGGCAGGCCGTGCAGGTCGGTGTCGAGCGGGCCGCGCGCCGCGGCCGAGCCGGCGCCGTGATACCAGCGCAGCCCCTGTTCGAGCCAGCCGCGACGGATCATCGGATCGTCGAGACGGCGCGAAGCGAGCGTCGCGCCGCCGAGCGCGGGGTCGGTCACGGGCGAGATCAGCAGCAGTGCGGCCGCGGCCGGCTCGCCGCGCTCGCGCAGCGCAATGGCGAGCGCCAGCGCGAGCGCGCCGCCGGCCGAATCGCCGGCGATCACGATCCGGTGCGGCGCATAACCCTGCGTGCGCATCGCGTCGTATGCGGCCAGCGCATCGTCGAGCGCCGCGGGGCTCGGATGCTCGGGCGCGAGCCGGTAATCGGGCACCCACACCGGCAGCCCGGCATCGTTCGCGAGCCGCGTCGTCACGCCGCGATGCGTATGCGGCCCGCCGAGACAGAACGCGCCGCCGTGCAGATAGAGGATCGCGCCGCCCGTATCGCCGCGTTTCGGCGCGACCACCTCGACCGGCACGCCGTCGGCGGACGTGCGGTAGCGCAGCGTGCCGCCTGCGCCGGGCATCAGCGGCGCCAGCAATGCGACGACGCGGCGCTGCATGCGCGCACCGAACGGCGGCCCGATCAGCGGCCGGAACGCGACGCGCAGGAAGCCGCGCAGCGACGCGGCGGCGAGCGCCTCCAGTCCGCCGGCGGGCGGTGCGACCACCACGCCGTGCGTCGGCGCGGCGGCATCGGGCAGCGGATGCGTGAAGCGGTACGCGGACAGCCCGGTGAAGCGCGTGATCCATCGGTAGCTCAGCGTGAAGCCCGGCCAGTTCGTGCTGTTGTGCCCCGACGCATCGACGTACCAGCTCTTGCAACTGCTCCACACCGAACCTTCGAGCCGCTGCTGCACATGCACGTTGTAGCGCCGGTAGCGGCGCGCGTCGACGTCGATCGCGGATGCGCCGTCGCGCCGCATCGCGCGCACGCAGCGCATCACGTGCGCGATCTGGCTTTCGAGCATGTAGACGATCGAGTTGTGGCCGAGGTTGGTGTTCGGGCCGTACAGCATGAAGAAGTTCGGAAAGCCGGGCACGGTGAGCCCGAGATACGCCTGCGCGCCGCGTCGCCATGCGTCGTTCAGGTCGAGCCCGGCGCGGCCCGTGATGCGCATCGGCGACAGGAACTCGGTCGCCGCGAACCCCGTGCCGTAGACGATCGCGTCGACCGGATGGTGCACGCCGTCGGCGGTCTCGATCCCGTCCTCGGTCACGCGCCGGATCCGCTGCGTGACGAGCTCGACGTTGTCGCGGCTCATCGCGGCGAGGTAGTCGCTCGACAGCAGGATGCGCTTGCAGCCGATCGGGTAGTCGGGCGTGAGCCGTTCGCGCAGCGCGGCGTCCGGCACGTCGCGCGCGAGCAGCTTGCGGAACGGCCGGCCGACCGCGACATCCATCAGCCCGTGCAGCCGCGTAAACGCGATCGCGCGCGATTCGTAGCGCAGGTAGATCGACGCGCGATGCAGCTTCATCGCCCACGGCAGCCGGCGGAACAGTGCCTTCTCCCACGGGCGATACGCGCGGTCGGGGCGCGGCGTCACGTAGGCCGGCGAGCGCTGAAACACGACGAGACGCTGCACGTCGCCGGTGATCGCCGGGACGAACTGGATCGCCGACGCGCCGGTGCCGACCACCGCCACGCGCTTGCCGGCGAGCGGAGTGTCGTGATCCCAGTGCGCGGAGTGGAAGGCGCGGCCGCGAAACGTGTCGATGCCCGGCAGGTCGGGCATCGCGGGGCGGCTCAACTGGCCGGTGCCGCTGACGAGCACGGCGGCGCTCAGCGTCGTGCCGTCGGCCAGCGTGACGCGCCACAGCGCACGGGCTTCGTCGTACCGCGCGCGCTCGACTTCGGCGCCGAAGCGCAGATGGCGCGCGAGGCCGTACTTGCGCGCGCAATGCTGCAGGTACGCATGGATTTCAGGCTGCGGCGCGAAGACGCGCGACCACGCCGGATTGGGCTCGAACGAGAACGAGTACAGGTGCGAGGGCACGTCGCACGCGGCGCCCGGGTAGCGGTTGTCGCGCCATACGCCGCCGACGTCGTGCGAGCGTTCGACGATCACGAAATCGTGAATGCCGGCGCGTTGCAGCGCGATTGCCATGCCGATGCCGGCGAAGCCGGCGCCGATGATGATCGCCGCAAGCGGCGCGGCGGATTCGGTCGGGCGGGAAGCATCAGGCGACAACATGGCGGGTTTCCTCCGGCTGGATGACATCGTGGGCGGCGCGCGACGCAAGATCGGCGTCGCGATCCGTCGTTGCGACGGCGGCTTCGGCATGCGGCCGCGCCGGCGTGCGGCACACGCCGCGAATCAGGTCGACGGCCTTCTCGGCGATCATGATCGTCGGCGCATTGGTGTTGCCGCCGATGAGCGTTGGCATCACCGACGCATCGACGATGCGCAGCCCCTGCAGGCCGCGCACGCGCAGTTGCGGATCGACGACGGCGAACGCATCGTGGCCCATCCGGCACGTGCCGACCGGGTGATACACGGTGTCGGTGCGCCGCCGCAGCACGTCGCGGATCTCGTCGTCGGTCGTGACGTTCGCGGTGAACAGGTCGCGCGTGATCCAGCCGGCGAGCGCCGGCGCTTCCATCAGCCGGCGCGTGATCCGGAAGCCCGCGACCATGTCGTCGAGGTCGCGCGGATCGTCGAAGAACGCGGGATCGATACGCGGCGCCGCGAGCGGATCGGCGCTATCGAGCGTGACCGAGCCGCGGCTGCGCGGCCGCAGCAGGCACACGTGGCACGACAGCCCGTGGCCGGCATGCAGCTTGCGCGCATGATCGTCGACGAGCGCGACGACGAAGTGCAACTGGATGTCCGGCGCGTCGAGGCCGGCGCGCGTCTTCAGGAAGCCGCCGCCTTCCGCGAAATTCGACGTCAGCATCCCGCGCCGTTCGCGGCGAAAACGCGCGAGCTCGCGCAGCATGCGCAGGCCGCCGCGTGCCGATACGCCCATCGTGTCGACACTGCGCGTGCGATAGCCGAGGATGAAATCCGGATGATCCTGCAGGTTGCGGCCGACGCCGGGCAGGTCGGCGTGTACCGGAATGCCGAGCCCTTGAAGTTCGCGGCCCGGGCCGATGCCCGACAGCATCAGCAACTGCGGCGTCTGCAGCGCGCCGGCCGCGAGCACGACTTCGCGCCGCGCACGCAAGGTGCGGACTTCGCCGCGCTGCCGCACTTCGACACCGATCGCGCGTGTCCCGTCGAACAGGATGCGCAGCACCTGCGCGTGCGTCTCGACCGTCAGGTTGTCGCGGCGGCCGACGTGCGGCAGCAGGTACGCGCGCGCCGCGCTCCACCGTTCGCCGTGCTTCTGCGTGACCTGGTAGAGGCCGATGCCTTCCTGCTGCGCGCCGTTGAAATCGTCGGTGAGCGGCAGGCCGGCCTGTTGCGCGGCTTCCAGGTAACGCGCATGGAACGGGTTGCCGGTGCGCAGGTCGCTGACCCACAGCGGGCCGTCGCGGCCGTGCCATGCATCGTCGAAGCGTTCGTTGTGCTCGCTCAGGCGGAAGTACGGCAGCACGTCGTCGTACGCCCAGCCCTCGTTGCCGAGCGCGGCCCAGCCGTCGTAGTCGACCCGATGGCCGCGGATGTAGACCATCGCGTTGATCGCGGACGAACCGCCCAGCGCCTTGCCGCGCGGCTGGTAGCCGATGCGCCCGCCGAGCCCCGGCTGCGGCACCGTGTCGAAGGCCCAGTTGTTGAGACGGGTCGGCATCATCGCGACCGCGCCGGTCGGCACGTTGACGATCGTGCTGTCGCCGCGGCCGCCGGCCTCGAGTACGCAGACGGTCACGGCTGGATCCTCGGTCAGTCGCCCGGCAACGACGCAGCCGCCCGAACCGCCGCCGACGACGATGTAGTCGAAAGTCTTGCTCATTGAATCGTCTCCTGATGGTCGATGGATCAAGCGATGCGCGTCGGCACGCGCTCGCCCGGCACGATCGCGGTGTCGTGCGCATCGAACCGCGCGCACCGGCAAGCGGGAGGCGACAGGCGGATCGCGAGCGGCGCGACGAGGGTGCCGGTGAACGCTTCGCGCCGGCGTTCGAAGCGGGCGGCGGGATCGGTCGGGCGACTCGGTCGCATGGTGTCTCCTCCGGTAGCGATGGCGTCGTTCGGACGACGACTGGATGACGCCGATGGTGCGGGCCGCATGGGAAAACACCAATGCTGCTTCGGGACAATTGTTTTAGTATTTGGGCCAAATCGGCGCTTCGAGGGTTTCTCCGCATGAGCTTCTGGGACTTCACCCGGAGTCCGGCCAGCGCCCGGCTGCTGGTCGATTTCGGCGACGAACGCGGCGTGCCGCACGCGAAACTGCTGGCCGGCACGGGGCTCGGGGACGCGCAGCTCGACGACCCGAAAGTCGAGGTGACGGCCGCGCAGGAACTGCGGCTGACCGGCAACCTGCTGCGCGCGCTCGGGCGCGCGCAGGGCCTCGGGTTCGAGGTCGGCCGGCGCTACCACTTCTCCGCGTACGGCGTGTGGGGCTATGGGTTGATCGCGAGCGCGACCGGGCGCGACGCGCTCGCGCTGGCGATGCGCTTCCTGCCGCTCACGTATGCGTTCACCGTCATCACGTACCGCGAGGAACACGACACGGGTGTGCTCGGTTTCGGCGCGCCGGAGCTCGACGGCGACCTGAGCCGGTTTCTCGTCGAACGCGACATGACGGCCGCGGCCGTGCTGCTGCAGGAAATCGCCAGCGGCGATTTCGCGTTGTCGCGTTTCACGCTGCAGGCCGTGCGTACTTCGTCGCTCGTCGTGCCGCACATCGCCGGCATCGAGCCGGCTTTCTCGGCGCGCTCGAACAGCCTCGCGTTCGACCGCGCGTTTCTCGACCGGCCGCTGCCGCACGCGAATCCGCTGACGGTATCGATGTGCGAGCAGATGTGCGGGCAACTCGTCGAAGCGCGGCGCGCGCGCGTGGGGACGTCGGAGATGGTGCGCCAGTACCTGAGCGCGACGCCCGGCACCGCGCCGTTTTCGCTCGAGGACATCGCGCGGCTGATGAACACGAGCCCGCGCACGCTCAAGCGCCGGCTGCAGGAAGAAGGCACGACGTTCCGCGCGCTGCTCGCGCAGGCGCGCGGCGCAATGGCCGAGACGCTGCTCGGCGATGCGCGCCTGTCGCTCGCGGAAGTGGCCGAGCGGCTCGGCTTCAGCGACCTGTCGAGTTTCTCGCAGGCGTTCAAGCGCTGGTACGGCGTGCCGCCGGGCGCGTATCGCAGCGGCGTGCTGCGGGACGGCAGCCATCGATGAATCGCGGTACGATCGATTGCGTTGCTGCCGACATTCCCTTCACGAGAGAACCCGCATGATCACGCTTCGCCCGATGACCGAGGACGATTTCCCGCGCTTCTGGCCGACCTTCCGCACCATCGTCGCCGCTCAGGAAACCTATGCATTCGATCCCGCACCGACGCCCGAAGCGGCGCGCGCACTGTGGCTCGATGCGCCGCTCTGCACGTGGGTCGCCGAAGAGGACGGCGTGTTGCTCGGTTCGTACTACCTGAAGGCGAACGCGGCGGGGCCCGGCAATCACGTGTGCAACTGCGGCTACATGGTGAGCGACGCCGCGCGCGGCCGCGGCGTCGCCCGCCTGATGTGCGAGCATTCGCAGCAGGTCGCGCGCGAGCGCGGCTTTCTCGCGATGCAGTTCAACTCGGTGGTCGCGACGAACGAGGTCGCGGTCGCGCTGTGGCAGAAGCTGGGATTCGACATCGTCGGCCGCCTGCCGCGCGCGTACCGCCACGCGCGGCTCGGGTTCGTCGACTGCCTCGTGATGTTCAAGTGGCTCGGCGACACGACGGCCGCCGAAGCCTGAGCACGCCGCCGCTTCGTCAGACGGCGAACGCGCCGTCGAACACGATCCGCTCGTCGAGCGCGAGCGTGCCGCGCGCGAAGATCAGGTCGAGGTGGTGGCTGCCGTTTTCGCCGCCGCCGAGCCCGAGATGCAGGCCCGGGTGGCGTTCCTCGAACCCTGCATTGCGGCCGTACAGCCCGCGGATCCCGAGGTTCGTGCCGATGCCGAATTCCTCGATCCGCCGGTGATTCGCGTGCCGGTCGAGATAGGTCGCGAAATCGCGCCGGAAGCCCGCGTCGTCGCTGTCGAAATCGACGATCGTGCTGTTCTCGACCCGCAGCGTCGCGAGCCGCTCGGCCACCTTGTACTTGATCGCGAACGGCACGGTGCCGAGAAACGTGCCGCTGAACACGACCGAGCCGCTCAGGTCGGTGACGTGCGTCGCGATCTCGCCGGGCACGACGTCGAGATTGCCCATGCCATCCACGCTCGTCCATTTCTGGTCCGGCGCGAGCGAGCCCGTCAGCGTGTTGCCGGCTTCGTCGATGAAGCGGATCCGTGATGCACGCGCGGCCGCGTCGATCAGCCGGCCGTTGCGTGCCGCGATGTCGTCGAGCGATTCGGCGAACGCCTCGTCGAGATGCGGGCCGTAATCCTTGAATAAAACCGACTTGCTCCAGTGCTCGACGATCGCGGGGCGGATCGCGGCGAGGAACGGCGGCCCGCTCGGCGACGGCGTCGGCAGGCACGACGAGTCGTACAGCAGCACGAACAGGTCGGCGCGATCGAGCGCGGCGGCGATGTCGGCGGGCGGGGTGGTTTCGAGGCAGAGGGTGGTCGCGTCGAGCGAATCGGGCAGGGCGGCAAATGCGCGCAACGCGATGTCGCGGTTGCGGATGTCATGGCCGACCAGCAGTTTTCCCGTATCGCCGCGCGCAAGCTTGTCGCGCAGCGCGGGGTGAAAGCCGAGCGCGCGGTGCAGGTTCAGCATGCGTGTCTCCGGAAGCTGGAAGCGGCGGAAGGGCCACGGCCCTTCCGCGAGAACGGGTGGCCCGCTCAGACCGGCCAGAGCGCGGTGCCGAACGGCACCACGGCGTCCTCCACCATCATGTCGACGGCCTCGGGGTGCGTGTCTTCCTGCATCCAGTCAAGCAATTCGATCTGCTGGGTTTCCTGCATGTCAATTCTCCTGTGGTGAACATGAGTGATTCAACATGAAAGCGCGGCACGGAAAGTGCCGCTCCCCATCCGGCATTTCGTGAATGCCGGACGAGTGGCGTCGATATTAGTCTGATGATTGGATGAAGGCAATGCACTGCAAGGTTTTTAGCCGAGGGGTGCTAAACACCGGACATGCGCGATCCGGCGCGGCAACGGAAGCCGATCACGCGCATCGCGCAGGCGCCGCAAGAGGCCGCTACCCGCATCAACCGAGCAGCGCTTTCCCGAGTGGCTTGACCGGCTCGGACCGCAGTACCAGCGAAGTGGTGACTGCGCCGAAGCGGGCAATCGCGTCGACGATGGTTTCCAGCTGCTCCGGTGTCGGCACCCGTACCTTCAGCAGGAAGCAATCCTCGCCGGTCATGCGGTGGACTTCGATCACATGCGGCATGGCGGCGAACGCGCTCAGCGCGGGCTTGATGTGTTCGTGCGTCGTTCTCAGCCGGATGATGGCCATCATCCCCAGCCCCAGTGCCGCCGGATCGATCCGCACGCCGTAGCCCGTGATGATGCCGCGCTCTTCCAGGCGTTTGACGCGCTCCGAGGTCGCGGGCTGCGACAGTCCGATCTGCCGGCCCACTTCGGAGAGCGGCATCCGCGCGTTTTCCTGCAGGGCTTCGAGGATGGCGATATCCAGGCGATCGAGCTCTCCGTTCGACATTGCCGCGCTCCTGTTCCGTCAAGTCATCGGCATTTTGTCTCAATAACCGATGACTTGCCATTCCGCGCGTGTTTCCGGCAGGTCAGACTGCGAACTCCTGTGTTCATGGAGGCGGGGATGGAACAAACGATTGTCATCGTGCCGGGCATCGGCAACTCGGGAGCGGATCATTGGCAGAGTCATTGGGAGGCGACGCTTCCCGGCGCCACGCGCATGATCCCGGCTTCATGGGACGCGCCCGACCTGGCCGACTGGATTGCGGCGCTGGACGAGGCCGTCGCGAAAGCCGCGACGCCGCCGCTGGTGATTTGTCATTCGCTCGGTTGCCTGTTGTTCGCGCATTGGCATGCCGCTTCGACGCGCAGCTTGCGCGGTGCGTTTCTCGTCGCGGTGCCCGATCCGGGCGGCCCGCATTTCCCCGTCGCCGCAAAGGCATTCGCGAATTTGCCGGCCGGTGATTTCGACGGCCTGCCGGTCCTGGCGATCGCCAGTTCGGATGACCCGTACGACCCGTCGGGGCGTGGGGTTGCGTGGGCAACAGAGTACGGCGCGACGCCGCTTCTGCTCGGCGCGCGTGGCCATCTGAACGCGGACGCGGGGTTGGGGGAGTGGCGCGAAGGCGGTGCATTGCTCACGGCCTTTACTGCAGGATTGGGCGGATAGCGCAGGCAGGCGGCGGGCGCGCTCACGAGCTTTTCGTCGCCGCACGGAAGAACCGGAAGCGGTCGCGATCGTCGCTGGATTCCGGTCGCCGGCGCATGCCGTCGGGACGAACGGTCAAGTATGATCGCTCGACAGCGCCGTCAGCCTCGGCAATCGGGATTGACGCACGCCCGGCGGCGGATTCCGCGTCGACGACGCAGCGACTGACGTTCGCGACGTCACGTCGGCGTTGCGGGTGCGCGCGTCCTGGCCTCGAACGACAACGGAGACAACCTGATGCCCACAGCGCCGCAACCGGAGCGTGCCGGCCCATCGCGGCCGGACGCCGGCGCAACCGAACCCGACCGTATGGCCGCGTGGCGGCTCGCGATCTGCCTGTCGCTCGGCAGCGCGATCGCGCTCGGCCTCGCGCGCTTTTCGTATGCACTGCTGCTGCCGCCGATGAAGGCCGATCTCGGCTGGACATTCGCGCAGGCCGGCGCGCTGAACACGGCGAACGCAGCCGGTTACCTGATCGGCGCGCTCGCGTTTCCATTGCTGTCGCGGCGCTGGCGCGCGGGCACGCTGCTCGCGGCCGGCTGCGCGCTCACTGCGTTGCTGATGGCCGCGTGCGGGTTCACGTCGGACATGCACGCGTTGCTCGTGCAGCGGCTCGCGACCGGCGTCGGCAGCGCGCTGATCTTCATCAGCGGCGGCGTGCTGGCCGCGCGGCTCGCGTCGGCGTCGCCGCGTGATGCGGGGCTGCTGCTCGGCCTTTATTACGGCGGTACGGGATGGGGCATCGTCGCGTCGTCGCTGCTCGTGCCGGCGACGCTCGCGCATGGAGTGCACGGCTGGCAGCCCGCGTGGTTCGCGCTCGCGTTCGCGTGCGTGCTGTTCTCGGCGGTGGCCGTGTCGGCCGCGCATCGCATCGAGCGCGCGCATGCGGCACCGGCCGCGCCGCGCGACGGCGCGGCATCGGCCGTCACCGCGAGCCCGGCCCGCTTTGCGCTCGCGCTGATCGGCTACGGCCTGTTCGGCGTCGGCTATATCGGCTACATGACGTTCATCGTCGCGCTGCTGCGCGGCGCGGGGATGAGCGGTACGGTGGTTGCCGCGTTCTACGTGATGCTCGGCGTCGCGACCGTCGTATCGGCGCGGCTGTGGTCGGGGCTGCTCGACCGGATGCGCGGCGGCCAGGCGCTGGCCGTGCTCAACGCGCTGCTCGGCATCGCCACGCTGATGCCCGCGATGTTCGTGCATCCGGCCGCCGCGTTCGCATCGGGCGTGCTGTTCGGCGCGACGTTCCTGTCGGCGGTTGCATCGACGACGGCCTTCGTGCGGCACAACCTGCCGCCCGACGGCTGGGCGAAAGGCATCAGCGCGTTCACGACGGTCTTCGCGTTCGGCCAGATTGCCGGGCCTGTCGCGATCGGCTGGGTGTCGGACAGCGCGGGGCTCGCGCGCGGGCTCGTGTATTCGGCGCTGACGCTGTTCGCGGGCGCCGCGCTCGCGGCCGGGCAGCGCGCGTTGCGGGCGTCCGCGTAGTCACGCGAAGGTCACCGCACGCACGCCGTGCGCGATACGCGATGGAACGCGCGGCTGAAGCAGATGAGGCTGTCGCCATCGTCGCGCACGCGGATCGACGTCGCCTCGATGAACATCACCGAATGCGAGCCGACTTCCTTCATCTCGGCGATCGTGCCCTGCAGGCTCGCGAGCGCGTTGCGCAGCACGGGCACGTCCTGTTCGCCGCGATCCCACACGGGCAGTTCGAAGCGACGCTCCATCGGCAGGTCGGTGAGCCCCGCGACATGCCGCGCGAGCAGTTCGTGCTCGGCCGGCAGCACGTTGATGCAGACATGGCGGTTGCGCTCGAAGGTCGCGTGCATCGCGCTCGACCGGTTGAGGCACACGAGCAACGTCGGCGGCGCGTCGGTGACGGAGCACACGGCGCTCGCGGTGATCCCGCAGCGGCTTCGGGCCGCGCTTCGCGGTGCTCGGGCTGCTCGAATTCATCGACTGGGGCGGCTGCGACATCCTGTATTACGCGTCGAAGTATCTGGCCGGCGAGATCGGCCCGCGTTTCGCGCCGGCCGCGAGCGTCGTGCGCAACATGGAGGCCGGGCGCGACGAGGAACAGCGACACCGGCCACGACGCGTGATAGCGCGCGAGCAGCGCGGTCGGGATCAGCGGCGACATCTCGCCCGCGACGATCGATGCGACTTCATGCCCGAGCGCGACGCCCGAGTAGCGCACCTCGGTGCTGAACAGCTCGCCGACGAGCGCGGGCAGCGTGCCGATCATCGCGCCGTGGCTGACGGCCGTGCCGATCGTCAGCGCGAGCCGCACGAGCGGCGGCGCGCGCGTGTCGGGCAGCCAGAAGAACGGAAACGCGCACGCGACGAGGCTCAGCGCGCAGATCAGGTACACCGGCTTGCGGCCGATCCGGTCGGACAGCCGGCCCCATGCGAGCATCGCGCCCATCTCGACGATCATCGTGATCATTACGCCGGTCAGCATCACGCTGTTGGGGATGCCGACCTACTTGCCGTTGACGAGCGAGAACGCGAGGAAGATATAGGCGCCGCCGTTCTCGGCCACGCGCAGCCCCATCGCGAGCAGGATTTCCTTCGGGTGGCCAGCCCCACAAACGAATTTTTCCAAGCAGGGGAGCGTACGTTATTAGCGAGAACAGGCCATAGGTTGTCGCCGCCGCCGGCCTCGGTCAAATCCGCAGAAAAAGGGGAGTGTCATCACTCCCGCAAATGATGGTCGCGGCGGGTGCGCGCCGCTATTTCACGCGCGCCTGCAGCAACGCGACGATGCGTTGCACCAGCGGCGGCAGGTATGCGCCCGCTCGATGCATCGCGGCGATGCACCGTCCCAGGTCGAGTTCGCCGGGCAGCAGGTCGAGCGCGCGCAGCCCGTCGAGCTGATCGAGCGCCTCGGTCCCGCCGACGCACAGCAGCGGCGTGCCGCGCAGCAGGTGCAGCAGCGACGTGCTGCCGAAATCCGTTTCGACGCGCAGGCGCGGGCCCGCCAGGCCGCGCGCGCGGAATGCGTCGTCGATCTGGCGCCGCACGGGCAGCGTCGCCTCGGGCAGCAGCCATTCCTGGTCGGCGAGATCGGCGAGCGTGAGGCCGCGCTTGCGCTGCAGCGGATGCGCTGCGTCGGCGAGCACCGACAGGCGGTCGCGGAACAGCTCGACGCGCGCGAGCGTCGCGTCCGGCTGCTGCGGCGCGGGTGCCACGACGAGATCGAGCTCGCCGGCCGCGAGCAGGTCGAGTAGCTCGCGCGCGAGCCGGCAGCGCAGCCGCAGCTTCGCGGCCGGCCGCTCGCCGATCAGTTGCCGGCACGCGCCGAGCACGAGCGCATTCGGCACGGTCGGCGAGTAGCCGATCCGCACGACGCCCTGTTCGCCGCCGCGGATCGCGCGCATCTCCTGCATCGCATCGTCGAATTCGAGCGCGATCCGCTGCGCGCGCGCGACGAACCGCGCTCCGGCCGGCGTCGGCGTCATGCCGCTTGCGGTTCGTTCGAACAGGGTCACGCCGACCTGCGTCTCCAGCCGCTGCACGGCCTTGGTCAGCGCCGGCTGCGACAGGCCCAACGCGTCGGCGGCCTTGCCGATGCTGCCGTGCCGTTCGACGGCCAGCAGGTATTCCAGATCGCGCGTATCCATCAGGGGATTCCCACGAGTTATGACTTTATAGCCAGTGATGCATTGTGGTGATGCCCGTGCATCTTACAGACTGGCGGCATCGTTCGACCAGGAGAATTCGCTTGAGCTTCGCCTACTTTCTGCGGCGCGCGGCCCGCTACTGGGGCGGCCAGCCCGCCGTGCTGCATCGCGACCGCGCCGTCACCTATCGACAACTCGATGAGCGTTCGACACGGCTCGCGAATGCGCTGCGCGGGCTGGGCTTCGCGCCCGGCGCACGGATCGCCGTGCAGGCGCGCAACTGCATCGAGCTCGTCGAGATCGAGTGCGCGCTCTACAAGGCCGGCCTCGTGAAGGCCGCGCTGAACCCGCGCTTCACCGCGGCCGAGGCGGCCGACGTCGTCGGCAACTGCACGCCCGTCGCGTTCATTGGCGGCCGCGGCTATACGCATTACACGCCCGACTCGCCGGGCTTCATGTCGGTCGAGCGCTTCGTATCGCTCGACGGCTGCGTAGATGGCTACCTCGATTACGAAACGCTGCTCGCGCAGGGCAGCGACACGATGCCCGACTACGTGCCGACAGCCGACGATCTCGCGGTCCTGCATTTCTCGTCGGGCTCGACGGGCCGGATCAAGGCCGCGATGCAGAGCTACGGCAACCGGATCGCGTCGCTGCGCAAGATCGTGCTGGGGATGGACCGTCCCGCGCAGCCCGGCGACCGGCTCGCGCTGATCGGACCGATCACGCACGCGTCGGGGATGCTGATGCAGCCCTACCTGTTCTGCGGCGCGACGCTCGTGTTGTTCGACGCGTTCGAGCCTGCACACTTCCTGGCCGAAGTGGCGCGGCTGCGGATCACGCACGCGTTCATGGTGCCGGCGATGATCAACATGGTGCTGAACGAGCCGGATCTCGCGCACGCCGACCTGCGCAGCCTGAAGGTGCTGGGCTACGGCGCGGCGCCGATGGCGCCGGCGCGCATCGAGGAGGCGTGGTCGCGCATCGGCCCGGTGCTGTCGCAAGGCTATGGCGCCAGCGAGTCGACGTCTGGCGTCACGCGTCTGGGCATCGCCGATCACGCGCACGCGCTGCTGTCCGATCATGCGCGACTCGCGTCGTGCGGCCGGGCGCTCGGCGAGACGGAGGTGCGCGTGGTCGACGCGAATGGGCGCGAAGTCGAAGGCGACCAGATCGGCGAGATCGTGATTCGCGGCGCTGACGTGTTCCAGGGCTACTGGAACGCGCCGGAGTTGACGCGTGAGGTACTGATCGACGGCTGGCTGCATACGGGCGATCTCGCGCGCACCGATGACGAAGGCTTCATCTACCTCGTCGACCGCAAGAACGACATGATCATTTCGGGCGGCTTCAACGTGTACCCGACGGAAGTCGAGGCGACGCTGTATCGGCATGCGGACGTGCTCGAGGCATGCGTCGTCGGCGTGCCCGATGAAAAGTGGGGCGAGGCCGTGAAGGCTGTCGTGGTGCTGAAGCCCGGCCGCGACGCGCAGGCTGCCGATCTCGTCGCGCATTGCCGCGCGCTGCTCGCCGACTACAAGCTGCCGCGCGCCGTCGATTTCGTCGCGGAGCTGCCGAAGAACGCCAGCGGCAAGATCGCCCGCAAGCTCGTACGCGAGCAGTACTGGCACGGCGTCGCGCGTCGCGTCAACTGAAGGAGACACTCTCATGTTCGATCACCTGGATCGCCCCGAATTCGTCGCGCTGCGCGCGGCCGTGCTGCGCTTCGTCGACGACGAGCTGCGCCCGATCGAGCGCGAGCTCGGGCTCGACTCCGAAGATGTCTGGCCGCGCGACGTGCTGCGTCGCGTATGGCAACGCTCGGCCGCACTCGGCTTTTACACCGCGAGCCTGCCCGTTCAGATCGGCGGCCAGGGGCTGTCGATCGCTGAAGTGTGTGCACTGAAGGCGGACCTGGCCGCGTGCGGCGCGGCGCTTGCGCCGCACGTGCTCGGCGAACTCGGCGGGCCGCCGCGCGTCGGCAACATGCTGAAGCACGCGACGCCCGCGCAGCTCGAACGCTATTTCAAGCCGGTGATGCGCGGCGAGAAATCGACCTGCTTCGCGCTGACCGAGCCGCACTCGGGTTCGGACGCACTGAGCATCCGCACCACGGCGGTCGAGGACGGCGATTCGCTCGTCATCAAAGGCACGAAGCACTACATCAGCGGCGCGCCGTTCGCCGATTTCGCGATCGTGATGTGCGTGACCGACGCGGCCGCGACGCCGCCGCAGATCACGGCGGTGCTCGTCGATCTCGACCTGCCGGGCGTCACCGTCGAGCACGAATACGTGCCGATGTCGGGCCAGCACATCGACGCCGACATCCGCTTCGACAACGTGCGCGTGCCGCGCGAGAACGTGTTCGGCGGTATTGGCAACGGCTTCAAGCTCGGCATGTCGCGGATCAACGTGAACCGGCTGCTGCATTGCCCGACGATGCTCGGCCTCGCGATGTCGGCCTACCGTGCGTCGCTCGACTACGCGCGCACGCGCCGGCAGTTCGGCGGCCCGATCGCGCGCTTCCAGGCGATCCAGCACATGCTCGCCGACATGGCCGCCGCGCTGTGGGCGTGTGAAAGCATGATCGCGCACACCGCCGCGCTCGCCGACGCGGGCGCCGACCTGCGCATGGCTGCTGCTGCGTGCAAGCTGTTTGTTTCGGAGCGCTGCTTCGAGGTCGCGGACAAGGCCGTGCAGATTCACGGCAACGTCGGCGTGACACGCGGCCATCCGGTCGAGCAGACCTTCCGCAAGCTGCGGATGTTCCGGATCCTGACTGGCACGAGCGAGATCCAGCGCAACACGATCGCGAAGGCGATTCTCGAACCGGCCGGCGCGGGGCGCGACGCATGACGGCGCACGACGGCATGCGCGGTCCCTGGCTGACCGAAAACGGCGATGCGCCGGCCTGGTCGTGCCTGAACGGCGTGCGCATCGTCGATGCGGGCCAGCTGCTGCCCGGGCCGCATGCGTGCGCGCTGCTGCGCCAGCTCGGCGCCGACGTGATCAAGGTCGAGCCGCCGGGCGGCGACGCGTTGCGGCAGTTCGGTCAGGACACGTTCGCGCAGTTCAACCGCGGCAAGCGCTCGATCGTGCTCGACTTGAAGACGCCGGACGGACGCGCGCGCTTTCTCGATCTCGTGAGCGATGCCGATGCGGTGGTCGAAGGCAACCGGCCCGGCGCGATGGCGCGGCTCGGGCTCGATTACGACGCGCTGGCCCGCGCGAATCCACGCGTCGTGCTGTGCTCGATCACCGGATACGGGCAGAACGGCCCGTACGCGAACCGTCCCGGTCACGACCTGAACTTTCTTGCAGACGCCGGTTACTGGTCGGTTCCCGCGCAGCTTCACGACACGATCGCGCGGCCGCGGGTGCGGCTCGCGGACCATGCGGCCGCGCTGCACGCGGCGCTCGCGCTCGCCGTGGCCGTGATGAGCGCGCGCGCGAACGGGATCGGCCAGCATCTCGACGTATCGATCCACGACGCGATTTTCGCGTGGATCGCGCCGGCCGCCTGGGCGTTGCGCACGGGCCGCGATGCACCGGACGGCGCGCGCTGGGTGATGCCCGACAACGACCTGTTCGAGACTGCCGACGGCCGACACATCGTGCTGGCGACACTCGAGGACAAGTTCTGGGCGGCGTTCGCGGATGCGCTCGGCGATGCGTATCCGGCGCTGCGCGAGCCGTGCTTCGCGCAGCGCGCGGGCCGGCAGCGACACCGGCAGGCGCTTGGCGCGCTGTTGCGCACGCTGTTCGCGACGCGCACGCAGGACGACTGGATGCGTGCGCTCGGTGCGCTCGGGCTGCCCGTGTCGCGCGTGCCGGAACCCGGCGCGGTATTCGACGATCCGCACGTACGCGCACGCGGCGTCGCGCGCGAGGTGGCGGCCGACCGGACGCTCGCGGTGCGCTTCCCGGTGAAGTTCTCGCTCGGGCTGCCGGACGGCGACGACCGCGTGCCGGGCGTCGGCGAGGACGGCGTGTAGCGGCCGCGCGCGACGGCCCAGACAAGACAACACGGAGACACGAATGACGACAGGCGACACGCAATACCGTCCGGCCCGCGCATGGTCGATCGCGATCATGCTCGCGCTGATGATGCTGGTGAATTTTCTCGACAAGGTGGCGCTCGGGCTCGTGTCGGTGCCGATGATGCGCGAGCTGCATCTGAGCCCGACGCAGTTCGGCCTGATCGGCGGCAGCCTCAACTGGCTGTTCGCGGTCGCGGCTATCGCGGGCGGCATCGCCGCGAACCGCTGGCCGGCGAAGTGGCTGCTGTTCGGGATGGCGGCCGCATGGTCGGTGCTGCAGTTGCCGATGCTGGTCGCGGGGTCGATCTGGGTCGTGATCGCGTGCCGCGTGCTGCTCGGCGCCGGCGAAGGGCCCGCGTCGCCGGTCGCCGTGCATGCGCTCTACAAGTGGTTTCCGGATGTGTGGCGCAACCTGCCGGTCGCGCTGCTGCATCAGGGCAGCGCGCTCGGCATGCTGATCGCGGGTCTGTCGATTCCGGTCGTGACGTCGCACTGGGGCTGGCGCGCGAACTTCGCGGTGCTCGCGCTGCTCGGTGCGCTGTGGTGCGTTGCGTGGGCCATGTTCGGCGAGGAGGGCACGCTCGTGCGCGGCGGCCGTGCGGCAGGCACGGCAGGCGATGAGCGCGTGCCGTACGGGCTGCTGCTGACCGATCGCACGGTGATCGGCAATTTCCTCGGGCATTTCGCGGCGAACTGGATCCTGGCGATGAGCCTCACGTGGATGCCGGCCTATCTGCAGCTCGGGCTCGGCTTCGAGCCGCATGCGGCCGGGCGGATGTTCGCGCTGTTCGTGGCTGTCACGTCGCCGCTGAGCCTCGGACTCGCGTGGCTGTCGCAGACGCTGCTCGCGCGCGGTGTGCCGTCGCGTTACGGGCGCGGCGTATTCGTCGCGGTGACGCTCGCGATTGCGGGGCTGATGCTGGCGGCGCTTGTGCTGCCGGACCTGCCGCGTGCGGTAAAGCTCGCGTTGCTGACCTGCGGCAGCGGAATGACGCTGACGATGTATTCGATTGGCCCGGCGATGCTCGCCGAAGTCACGCCCGACGCGCAGCGCGGCGGCGTGCTCGCGCTCAGCAATGGCTTCGCGTCGCTCGCGGGCCTCGGCGCGCCGATCGTGACGGGGATGCTGATCGACGCGACCGGCGCGTCGACCGCACGCGGCTTCGAGCAAGCGAGCTTCGTATGCGGCGTGGTCCTCGTGTTGTGCGGGTTGCTCGGCGCGCTGTGTCTCGATCCGCAGCGTTCGCTGCGTCGTCTGGCGCAACGGCCGAGCGACATGCCGGGCGCGATGCGCGGGTCGCGCGGCTAGCGCAGCAGCGCAGGCCGGACCGGAACGGAGACCGTTCCTGAAATACAGTAATCCTTATCGATTGGCAGGGAAGCAGGAAGAGAGACGATTCGACAACAAGGAGGGGACGCATGAGAAGGATGATGATAGCGGCGCTGATCGGCGCGCTTTCGGGGGCCGTGCACGCGCAGTCCAGCGTGACGCTGTTCGGCCGGATCGGCGGCGGCGTGCGCTGGGTGAACGGCTTGCCGGGCGGCAGTCAGGTCGGCTTCAACAACAACATCATCGCCGGCAACGAGTTCGGCATTCGCGGCAAGGAGGATCTCGGCGGCGGGCTGAAGGCACTGTTCGTGCTCGATGGCGCGTTCAACAGCGGTACCGGCGCGCTCAAGACCTCGGGCACGCTGTTTTCGCAGGCCGCGTATGTCGGCCTTTCGGGTGATTTCGGCCGCGTGACGCTCGGCCGCCAGTTCAACGCGGCCGAGGATCTCGGCATCGCACTCGATCCGCTCGGCGGTCGCGGGCAGTCGCTCGCGGTCGAACCGGGCGTCCTGTTCGACGGCAACTTCTTCACGCTCGATTCACGTTTCAACAACACGATCAAGTATCTCGGGCAGGCCGGCGGGCTGCGGGTCGGCGCGAGCTATTCGCCGGGCGGCGTCGCGGGCAGCTCGCACGCGGGCATGAGCTACTCGGCCGCCGCGATGTATACGTTTGCCGACCTGATGGGCGGCGTGTCGTACGCGAAGACGTACAGCCCCGACGGAACGCAAGCGGCACAGACGATCCAGACGGGCGGCACGCTGCAGCTCGGCCGCGCGCGCTTCTACCTGAGCTATGCGTCGCTGAACGTGACCGCGAACAAGGCCGGTGCGCCGTCGCGGCGCGATGACATCCCGTCGTTCGGCGTCGTCGTGCAGCCGCTGCCGTCGGTGCAACTGAGCGCGGCCGCGTTCTACGACCGCGCGCGCAATCTCGGCAACGTGCGGAACGCGGACGGCCACAAGCTGACGGCCTATGCGATCGCCGAGTACTTCCTGTCGAAGCGCACCGAACTGTATGTGGAAGTCGATCGCAACGGGATGACGGGCGCGTACATGCGCGACCCCGTGACGATCTCGGCGTTGAACCTGCGGCGCGGTGCGAGCGCGACGACCGGTGTGTCGATCGGCCTGATGACGCAGTTCTGACGTTTACCTCAACCGAATTTTCGGAGCTTTATTCGATCATGCGTACTTCATCCCAACTTGTCGCGGCGCTACTCACGGCCGCATGCTGCACCATCGCCGCCCATGCGCAATCCGACGCCGCGAGCGCGACGGCCCCGTCATCGGCGCCCATGCAGGAATCCGCGCAGGCGCCTGCGTCGGCCGGCCTGTCGCCGGCGCAACGCAAGGCAGCCGACCGCAAGCTGCAACGCCGCGTCAGCACGACGCTCGCGCGTACCAAAAACCTGAACGCGACGCGCATCCTGGTGCGGGTGCTCGACGGCAACGTGACGCTGGCCGGCTCGGTCACGGATACGAACCAGGTGAATCTCGCGGCGGCGGTCGCGCGGCGCATCGACGGTGTCGCGTCGGTTTCGAACCTGTTGCGCATCGACGGCCAGCAGCCCTGATTTCCGGGCGTGTCGCCCGTTCTCGTTCCACTACGAGGCATGACTCGATGCGAATTCATCGACGCTTTCCTGCTACCCGGCGCACCCGCCGGCTGGCCGGCACCTTCGTGCTGGCGGGTGGGCTCGCGCTCGCGGCGCCCCTCGCGACTGCTGCGCCCGCCGCGGCCGACGTCGCCACGCCGGGCATGATGCAGGGCTTCCCGCCGCCGGCCGACCAGGCCGTTAACAACGCGAACGCGTTCACGCCTGCGCGCCTGCGCTGGGCGTTGGGCAACACGCGGCTGGTCGCGCCGACGGCCGGCATCCGGCACGCGGCCGCGCCGACGCCGCTCCCCGAACAACCGGCGCCCGGTCTCGACGCGCTGCCCGTGACGATCGGCGGCGAAACGCTGACGCTCGACGCGTACCTGCTCGCGACCCATACCGACGGCTTCATCGTTCTGCAGCGCGGGCGGATCGTCTACGAGCGGTATTTCGACGGCTTTCGGCCCGACCAGCCGCACGCGTGGGCGTCGATGACGAAATCGGTGACGGGCCTGCTGGCCGCGCAGATGATCGAATCGGGCGTGCTCGCGTCAGACGCGCCGCTGTCGCGCGTGGTGCCGGAGCTTGCCGACACGCCGTTCGGCAGTGCGACGCTGCAGCAGAACCTGGACATGGAAGTGCCCACCGCCTATACGCCGGGCGTGCCGCCCGATCTCGGCCTGTTCGGCGCCGTCGGGCTGGTGCCGCACCGCGAAGGCGCGCCGTCCAGCATCGTCGACTTCCTGCAGACCGTGCGGCGCGTGCCGGACGTGGCGCCGGGCAGCACGTGGTTCTACCAGAACGGCTCGCCGGAAGCCGTCGCGTGGGCGATGCAGCGCGCGACGGGGCAGTCGTGGAGCGCACTGGTCGAGCGGTGGCTGTGGCGCGATTTCGCGGAAGACGATGCGTATGTTGCCGTGGATCGCAACGCGATGGCGATGGCGAGCGGCGGGCTGTATACGACGCTGCGCGATGCCGCGCGCTTCGCGGAACGCGTGCGTACCGGATTCGGCGGTAAGTCGGGTACGCTGCCTGCCGCGACGATTCGCGCGGCGCTGCAGCCTGCGCACAACGCGGCGCTGTTCGCGAAGGGCAACGTCGTTCCCGGCAAGGACGGCTATGCGTATCGCGACTACTGGTATCAGGTGAACGACGGCGACGGCTCGTTCGCGGCGGCGGGGCGGTTCGGCCAGTCGATCCTCGTCGATCCGAAGGCCGCGCTGACGATCGTCAAGTTCTCGTCGTCGCCGGACTTCGCGCCGCGTGCGCTCGAGTCGCACGGCGACGCGTCGCGGCCGCGTGCCGCGCTCGAACGCGGCGACGCGTTGAGCGCAGTGGCGCGCGCGGTCGCGGAGCGGCTGCGGTAACGCACCCGCGCGGCCCGCGCCGGGTTACCGCTCGATCTGCCGGTTCCAGCGCGTATCCCACTGTGCGCGGCGCGCGTTGATCGCGGCCCAGTCGACCACCGTCACCTTGCGCACCAGGTCGTCGACGTTGCCGAGGCTCTGCTGCATCGCGGCGGGCATCTTCGCGAGACGGTTGGTCGGGATCTGCTTGCCGGCCTCGGCGGCCTTCGTCTGCGCGGGCGCGGACAGCAGGAACTGCGCGAGCTTCTGCGCAAGCTGCGGGTCGGGATTGTTCGCGACCACGCACAGGTCGACGAGCAGCAGAACGGGGCCTTCCTTCGGGTTCGCATACGCGACGGGAATGCCCTTGTCCTGCAGGTCGCCGACGCCCGTCGGCGTGAGCGGGAACAGGCCGGCTTCGCCGGTCTGCACCATCTCGGAGATCTTCGCCGAGTTCGGGATGTACTCGACGACGTTCGGCCCGACCGTGCTTGCCCACTTGCTGAAGCCGGGCTCGACGTTCTGCTCGCTGCCGCCGAGCAGCCGGTTGATCGCGAGGAAGCCGTGCAGCCCGAACGTGCTGCTCGACGCCGACTGGAACACGACCTTGCCCTTGTATTTCGGATCGGCGAAATCCAGCCACGACGTCGGCGGCGCCCAGCCTTTCTCCGCGAACAGCTTCTTGTTGTACGCGATGCCGGTCATCCCGAGCTGCACGCCCGCGCCGGCGTCGTCCTTCATCCGCGCGAACGGGTACAACTCCTTCAGCACCGGCGAATCGTCGAGCTTCTGGCACACGCCGAGGCTGACCGCGCGCGCCATCACGCCGTCGTCGAGGAACGCGACGTGGATCTGCGGCTTGCTGCGGTTCGCGAGCAGCTTCGCGAGCACGTCCGACGACGTGCCGGGCACGACGACGACCTTCACGTTGTTCGCCTTCTCGAAGTCGGGCAGCACCTGGCTCGTATAGGCCTTTTCCATCGGCCCGCCGTTCATGCCGATGTAGATCGTCTTCGTTTGCGCGAACGCGGGCGCGCCGGCGCCAGCCATGCAGAGTGCGGCTGCGGCCGCGATCGTACCGAGCAGTTTCATCGAGAGGTCTCCTCTTGGGGGAAAGGGGTGGTCGGCGCGGCTTGGCGGAAGAAGCGGCCGATCGAGAATGCATCGAGTGGCGTGGCGGTTTCGCCGGTCGTGACGAGATCGGCGAGCACGTCGCCGACGCCCGGCGCGAGCAGGAAGCCGCCGCCGGAGAAACCGAACGCATGCAGCAGGCGCGGCGTCGTGCGGCTCGCGCCGATGATCGGGTTGTGGTCGGGCGTACAGCCTTCGACGCCGCTCCACGTGCGGATCAGCAGCGCGTCGCGCAGCGCGGGCAGCAGCGCGCACGCGTCGCGCATCACCGCGCGCGTCGTATCGACCGACGGCTGGCCGAATTCGCCGTCGCCACGGCCGCGTCCGCCGCCGATCACGCAATTGCCGCGCGCGACCTGCCGCGCGTACACGCCGCCGCCGTACACGCCGAGGTTGTGCGTGATGAACGGCGGCAGCGGTTCGGTCACCCACATGTTCGGGTAGATCGGCTCCATCGGCACGGCTTCGCCGAAGCGTTCGGCGATCGTGTTCGCCCATGCGCCGGCCGAGTTGATCAGCCATGTCGCGGTGCCGGCCTGGCCGCCCGCCTGAAAGTGAAAGCGCGTGCCGTCGTGCCGGACGTCGTCGACCGGCGTGTGCTCGAACACGTCCGCGCCTGCCGCGCGGGCCGCGCGCGCGAACGCGGGCGATACGAGGCGCGGGTTCGCATGGCCGTCGGTTTCGCACAGCGAGCCGCCGAGCGCCGCGCGGCCGAGCCACGGATAACGACGGCGGAACGCGTCGCCGCGCATCACGTGCAGCGGCAGGCCGTGCGCGCCGGCAAGCGCGGCGTATGCGTCGAGCGCGTCGAGATCGGCGTCGCTGCGCGCGAGCCGCAAGTGGCCCGACACGACGAATTCGCCGTCGATGCCGATCAGCTCGGGCAGGCGATCCCAGATGCGCCGCGCGCGCAGCGCGAGCGGCAATTGTTCCGCCGGGCGGCCCTGGCAGCGCACGCCGCCGTAGTTCACGCCGCTCGCCTGCGCGCCGCAGTCGCGCCGCTCGAACAGCCCGACGCGCAGGCCGCGCCGCGTCAGCGCGAGCGCAGCCGATGCGCCGACGAGGCCGCCGCCGACGATCGCGACGTCGTAATGCCGGATCTCACTCATCGCGCGCCTCGTCGGGAATCGCCGCGACGTCGTCGCCCGCGAGCGCGGCCGAGATCGGGAACGGCTTCACGGGCGGTTGCGCGCGCAACCGGCCGACCTCGGCGAGCGGGCGGCCGGTTTCGGCGGCCAGTACGAGCGCGGCCGCGTCGCCGCACATGCGGCCCTGGCAGCGGCCCATCCCGACGCGCGTCAGCGCCTTCAGCCGGTTGAGTTCGGTCGCCGCGCCGCCACGGATGCAGCGGCGCAGCGTGCCCGCGTCGATCTCTTCGCAGCGGCACACGATCGTGTCGTCGGCGCAGCGCGCGGCCTGCTCGACGGGCGGCGCGAACGCCGCTTCGAGGCCCGCGCGGAACGCGCCGACGCGCGCGAGCGTGCGTTCGAGGGTCGCCGCGTCAGGCTTGCCGGACGGTGATGGCGACGCGATGCCGGCGTCGTCGAGCAATGCGAGCGCCGCGCGCCGGCCCGACGCTTCGGCCGCATCGGCGCCCGCGATGCCCGCGCCGTCGCCCGCGACGTAAATGCCGCGCACCGACGTGCGGCCGGCCGCGTCGCGCTCGGGCAGCCATGCGTGGTTGACAGGATCGAAACCGAACCGGCAGCCGGCGAGATCGGCGAGCTGCGTTTCCGAACGCAGGCCGAAGCCGAGGCCGAGCGCATCGCAGTCGAGCAGGCGCGGCGGCGCATCGCCGCCGGCCGCGCGCCACGCGAGCCCCGTCACATGCTGTTCGCCGAGCACGCGTTCGAGCGTGACGCCCGTTTCGATCGCGACACCATGCGCGCGCAGCCAGCCGATGTAGTAGAGCCCCTTCGCGAACGTCGACGGCATGCGCAGCAGCGCGGGCGCGGCGGCAGCCTGGCGGCGCAGCGGGCTCGTGTCGAGCACGGCCGCGACCTGCGCGCCGGCCTTCGCATACTGGTACGCGACGAGGTAAAGCAGCGGCCCGGTGCCCGCGAACACGATGCGTCGGCCGATCGCGCAGCCCTGCGCCTTCAGCGCGACTTGCGCGCCGCCGAGCGTATAGACGCCCGCGAGCGTCCAGCCCGGCACGGGCAGCATGCGGTCGGTCGCGCCGCTCGCGACGATCAGGTGCGAGCACGGTACGGTAATTTCGCGGCCGTCCTGCAGCGTATCGACGCGGCCCGCGCCGCAGGCCCACGCGAGCGTGTTCGGCCGGTAATCGACGTGCGGCAGCAGCGCGGCCATCGTCCGGTGCACGGCGTCGGCCTTCGCGGCTTCGAACCCGTACAGCGTGCGCTTGCCGCGCGCGAAGCCGCCGTCGGCCGGCGGTTGACGATAAATCTGCCCGCCCCAGCGCGCGTTCTCGTCGATCACGACGGGGCGCAGCCCCGCGTCGACCAGCGCCTCGGCCGCACGTACGCCGGCCGGGCCCGCGCCGACGATCACCGGTTGCAGGGCGGCGTTCATTGCGTGTCTCCGGTCGCGGCCGGCTGCGCGCCGGTGAGAATCCGCATGCCTTCGACGATCGGCGTCGAGCATGCGCGCACGCGCGCGCCGGCCTCGGTGCGCACCCAGCAGTCCTGGCATGCGCCGATCAGGCAGAAGCCCGCGCGCGGCTGGCCGCTGAATTCGCTGACGCGCACGCGGCGCTGCGCGACGAGGATCGCGGTGAGTACGGTGTCGCCGGCGAGCGCGTGCGCGGGGCGGCCGTCGAGAATGAACGCAACGGCGGCGCGCTCGCGTTCGGCGACGCGCACGAACTGCGCGCCGTCGGCCGGGTCGCTTGGGGAGCGGGAAACGGGAGTCGACATCAGTGTTGACCGATCAGGATGCGATTCAAGCCGTACACGCGATCGAGCAGCAGCATCGCGCCGGCGGTGATGAAGATGACGAGCGCCGACACCGACGCCATCATCGGGTCGATCGACTCGGTCGCGTACATGTACATGCGCACGGGCAGCGTGACCGTCTGCGGCGACGTGACGAAGATCGACATCGTCAGTTCGTCGAAGCTGTTGATGAACGCGAGCAGCCATCCGCCCGTGATGCCGGGCACGATCATCGGCAGCGTGATGCGGCGGAACGTCGTCCACGGGTCCGCGCCGAGCGAGCACGCGGCCTGCTCGATGCTGCGGTCGAGGCCCGCGACCGACGCGAGCACGAGCCGCATCACGAACGGCGTGATGACGATCATGTGCGCGAGCACGAGCCACGCGAACGAGCCGGTCGCGCCGATCAGCGCGAAGAAGCGCAACAGTGCGATGCCGAGCACGAGGCCGGGGATCACGAGCGGCGACAGCAGCAAGCCGTTCAGGAATGCGCGGCCTGGAAACGCCGCGCGGCCGATGGCAAGGCCCGCCGGCAACGCGATCGCAAGCGACAGCGTCGCCGACGCGAACGCGAGCTTCAGGCTGTTGAAGAACGCGGTGACGAAGTCGGGATAGTCGAGGATCGCGCGGAACCAGCGCAGCGACAACCCGCGGGCCGGCAGCGTCAGCGTTTCGTCGGGCGTGAACGCGACCAGCACGACGATGACGAGCGGTGCGAGCACGAACAGGATCACGAGCGTGTGGAACGCAAGGGCGAAGGGGCCGTTCTTTCTCATCGCGATGCGCCTCCGAGGCTGCGCGCGTAGCGGCGTTCGAGTACGCGGTAGTAGGTGAGCATCACGACGAGGTTCGCGACCAGCAGCAGCACCGCGATCGTCGCGCCGAGCGGCCAGTTCAGCGAGCCGAGGAATTCGTCGTAGACGGCCGTGGCCGCGACCTTCAGCCGGCGCCCGCCGAGCAGGCCGGGAATCGCGAACGCGCTGGCCGACAGCCCGAACACCATCAGGCTGCCCGACAGTACGCCCGGCATGAGCTGCGGCAGCACGATGCGCCGCAGCGTCGTGAACGGCGACGCGCCGAGCGACAGTGCCGCGTGCTCGGTCTGCGGATCGAGCCGCTGCAGTGCGGTCCACACGGGAATCACCATGAACGGGAGCATCACGTGCACCAGCGCGATCACGATCGCGAAGGTCGTGTATTCGAGCTTGTACGGCCCGAGGCCGACGAGCCCGAGCGCCTGGTTCACGAGCCCGCTCGTGTTCAGCAGCATGCTCCAGCCGAACGCGCGCACGACGACCGACACGAGCAGCGGCGCGAGGATCGCGAGCAGGAACAGCGAGCGCCACGGGTCGCGCATTTTCGACAGCACGTACGCTTCCGGCGTGCCGATCGCGACGCAGATCGCGGTCGTGAGCGCGGCGATCCCGAACGTGCGCAGGAAGATCGTGTGGAAGTACGACGAGCCGAGCACTTCCGCGTAGTTGCCGAACTGGAACGCGGCAATCGGCCCGGTGGCCGGATCGAAGCGGTAGAACGTCAGCACGAACGTCATCGCGAGCGGCACGAGCACGAGCGCGGCGAACAGCACGAACGCGGGCGCGCACATCAGCCACAGCGGCGCGTGCGCGCGCCATGTTGCGTGCAGCATGCGCTCGGTGGCGGGGCGTGCCGGCATGACATCGGGCGTAGCGGATCGCGCGAGGCCGGCCGTCGCGCCGTCGGTGGGCAGCGGGCGGGAAGGCTGGCGCATTCAGGCCTCCCGGCGCATCACGCGCACCGCGTCGCTGTGCCAGTCGATGCCGACCGGCGCGCCTTCCGCGAGCGGCTCCGCGCCTTCGTTCTGGCAGCACACGAGCACTTCGCCGAGCGCGCTGTCGACGCGGTACAGCCACTGGCTGCCGAGGAAGAAGCGGCTCGTGACCGTCGCGGCGAAGCGGCCTGCATCGGGCGCGCACAGCCGCAGCTTCTCGGGGCGGATGCAGACCGACACGGCGTCGCCGACGCGCATGTCGCGTTCGCGCGGCGGCAGGTGCGCGGTGCGGCCCGTCTCGGCGAGGTCGTGCCCGAGATCGATGCGGATCGCGTTGCCGTCGTGCGCGACGATCGTGCCGGGCAGCAGGTTCGCCTTGCCGATGAACTGCGACACGAAGCGGTTTTCCGGGCGCTCGTATGCGCGGTACGGCGTGTCGGTCTGCGTGATGCGGCCGGCTTCCATCACGACCACGCGGTCGCTGATCGACAGCGCTTCCGATTGATCGTGCGTGACCATGATCGTCGTCGTGCCGATCTTGCGCTGGATTGCGCGCAGTTCGAACTGCATGTCCTCGCGCAGCTTCGCGTCGAGGTTCGACATCGGTTCGTCGAGCAGCAGCACCGGCGGCTCGATCACGACCGCGCGCGCGATCGCGACGCGCTGCCGCTGGCCGCCCGACAGCTCGCGCGGAAAGCGGTGCGCGAGCGAATCCAGGCGCACCAGTGCGAGCGCCGCGCGGATGCGCTCCGCGCGCTCGGCCTTGTCGACGCCGCGCATGTCGAGGCCGAAGCCGACGTTCTCCGCGACGCTCATGTGCGGAAACAGCGCATAGCTCTGGAACACGATGCCGAGCCCGCGGCGGTTCGGCTTCAGGTGCGTGATGTCCTGCCCGTCGAGCGCGATGCGGCCGCGCGTGACGTCGACGAAGCCGGCGATCATCTGCAGCGTGGTGGTCTTGCCGCAGCCCGACGGCCCGAGCAGCGACACGAATTCGCCTTGTTCGACCGACAGGTTGACGTCGGCGACGGCGGTGAGCTCGCCGAAGGTTTTCGTCAGATCCGTAAGCGTGAGAAACGACATGAGGAGCTCCGGGTTCGCGCACCGCGTAGCCGGTGCGCCAATGACGCGGACTCTAGCCAGCCATATTTCGGAGCGTCAATTTCGAATTCTGCTGAACGGGATGAATTTCCGAAAAATTCCGTTGATCGGAATGGATCGGAGAATCGCGCGAAAATCGTTCCGATGGATGAAGGGTGGCCGGACCGCGAAACGCGCACGTCAATCCCGTGCACACCCGGATGCCCGGGGAATTTCGGCCGGACGACAATGGCGGCTTACCGTATTCCGTTCAATGAAATCGTCGAGGAGAGCCGGCATGCAGGAACCCCTTTCGTCCGGAATGCGCGGCACGCCCGCCGCGCGCGCGCCGGGCGCCGACGAGCAAGCCGATCCGGCCGGCGCGCCGGGCACCGGCATGCTGCAGCGCGCGTTCGCGATCCTGCGTGCGCTGGCCGGCATGCAGCAGGACGGCGTGCGCGTCACGCATCTCGCGAAGGCCGTCGGCCTCACGCAGGGCACCGCGCACCGGATCCTGCAATCGCTGATCGCCGAAGGGATGGTCGAGCAGGACGAGCAGTCGAAGCTGTACCGGCTGAGCGTCGACTTCTTTGCGCTCGCCGCGCTGGCCGGCAACCCGAGCAGCATGCGCACGCTGTGCCGTCCCGCGTTGCTGCGGCTGTGCGCGAGCCTCGGCGAGACGATCTTCCTGCTCGTGAAGAGCGGTTTCGACGCGGTGTGTCTCGACCTGTGCGAAGGGCCGTTCCCGATCCGCTCGTTTACCGGCGACATCGGCGGACGCATCGCGCTCGGCGTCGGGCAGGGCAGCCTCGCGATCCTCGCGTTCCTGCCCGAAGCCGAACGCGAGGAAGTGATCCGCTTCAACGTGCCGCGCATCCGCGGCTACGGCGTGCTCGACGAGGTGTACCTGCGCACCGAGATCGAACGCGTGCGGCAGCTCGGCTACGCGGGCCGCAACAGCGGCGTGCTCGACGGGATGGCCGGCGTCGCGGTGCCGATCCTCGATCGCACCGGTTACCCGGTCGGCGCGCTGAGCGTCGGCACGCTCGCGTCGCGCCTCGGCGACGACCGGATGCCGATGGTCGTCGAACTGCTGCGGCGCCAGGCCGACGCGATCGGGCCGCGCACCAACCCGTTCGACGCCGCGTTGCGGCGGCCGATGCACGGGTTATCCGGGAAAACCGTATAGGCGCTTCGCGCGTCGCCGTTCCGTCAGCTTGCTGACGCGAGCCAGTCGGTCGATGAGAACGCGATTCTCGAGCGTGTGAATGAAGTCGCGGAACGCATGATCGAACGCGGCGGGTTGCGTCATCTGCTCCACGAACCGGCGACGCTGTGGGGGCGAAGTCACTACTGAACCGCGCGCGGATGACGCAATGACGTCGACGCCGAAAACCGGTCAGATCATGCGCCTGCGCATGTCCGATTGACCGGGACATGTTTCATGGTTTGTCCAGCACGGCGATACAGTCGATTTCCACGAGGAAGTCGGGATTCGGCAACGACACCACGATAGCGGTACTTCGGGCCGGGTATTTCCCGGCCTGGAAATAGCCCGCGTAGATGCGGTTCATCTCCTTGAAATCCTCACGCCGAACGAGCATCACATCCACTTTCACGACGCGGTCCCAGCCGGTGCCCGCGGCTTTCAGGATGCCTGTGATGTTCTCCATCGCCTGATTCATCTGTTTGGTGAAGTCGCCAACCGCGAGCTTTCCGTTCCTGTCATAGGCGGGAATGCCCGAAACGAACAGGAAATTCCCGGCTTTGACGGCCGGGGCGAGCGGCACGGGGATCACGTACTGATCGGCGGCCTGCACGTATTCAAGCGGTGTTCGTGCGGATGCGGCTTGCTGCCCGGTTGGCATTGTGCAGCCGCATAGAAGACCGGACCCAATGAATCCGGCAAGCAGGAAGCGCGTTCGCATCGTATTTTCTCCAGGAGTCGGTCCCGTGCGCGACCCGGCCGATGGCGCTCTGCCAGACAGTGGGTCGTGATCTCCTTCACACAGTTTAGGAAATCGAACGGAGAGCAGTTGAGCTTCGACGGAGACTGCGGCGTGCGATGGCGGTGGCCTGTTTGTCCGACGAAAGCAGTCGGCTGACGATCGGGATCGAGCGGCTGAAGTGCTTCGTCAAGCGACATCTACGGCAACTCGGGAAACCTGTCCCGCATCGGCAAGCGGGCTTGCGAAAACGAAAGAGGGGCGTCGCGAGCGCATGAGCGACGCCCCTTCGAGTTTGCCGTCGGGTGCGGCCGACGCGCGCTCGGTTGTCGATATCGAACGAAAAATACTTTGTGGTCGGCTCGCGCTTGCGCGTTTCGTCAGCGTCGGGCAACGCAACAATGCCGATGGTTGGCCGGCGGCGGACATGCTAGGATTTCTCTCAAACAACTCCGGAGACTGCTATGCCGTTCATCTGCGAAAACGTTGAATGTCGTGCCGTACTGGCTCGCGGGCAGGTCAGGTCCAGGCAAGAGGACGACGGGTGGTGCTTCTACTGCCCCGACTGCAATGCGAGGAACGAGTTGAAGGATATCGGTGCACCTGGCGGTCCGGTCGAGTTGGTTCAGCCGGAAAGGCCGAATCTTCCGCACAAGGTCATAGCGACGGCCCGACCATTGGAGGACGGCAGATATGCAGCGCAATTGCGCGTTCAGCGGGCACTCGGCGTGAAAGGAACGTACGCGGCCGAAGAGCACTGGGAGCAGCTCGGCGTGTTTCCGGATGCGCAAGAGGCCGTCGCACATGCGAAGTCTTTCGCAACGGAACTGCTGGAACGAACGGCGTAGTCGGAAGCGGTACGCCGGATTGCGCGATACCTGGCCATGCGCGGATCGGTACGGGAGGCCCACGACCGTGGGTCCGCGCGACATGCTGGTGCTGTGCGCATGCGTAAGTGGGCGCCTCATCCCGCCGAATACCCCACCAAGCAAGAGGTGACTAACCTCGATTCACGCAGCACCGCTGGCCGTGAGCTTGACGAATAGTCGCGCTGCTTCGTTGCCATGGGACAAGGCGCGCAGTGCAAGGGCGAGCGCCAGCTGTGCGTCGTGCGTGGCCGCGCTTCGATCCTGCTCGAAGAGCTTGACGGCGTGGCGCATATGCTGCGCCGCTTGCGTGTGGAGCTCGACGGCCGCCGCATGAAGTTTTGCCACGTCCGCGGCACTTGCGGCCGAGCCGGTCGATGACGGCGTTGTCGATGGCGTATTGGCGCCGTGCGCGCCGGCGTCGTGTGCCTGATCGATCGCATGCAACGTGTGACCGTGGGCCATCATCGCCTGATGTGCAGCGTGGGCGAAGTCCTTGCCGTCCTCGAAATGCCGCGACGCCTCGCGGTGATATCGCGCGGCCTGCTCGTGGTGCGACGCCGCGGCTTCCAGATGCCCCTTCTTGCTGTGCTTCGTGTTCATGCCGGCTCCAGTGCAACTTCATGACTGACTCGGATGGCGACCGATTCGAAGACACGGTGGCAGGTCGCAACGACGTTCTAATCTACACGCACTTGCGCCTTGTGTGGCATTTGCGTGTCGCGGGACATCGGCATCGCGTTCGACCCGCTTTTGCATCGGGTTGTCGTGGTGACCATGCATAGTACTATCGGTCCGGGCACGCCGTCGGGAACCTGTCGGACTGCTTGCAACTGCGTCGGCCAGGAACAAGAATTGCCGAGTCGGGCCACCGAATCTCCGTGAGCCCCTCCGGCGGATTTCTCGCGTCAGACAGTCAAGCAGCTTCCAACAACACGATGATTCCCAACATCAGCCATGGCATTTTTGCTTTGGTCCATGAATACGCCATTTTTTGGAAGCCAGCGCAATGAACTCATCGAAACGCGATTCGAGCCGGCCTGACGTGCTGATTATCGGCGGCGGGCCCGCTGGCGCGACGGCGGCGGCCTTCCTGACGATGAAAGGACGCGACGTTGTGCTCGTGGAGAAGGAAGCACATCCGCGCTTCCATATCGGCGAAAGCCTGCTACCACGCAACCTCGACATTTTCGAGCGGCTCGGTGTTCTGGATCAGGTACGAGAGATCGGTATCCATAAGCCGGGTGCGGAGTTCGTCTCGGACCGTACGGGTCGCAGCTGCGCGTTTCCGTTCGAAAACGCACTGAATCGAGACCGTACGCACGCGTGGCAAGTACGGCGTGCGGACCTCGATGCCTTGTTGTTCAGACACGCCGCCGCGCGCGGGGCCGAGTGTTTCGAGCGTACTCGTGTCACGAAAATCAATCTGGACGATACCGGCGGACGTCACGTCGTGTCCGCGCAGGACGAATCGGGCGACACCCGCGAATGGCATCCGCGCTACGTGCTCGACGCTTCGGGCCGCGATACGTTTCTCGCGTCGCGGATGAAGGTCAAGACCTCGAACAAGTACAACAACACGGCGGCCGTTTATGCGCATTTCACTGGTGTAGAGCGTCGTGAAGGCGAACTCGCGGGCTACATCAGCATTCATCTTGCGGAGGATGGCTGGTTCTGGCTGATCCCGCTACCCGATGACACAATGAGCATCGGTTTTGTCGGCGATCAATCGGCGTGGAAAGGGCGCAAGGGCACGCCGACCGAACTGCTGACCGAGCGTATCGCTTCAAGCCCGACCGTCGCGGCTCGCACGCAAGGCGCACAGCGCGTATCGGACGTCTACAGCACGGCCAATTACAGCTATCGCGCGCGAGAGGGCAGCGGTAACGGTTTTCTGATGATCGGCGATGCCTACGGATTTGTCGATCCGATGTTCTCGACCGGCGTATTGATGGCGATGACTGGCGGAGAACTCGGCGCGCAGGCCGCCCACGTTTGGCTCGACGATCCGGTACGAGGAAAGAAGCTTGCGCAAGCCGCCAACCGGGAGTTGACAGAGGCAATGGATCGGATCAGTTGGCTGATCTATCGAGTGAACGATCCTGTCATGCGTACGCTTTTCATGGCACCGTCCAATCGCCTGTGGATGCGAGACGGCATCGTCAATCTGCTGGCAGGAAATCTCCGGGGGAGCTGGCGCGCCGCACTGCCGGTGATGTGTTTCAAGGCCGTGTATCACGTGCTCTCGGCACTGCACCGCCGTGGAATCGAGATTGCGCTGCCGGAGACGCCCGCGCCTGGAACCTGATCGGACTGGATACCCGGACCCGCTCGGTAGCGACCGCTTGCCGATTGCGCATCGGACAGTGCCGAAAGCATCGGCGACGGACCGCAATGGGGTGTCAAGCGACGTGCACCACGATCCACGAAGAGTTCCTTGCATCGACGACCCATTTGCCGGAAACGAAGAAGGGGCGTCGCGTGTTGATGCGCGACGCCCCTTCGCGTTTTCCGGCGGGCGCGACCGGGCGCGTTTTCAGTCGTAGATGTCGAACGAGAAACACTTCTTCGCGATGCGCTGGCAGGTGCCGTCCTGGGTCAGGCCCGTGAGCACGGGCGTATCGGCCGACATCAGTGCAGACAGACAGGCGCCCACCGCACATGCGAACGCTACGTGAGCGACGGCTGCTGCCACGATCGATGCATCAACCGTCGCCAAGTCCATTACTTCACCTTGAACGAATAGTCGCCGTGTGTGCGATGTCCGTCCGACGCGACTGCGACCCAATGCACCGTGTACGTGTCGGGCGGCAACGTCGGCAGCGCAACATGTATCGACTTCCTGTCGTTCGGATCGACTTCGGCCTTTGCAGTATTCACTTGTTTGCCATTTGAATTGCTGACGTTCAGCGAACTGAACGCGGGCTCGAGCGGTCCGTCGAACGCGATCGCCACACTCGCCGGTGCCGCCACTTCGGCTCCCGCCGACGGTGACTGTTTTTGCGGAAACACATGGGCGGATGCCATCGACGCGATCAAGATACCTGTAGCGATGGCTGCTGCGCGCATACCGTGACGAAGTCGTTTGAGTGCAGGCATGGCTATTCCCCTTTGCCGAACAATGGCTTGCCAAGCGAGTGGGGCATCACGTCGTCCAGAAACAGGTGTGCCTGAAACAGGACGCCAACGCCCTTTCCGCTTGCATGGTTGACAGGAATGACCGCTTCGGCGCCAAACTGGCCCCATCGGTTGAGCCAGAGCAGGCCGGGATTGATGCTGCCGGTTGTATGTCCCGAACAGGGGCCACCAGTGCAGGTGCTCATCGGGAACTCGACGACCGGGATCAGGTTGCTGAACGGTGCCTTGAGCCCCACGTCCTGCACGAAATTCTGCAGATACGGCAGGCTGTATTGCACGGTGACGCCCCAGCTCAACGAATCCGGGTCGGCGTTGTTCATCGTCAGGCGCGGACCGATGGTCCCGGTGATCGCGAGCGGTTTCAGATACTTCAGGCTATCCGGCAAATCGCCGAATCCCTTGCCGACGTATAGCGTCGGCGTGATCGCCGAGTGTGGATCGGCGATCGACGTTGCGCCGGTGCCGCCCAGTTCCGCGATCGCGCCAACGGAGGCCATGAACTCGTGCTTTTCGTTGACGTAGAAGCGGTATTTGGCACCGATCGCGAAGTTGTCGAAGCCGCGGGCCGAACCGCCATTCGGCGAGTTGACGTTGACGTAGGTTCCCACCACTGAAAGGGCGAAACTGGGCGTGATCAGCTTGTCCCATTCGAGCGACGTCGTGTTGGTGTTCTGCTCGTTACCGTCGTCGGTCAGCGATTTGACATGGCCGAATTCGAGATTGACTTCGTCGCCGACACCGGGGTCGTCGACCGCCATCGTCGCCGGGAAAACCCGGTTGCCGGCAATCGCGTGCGCTGATGCGAGCGATGGAAACAGAAGCGGGATGGCGATGGTCGCCGGAGCAATGAGGGCCGCAAGCATCGGCATGCTGCCGCGTGCAGAAATGATGGTGCGCATGATTCAATCCTTGTGAGAGGCGCTGATGTGCTCGCGAGCCTGTCAAAAGACGCGCGAGGACATGGCGATGCAATGACGCTGCATCGCCGTCGGGCTGACTCGATCAGGATGAAAACGGGGGCGCACGCGGCTGGGCCGCAGCGAAGTGGAAAACGTTATGGGGTGTCTGGAACGCTGGTGCCGACGTGGGATGAATCGGCCAATCCGTCGGCACGAATCCCGAGGTCCCGCCCAGCAACGCGGGCATGTCGGCAAGCAGGCCGCAATACGCGCATGCCTGCCAGTGGCCCGCCTTCTCGGGCAACGATGCGTGGTCGGGACCCGCAACGTCCGCGCCGTTCTGCGCGGTACAGAATGCCCCGGATACAGCGTCGAACTGCCGCTCGGACGAAAGGCTTTGCGATATCGTCGGCGCGAGCGTCGCCATCAGGATTGCAAGCAATCCCAGGATGCTGCCTATCCTCCTGCGAAACAGGGCTGACATGATATGGGTGGAGTCGCACACTCGTCGGCACGTTGCGGGGAGTATGGCATAGGTGCAGGACGGTCCGGATGGGCAAGTTCCCTACTTATGCGTACGCATCGGGAGGTGCTGCGCGCCTGTTCGGACTAGTCGCCGGCGTCTGCCTTTTCATGCTGGCTTTTTCGCGCGCCGCGACCAGCGTCCGGATGTGCGCGCGATCGGCGGCCGTCTCCGGCGTGAAAATCACGAGCGTCAGGTCGGGCCGGCCGTTTACCGCGAACGCCGAGTATTCGAGCGCGATCCGCCCGACGGCCGGATGGCGGATCTCCTTGGTGCCTTCTTCATGCGCGCGGATATCGTGGTCGCGCCACAGTGCGTCGAACTCGGCACTCGTCGCGCGCATCTCGTCGACGAAGGCCTGTACGGTTTGTGTCGCGCCGCCGCGTGCGACATCGCCGCGAAACGCACCCACCGCAAACCGCGCGACCTGTTGCCAGTTCGACTGCGCATCGCGCACGCGCTGATCGACGAAGATCAGCCGCAGGATGTTGCGCTGCTCTGGCGGCAGCGTTGCATAGTCGGTCAGCGTCGCGGCCGCCGCGTCGTTCCATGCAACGACGTCCCATGTCGCCGAACGCACGATCGCGGGGCTCGCTTCGAGCGAATCGAGCACGTGCTGCAGGCGCGGCGTCACGCTGTCGGTCGCGTGGTAGCGCACTTCGGGCGGATGGCCGACGCCGATCAGGAACAGGTGCTCGCGTTCGGCGTCGTTCAGCAGCAGCGCATTCGCGAGCCGGTCCAGCACGTCGACCGACGGCGCACCGCCGCGCCCCTGTTCGAGCCACGTGTACCACGCGGCGCTCACGTGCGCACGCTGCGCGACTTCCTCGCGCCGCAGGCCCGGTGTGCGGCGGCGCGTGACGGGCAGGCCGAGCGCGGCCGGGTCGAGTTTTTCGCGGCGATCCCGAAGGTACGCGCCGAGCAGGTTGTCGGGTCCGTCTGCCATAGCCTGTTAATTCGTTTACCGGTAAACCGTCACGTCTTCACCGCGAGCGGCCGTCGACAGATAGTAATCCTCCATTCCATCCGGAGGTGCTGAACATGCGTGTCTTTGTCACTGGAGCATCGGGATTCGTCGGCTCCGCCGTCGTTGCCGAACTCATTGCCGCCGGGCATTCGGTCCTCGGGCTTGCCCGGTCCGATGCGGCCGCCGCGTTGGTTGCGGCCGCAGGCGCCGACGTCCATCTCGGGTCGCTGGAGGATCTCGACAGCCTGACGCGCGGTGCCGATGTCGCCGATGCGGTGATCCACACGGGATTCAATCACGACTTCTCGCGCTTCGCGCAGAACTGCGAACTCGACCGACGTGCGATCGAGACAATCGGTGCGGTGCTCGCGGGCTCGGCGCGGCCGCTGGTCGTCACGTCGGGCCTCGCGCTCGTCGCGCCCGGCCGCGCGGCGACCGAGGACGATCCGCACGTGCCGGCGTCGCCGACCTATCCGCGTGTGTCCGAAGCCACTGCGGCCGCGCTCGAAGCGCGCGGCGTGCATGCGTCGGTCGTGCGCTTGCCGCCGTCCGTGCACGGCGACGGCGATCACGCGTTCGTGCCGCGCCTGATCGCGGTCGCGAGAGAGAAGGGCGCATCGGCCTATCTCGGCGATGGCGGCAATCGCTGGCCTGCCGTGCACCGGCTCGACGCGGCACGCGTTTATCGGCTCGCGATCGAACGCGGCGCGGCCGGCGCGCGTTATCACGCGGTCGACGATACGGGGGTGCCGTTCCGCGAGATCGCGAAGGTGATCGGCCGCCGGCTGAACGTTCCGGTCGTCGCGAAATCGGTGGCGGAAGCGGGCGAGCACTTCGGCTGGTTTGCGATGTTCGCGGGGATGGATGCGCCCGCAACCAGCGAGCGTACGCGTGCATCGCTCGACTGGGCGCCGACGCAGCCGGGGCTGCTTGCCGATATCGACCGGCCACGGTATTTCGAAAGCTGAGCGGGCGACGCACGCCGTTGTGGGCGGGCGATTCGCGGAGGCGGCCTGCCGCCGGCCGCCCGCCGCGCGTCATTCGACCGGATGCAGATCCTGCAGCAGCGTCGGCACGAGTTCCGACACGGTCGGGTGGATGTGCATCGCGCGGCTGATCGTCGTGTACGGCGCGCCCGCGGCCATCACGTCGAGCATCCCGTGCACGACCTCGTCGCCCGTCACGCCGAGGATCGACGCGCCGAGGATCGCGCAGGTGTCCGCGTCGACGATCACCTTCATGAAACCCTGGCTTCCGCCTTTTTCGACCGCGCGGCCGACGCGCGTCATCGGACGCGTGCCGACGAGCAGCCGGCGGCCCGTCTGCTTCGCTTCCGCGAGCGTCATGCCGACGCGGCCGAGCGGCGGATCGATATACATCGCGTACGCCGTGATGCGGTCGGACACCTTGCGCGGATCGTCGTCGAGCAGGTTGGCCGCGACGATCTCGTAGTCGTTGTACGCGGTGTGCGTGAACGCGCCGCGCCCGTTGCAGTCGCCGAGCGCCCAGATGCCGGGCACGTTCGTGCGCAACTGCTCGTCGACGGTGATATAGCCGCGCGCGTCGGTCTCGATGCCCGCACGGTCGAGCCCGAGATCGTCGGTGTTCGGCACGCGGCCGACCGCGAGCAGCAGATGCGAGCCCGCGACGTCGCGGCCGCCGCCCGCGCAATCGAGGCCGATCGCGATGCCGTCGCCGTCACGCCGTGCGCTCAGGCAGTTCGCGTCGAGCTGCACGTCGATCCCTTCGTTTTCGAGGATCTCGCGCACGGCCTGCGACACGTCGTTGTCCTCGCGGCGGATCAGGCGCGAGCTCTTCTCGACGATCGTGACCTTCGACCCGAAGCGGCGGTACATCTGGCCGAATTCGAGCCCGACGTAGCTGCCGCCGACGATCACGAGATGCTCGGGCAGGAAGTCGACGTCCATCATCGTCGAGTTGGTCAGGTACGGCACCGAATCGAGGCCCGGCATCGGCGGCACTTGCGCGCGTCCGCCGACGTTGATGAAGATGCGTCCCGCTTCGAGCAGTTCGTCGCCCACGCGCACCGCGTCGGCGCGCTCGAACCGGGCATGGCCCTGGAACACGGTCGTGTTCGCGAGCCCGCGCACCCATTGTTCGACGCCGTGGTTCGAGCGGCCGGAGATCTGGTCCTTGCGCGCCTTCACGGCTTTCATGTCGACGGTGACGGGGCCGCCGACCGACACGCCGTATTCGCCGGCGCGCCGCGCGATCTGCGCGGCATACGCGCTCGCGATCAGCGTCTTGGTCGGAATGCAGCCGGTGTTCACGCAAGTGCCGCCGAAGCGGCCGCGTTCGACGATCGCGACTTTCAACCCGGCGGCGGACAGCCGCGCGGCGAGCGGCGGGCCGGCTTGCCCGGTGCCGATGACGATCGCATCGAAGTGTTGCGTCATGATCTCCTCCTGCGCAGGTGCAACGACGGAAGGCGTGCGGGCGAGCCGCGTGCGGCGCGGGCGCACGATCGCGCGACGGCGAGCGCCTATGGTAGACCTGTTGGCGGGCCGTCGCGAGTTGTCGCGATTCGCCTGGCGTGGAACAGGGTTCGCCCGGGCGGCAGTGCGGCGGCTTCCGGCCCCGGGCGATACGGATCCCCATGACGAATCCCCGCGATGCGTCCCTGCATCGACCTTCCGGGGCAGCGTAGCGTCAGGGTTTCGACCGACCGGTTCTCTTCCGCTCCGGTGTCGCGTTGCTTACGTCGACCGGAACAAACGGCGCCTCGAAGTGCTTGACGAGAAAATCGATGAACGCGCGGGCACGAGTCGACTCGTTGCGTTGCCCCGGATAGTAGACGAACAGGTCCGCGGAGGGCAGGACGACGTCGGGCAGCACGAGGCGAAGTCGCCCGCTCTGGATGTATTTGGCGAGATCCCACTCCGAGCGGATCAGGATGCCGTGACCGTCCAGCGCCCAACGCAGCACGATGTCGCCGTCATTGCTGGAGAGCGAGCCGCTGACCTTCAACGCCTCCAGATGATCGTCCTGCATGAATCGCCAGACGCCGAATGGATCGTCGTTCTGCGTATGGATGATGCAGCGGTGACGGGCCAGGTCTTCCTTGCGCTGCGGGACACCGTTTCGCTCGAGATACTTCGGCGACGCGCACAGGAATCGGCGATTGCTCATCAGGCGCCGCGCCCGCAAGCGCTGGTCCGGCAACTCGCCGAACCGGATGGCCAGGTCGAACGCACCTTCGACCAGGTCGACCGGGCGATCGGTAACCACGAACTGGACATCGACGTTCGGATAGCGTTTCGCGAATTCAGACACCAGTGGCGCGATGGTCGTGCGCCCGAAGCCAAGCGTCGCATTGATGCGTAGCCGTCCATGCGGGTCTGCCGGCGTCCCGGCGATCGCGTCCTCCATTTCCCGCACCTGATCGAGAATCTGCGTGGCGTACCGCGCATACATCTCGCCTTCCGGTGTCAGGCTCACACTGCGTGTCGTCCGGTTGACCAGCCGCTTGCCGAACCGGTCCTCGAGAATGCCGAGGCGCTTGGTCGCCGCGGGAGGCGTGATCCCGAGAGACCGGGCTGCTCCCGACAGGCTCTTCAGTTTTGCGAGCTGGATGAAGAACTCGAAGTCGGATGTCGAATCAGTTCTCACTTTTGGTAAAAAATGAAATGAATTGAGGTGAATTATAGGTCGTTCCCCGCGGACTATGCTCCGTCTCGTTGCCGCAGCGTGCATGCAATCGAGATAACCAGCAAACGTGTCAGTCCAGGAGACGCCACCATGAGAATCGTCGAGATTCGCGAAAAAACCGTTCCGATCAGCTCCCCGATCCGGAACGCCTACATCGATTTCAGCAAGATGACGCTGAGCCTCGTCGCCGTGATCACCGACGTGATCCGCGACGGCAAGCCGGTCGTCGGCTATGGCTTCAATTCGAACGGCCGCTATGGCCAGGGCAAGCTCATGCGCGAACGCTTCATCCCGCGCATTCTCGAAGCCGATCCCGGCTCGCTCGTCAACGACGCTGGCGACAACCTCGACCCGCACAAGATCTGGGCGACGATGTTCACCAACGAAAAACCGGGCGGCCATGGCGAGCGCTCGGTCGCCATCGGCACGATCGACATGGCGGTGTGGGACGCGGTGGCCAAGATCGAAGGCAAGCCGCTGTTCCAGTTGCTGGCGGACCGCTACGGCGACGGCCGGCCGAACCGCAAGATCTTCGTCTATGCGGCGGGCGGCTACTACTATCCGGGCCAGGATCGCGAGAAGCTCAAGGACGAGATGCGCAGCTATATCGACCGTGGATACACGGTCGTGAAGAAGAAGATCGGCGGCGCATCGCTCGATGAAGACCTGCGCCGCATCGATTCGATCCTCAGCGTGCTCGGCGACGGCCGGAAACTCGCGGTCGACGCGAACGGCCGCTTCGATCTCGACACCGCGATCCGCTATGCGAAGGCGCTTTCGCAATACGACCTGTTCTGGTACGAGGAACCGGGCGATCCGCTCGACTTCGAACTCCAGGCAACGCTGCGCAATTACTACGACAAACCGATGGCGACGGGCGAGGACCTGTTCTCGATGCAGGACGCCCGCAACCTGATCCGTTATGGCGGCATGCGCGCGGATCGCGACTGGCTGCAGTTCGACTGCGCGCTGAGCTACGGTCTCGTCGAATATCTGCGCACGCTCGACATGCTGCGCCAGCACGGCTGGTCGCCGAGCCGCTGCATTCCGCACGGCGGTCACCAGATGTCGCTCAACATCGCGGCCGGCCTCGGCCTCGGCGGCAACGAGTCGTACCCCGATCTGTTCCAGCCGTACGGCGGCTTCCCCGATGGGGTGAAGGTCGACAACGGCTTCATCACGATGCCGGAGCTGCCGGGCATCGGCTTCGAAGGCAAGGCCGACCTGTTCGCGGAAATGCAAAAGCTGTCCGCATAAGCCGCATCGGCACGGTGCGCCGGACGCTCGCCGGCGCACCGCAGCACATAACAAATAGTCGGGCAGGCGAGATCGGCGTCGGCGTTCAGGGTGATCGGCTGCATCGCCGGCGCGCACGCGTTTTTCCGAGACAGGGCGCCATGCACAGGAGACAGTCATGCTGGTATCACGCATTCGCAGAACGCTTTCCAAACTCTACGTCCAGGTTTTGATCGGCATCGTCGCCGGCATCCTCGTCGGGCATTTCTACCCCGACATCGGATCCCAGCTCAAGCCGCTCGGCGACCTGTTCATCAAGCTGATCCGGATGCTTCTCGCGCCGATCATCTTTGCGTCGGTGGTGGTCGGCATCGCGCGCATGACCGATCTTCACGAAGCCGGCAGGGTAGGCGTGAAGGCCGTGCTGTATTTCGAAGCCGCGTCCACCGTTGCGCTCGTGGTCGGGATGGTGGTCGTCAACGTGATCAAGCCGGGCAGCGGGATGAACGCCGATCCGTCGAGGATCGACAGTTCCGCGATCGCCAGCTACACGCATGCAGCACAGCATCGCGGCGCGCTCGATTTCCTGATGAGCATCGTGCCGGGCAGCGTCGTCGGGGCCTTTGCGAACGGCGAGATACTGCCGATCATCTTCTTCTCGGTGATCTTCGCGATCGCACTTGCGAAGCTCGGCCCGCGGACCGCGCCGCTCGTCGACATGCTCGACATGTTCCTGCAAGGGATGTTCGGCGTCGTGCGCATCGTCATGCATGTCGCGCCCGCAGGCGCATTTGGCGGGATGGCGTTCACCATCGCCAAATACGGCATCGGCACGCTCGCGCAGTTCGGGCAACTCATGCTGTGCCTGTACCTCACGTCGTTCCTGTTCGTCGCTGTCGTGCTCGGCCTGGCGATGCGCATGTGCGGGTTGTCGCTGTGGAAGTACCTGCGCTATATCCGCGACGAGATCCTGATCACGCTCGGCACGGCATCGACGGAAGCCGTGCTGCCGCAGATGCTGCTCAAGATGGAGCGCATGGGGTGCTCGCGTCCGGTCGTCGGCATGGTCTTGCCCACGGGCTATACCTTCAACGCGGACGGCACCGCGATCTACCTGACGATGGCGTCCCTCTTCATCGCACAGGCATTCAATATCCACCTGTCGATCTGGGACCAGCTTCTGCTGCTCGGTGTCCTGCTGCTCACGTCGAAGGGCTCCGCAGGGGTGGCCGGCGCGGGTTTCGTCGCGCTGGCGGCGACGTTGTCCACGATGCATCAGGTGCCCGTGTCGGGTCTGGTCTTGCTGCTCGGCGTCGATCGCTTCCTGAACGAAGCGCGCGCCGTGACCAACCTGATCGGGAACGGCGTTGCCACGGTGGTGGTGGCTCGCTGGGAAGGGGCGCTGGATATGGACAAGGCGCGAGCCGTTCTCGATCGGCGGGCCGGATCGGACTCGATCGTCGCGAGCGAGCGCGACGCGCGCATGCCGGCGCCGGAGCGGAGCGCGCCGGCGAGTGTGCCGGGCATGCAATCGAAGGTCCGCTAGTCGCGACGTTTCCTGTCATTCGCGTACTCCCCGGGCATTGCGTTTGCCTGCGGGATTGCGCCGGTGTCAGTGCTTGCCGTGTGCCGTTTTAGTCCCTGCGTTTCCATTGGCCGAACGAGACCGGCCGGTGCGCGTCGGCGCGCGTGACGGTCACGTGGTCGGGCTTGTCGTCGAGCGGAAACGATTCGGTGACGATCTGGTTTGAAAATACCCAGCCGTGCGTGCGCGGGTCGTAGCGGAACGTCACGTAGTCGGTCCAGTGCTGCCCGCACGCGACGAAGTTCTGCACGGTGAAATAGCGGCCTTTCACCGAGAGGCCGTTGTCGGCGGCGTCTTCGGGATCGAACGGATCGCACAGGCCGCCTTCGTTCGCGCGCAGGACGACCTGGTCGTTGCGCGCGGCGAGCCGGAACGTGTGGTCGGGCTGTTCCTCGTAGATCAGCAGCGGGCGCGGCGACGGCTGCTCGCGCGTATCGGCCGCGCGATGCACGACGACCAGAAAGCTGTGCCGCCCGTTGTCGAGATCGGGCCCGGCTTGCGCGAGCAGCGGCTGGTAGCCGGGCGGCAGATGCGTCTCGATCGACTTCGGCAGTGCGTCGGCGCGGGCGTCGGCAGGCAGTGCCGCGAGCAGCGGGAGCAGCAGGAGGGACAGGCGGAGAACGCGCATGGCTGGGTTTCCGGTCGAAAGGAGGAAAGGTGTACCGGCCGCGCGGGGTTACAGATCGCGCCCGAGAAACTCGGTGCCCGGCACCGGATTGAACGCGACGGGCGGCGCGGGCGTGAAGCCGAGCGATGCATACAGTTGCCTTGCGGCGACGAACTCGGGCAGCACGTCGAGGCACATGCGCGCATAGCCGGCTGCCTTCGCGTCGCGCAGCAGCCGTTCGACGAGCTGGCGGCCGACGTTCAACCCGCGCGCTTCGGGCCGTACATACACACGCTTCATCTCGCACGCCGCCGCGTCGATTTCGCGAAACGCCGCGCAGCCGACCGCGCGATCGCCGTTCCATGCGAGCAGCAGCAACCCGCGCGGCGCCGCGTATTGGCCGGGCAGCGCGGCGATCTCGGGCTCGTAGTCCTGGAATTCGAGACTGACGGTGGGGCTCGCGATGTACTCGCGGAAGATCGCCTCGACGACGCGGGCGTCGTCGGGATAGCGGGCGGCGCGGATCTCGATCATGGGGGGCGGCGCGGGATGACGGGAAAGAGGGCCAGCATAGCAGCGCGCGGCCGCTTTCGGCCACGCGCGAAGCGTGCCAGAATCGACGGCTCGACCGTCGGAAACGACACGCAGGCGCCGGCGCATCGGCGTCGCTGACCAAAGGAGACTTCGATGACTGCATCGGCTGCCGTACTCGCCATCCTGGCCGCGCTGTGGCTTGGCGCGATGATTCCGGGCCCGAGTTTCGTGCTGGTTGCCCGCAATTCGATCGGGCTGTCGCGCCGCGACGGGCTTGCCACCGCGCTCGGCATGGGCATCGGCGGCATCGTGTTCGGCGGCGTCGCGCTGGCCGGGCTCTACACGCTGCTGCAGGCCGTCGAATGGCTGTATGTGGGCCTGAAGGTCGCGGGCGGCGCGTACCTGATCTACATGGCGTCGAAGATCTGGCGCGGCGCCGACCGGCCGATCGCGATGGACGATCCGCACGCGATGGCCGGCGGCAGCGCGCGCAAGTCGTTCTGGACGGGCCTCACGACCCAGCTCAGCAACCCGAAGACGGCGATCTGGTACGGCAGCATCTTCGCCGCGCTGCTCCCGCAGCATCCGCCGCTGTGGTGCTACCTCGCGCTGCCGCCGCTCGTGTTCGGCGTCGAGTTCGGCTGGTACACGATCGTCGCGCTGTGCTTCTCGACGCGCCGGCCGCGCGAGCTCTACCTGCGCGCGAAGAAGTGGGTCGACCGCATCGCGGCCGGCGCGATCACGCTGCTCGGGCTGCGGCTGATCCTGAACGCGCCGAAAGCGGGGATCTGACCGCTTCCATTCCCGATCCGCATCGCACGGCGGCCGGCCATGCCGATGGTCGGCCGCCGGAGCGAGCCGCCCGAACCGCGCACCTCGCTTCCGGAAACCGCAAGTCGACCGGAAACGCCGTCTTCTGCCGCATGACGCACCGGGCGATGTGCCCGGGACCCGATCCCGGCAGCGCGCCGAGCCGCCGCCGACCGCGTTTACGGCTACCCGCCATCGCCCGCCGAGCCTTGCGCGACGGGCGTTCGCGTGTGTCGTACGCTGCGCCAAACGGCGCTGCTTCCCCGATTCTGACGGTCGACCTCCCGGCGACGTGTAAACTGCTGCCTTTTTGACGGTTTGCAGCATGGTGCACGCTTCCCCGCGCCCGGCATTGAGCGGCCCGACGCTCGTCCGGCTGCTCGCGCGCCTGGCCGATGCCGACGTCGCGGAATCCCGGCAGATGCTGTCGGACCGGCTGAGCCAGTGGCTCGGCTGGACCGACGCGATCACGCTGTCGTCCGCGCTGAACGCGAGCCCGCCCGGCGTCGCGGCCGGCGTGCGCGGCCACGACGCGGAGCGCGACTGCGCGCGCGTGCGCCACGATCTCGCGCAGGCGATCACGGCCACCAACCGGCCGCGTACGCGGCGCCGGCCCGGCGACATGCCGCCGCCGGCCGCCGACACGGCCGATTTCGCGGACTTCCGCCAGCGCTATCTGTCCTTGCAGCAGGACATGGAAACGGCGATCGGCCAGTTGCGCGGCCGCCTGCGGGTCGCGCTCGCCGCGCGCTCGTCCGGGATGGCGCGGCTCGCGACGCTCGACGCGATCATGGAGCGTGTGCTCGGCGCGCGCGAGCGCAGCCTGCTGTCGGCCGTGCCCGCGCTGCTCGGCACGCGCTTCGGGCGGCTGCGCGAAGCGGAGCGGCAGGCACTGGCCGATGCCGAATCCGCCGCCGCATCCGACACGGCCGGTACGGCTGACGACGGCGCGCTTGCCGACGGCGCGGCCGTCGCGGCGATCGTGCCCGGCGCATGGCTCGACACGTTTCGCGACGAGATGCAAAGCATCCTGCTCGCCGAACTCGAGGTCCGGTTTCAAACGGTAGACGGGCTGCTCGCGGCCCTTCGCACCTGCTAATCAACACGCTATGTCCAGAATTCGCATTGATCTCGTTGTCTTCGTCGCCGGTCTGCTCGCAGTGGGCTGGATCGGTGTCGGCTATATCGCGTCGAACCCGCTGGCGTCGGCCGTCACGCTGCTGATCGGCGCGTGCTATGTCGCCGGCGCATGGGAACTGCTGCGCTACAAGCAGGCGACCGCCACGCTGTCGCGCGCGGTTGCCGGCCTGACCGAGCCGCCCGCGAAGCTCGACGCATGGCTCGACACGCTGCCCCCGGGCCTGCGCGGCGCGGTGCGGGCACGCGTCGAAGGCGCGCGCGTCGCGCTGCCGGGCCCGGCGCTCACGCCTTACCTCGTCGGCCTGCTGGTGCTGCTCGGCATGCTCGGCACGCTGCTCGGGATGGTCGTGACGCTGAAGGGCACGGGCGCCGCGCTCGAAAGCGCGACCGATCTCGACGCGATCCGCGCGTCGCTGATCGCGCCGGTGAAGGGCCTCGGCTTCGCATTCGGCACGTCGATCGCCGGTGTCGCGACATCCGCGATGCTCGGGCTGCTGTCCGCGCTCGTGCGCCGCGAGCGGATCGACGTAGCGCAGCAGCTTGACATGAAGATCGCGACGACGCTGCGCGTGCATTCGTCCGCGCACCAGCGCGACGAATCGTTCCGGCTGCTGCAGCGCCAGGCCGACGTGATGCCGGCGCTGGTCGATCGGATGCAAACGATGATGACGACGCTCGAGGCGCGTAGCGTCGCGTTGCACGATCGCCAGCTCGAAAGCCAGCAGGCGTTTTTCGACCGGACCGAGCGCGCGTATGCGGGCCTTGCGTCGAACGTCGGCGACGCGCTGAAGGAAAGCGCCGCCGAGAGCGCGCGCGTGGCCGGCGCCGCGCTGCAGCCGGTCGTCGCGGCGACGATGACGGGGCTCGCGCAGGAGATGGCCGCGCTGCGCGATACCGTGACGGGCGCCGTGCAGCGTCAGCTCGACGGGTTGACGGACGGCTTCGAGAAGACCACCGGCAACGTGACGGCCGTCTGGAACCGCGCGCTCGACGAACAGCGCCGTGCGGGCGACGCGGTCGCGCAGCAACTGCAGACGACGCTCGGCCAGTTCACCGACACGTTCGCGCAGCGTTCGACGGACCTGCTCGACGGTGTCGCGACGCGCCTCGAATCGACCGAAGGCCGCCTGTCGGACGCATGGCGCGATGCGCTGTTGCGCCAGGAGCAGGTCGGCGAGACGCTGGCCGGCCAGCACGCGCGTGCGCTGGGCGAAGCCGCCGCGACGTTCGAGCGCCATTCGGGCGCGACGCTCGCCGCGATGCGCGAGTCGCACGCAGGGCTGCAGACCGAACTGGCCGCGCGCGACGAACAGCGCCTCACCGCGTGGAAAGACTCGCTGGCCGCGATGGCAACGAAGCTCGGCGACGAATGGCAGCGTGCAGGCGTACACAGTGCGGGCCGTCAGCAGGAAATCTGCGATGCACTCGCGCAAACGACGCGTGACCTGACCGCGCAGGCTTCGATGTTCGAGCAGCGCTCGAACGATCTGCTGTCGACGATCCGCGATTCGCACACGGGCCTGCAAACGCAACTGGCCGCACGCGACGAAGAACGCTTGTCTGCGTGGAACGATTCGCTGGCCGCGATGGCCGCGAAGCTCGGCGACGAATGGCAACGCGCAGGCGTGCACAGTGCGGGCCGTCAGCAGGAAATCTGCGACGCACTCGCACAAACGACGCGCGACCTCACTACGCAGGCTTCGACCTTCGAACAACGCTCGGACGAACTGCTGTCGACGATTCGCGATTCGCACACGGGCCTGCAAACGCAACTGGCCGCACGCGACGAGGAACGCCTGTCCGCGTGGAACGATTCGCTGGCCGCAATGGCCGCGAAGCTGGGCGACGAATGGCAGCGCGCGGGCGTGCACAGCGCAGGCCGTCAGCAGGAAATCTGCGACGCACTCGCACAAACGACGCGTGATCTCACGACGCAGGCCGCCACGTTCGAACAACGCTCGAACGAACTGCTGTCGACGATCCGCGATTCGCACACGGGGCTGCAAACGCAACTCGCTGCACGCGACGAAGAACGCCTGTCCGCGTGGAACGACTCGCTGGCCGCGATGGCCGCAAAGCTGGGCGACGAATGGCAGCGCGCGGGCGTGCACAGCGCAGGCCGTCAGCAGGAAATCTGCGACGCACTCGCGCAAACGACGCACGACCTCACCGCGCAGGCCGCCACGTTCGAACAACGCTCGAACGATCTGCTGACGACAATCCGCGATTCGCACGCTGGCCTGCAGACGCAACTCGCGGCGCGCGACGAACAGCGCCTGTCCGCGTGGAACGATTCGCTTGCCGCGATGGCGGCCGCGCTGCGCGACGAATGGGCGCGGACGAGTGCGCAGGCCGCGACGCGCCAGCAGGACATCTGCGACACGCTGGCCCGCACCGCGAACGACATCACCGCGCAGGCGCAGGTGCATGCGAGCGACACGATCAACGAGATCGCGCGCCTCGTGCAGGCCGCGTCGGAGGCGCCGAAGGCCGCGGCCGACGTGGTCGCCGAGCTGCGCCAGCGCCTGTCCGACAGCATGGTGCGCGATACCGCGACGCTCGAGGAACGCAGCCGCCTGCTCGCGACGCTCGAAACGCTGCTCGGCGCGGTCAATCACGCGTCGACCGAACAGCGCACCGCGATCGACGCGCTCGTCAGCACGTCGGCCGACCTGCTCGATCGCGTCGGCGCGCGCTTCAATGACACCGTCGATGCCGAAACGCGCAAGCTCGATTCGGTGGCCGCGCAAGTCACCGCGGGCGCGGTCGAGGTTGCAAGCCTCGGCGATGCGTTCGGGATGGCCGTACAGGTGTTCGGCGAATCGAACGACAAGCTGCTGACCCATCTGCAGCGCATCGAGGCCGCGCTCGAGAAATCGCTCGCGCGCAGCGACGAGCAGCTCGAGTACTACGTCGCGCAGGCGCGCGAGGTGATCGACCTGAGCATGATGTCGCAGAAGCAGATCGTCGAAGACCTGCAGCAGCTCGCCGGCCGGCGGGCGCCCGTCGGAGCGTAACGCATGCACGACGAAATCGACGGCGGCGCGCCATCCGCGCCGGTGTGGCCCGCGTTCGCCGACCTGATGTCGGTGCTGCTCGGCGCGTTCGTGCTGATCCTCGTCGGCGTGATCGGCATGCAGCTTCAGCTCACGTCGAAGCTCGAGGAAGCGGTGCGTGCGCGCCAGCTTGAAGCGCAGCAGCGCAAGTCGCTCGAACAGGCGCTCGCCGGGCCGCTCGCGGCCGGCCGCGTGACGCTCGTGAACGGGCGCATCGGCATCAGCGGCAACGTGCTGTTCGCGCTGAACTCCGACCAGTTGCAGCCCGCGGGCCGCGACCTGCTGAAGACGCTGGCCGCCCCGTTGGCCACCTACCTGAAGACGCGCGACGAGATCCTGATGATCAGCGGCTTTGCCGACGACCAGCAGGTGCATGCCGGCAACCGCCAGTTCGCGGACAACTGGGAACTGTCGGCCAAGCGCGCGCTGACGGTCACGCGCGCGATGATCGACGCCGGCGTGCCGGCGGCGTCGGTGTTCGCGGCCGCGTTCGGCTCCGAACAGCCGGTCAGCTCGAATGCGGACGATGAAGGCCGCGCGAAGAACCGCCGCGTGGAGATCGCGCCGGTGCCGCGCAAGAGCGCATCGAACGGAGGGAAGGCGAAGTGACGGAAGACGCGACGCCCGCCCGCGCGACGCTCGACGCATGGCGTGAGCAGGGCGCGGACCGGCTCGATCCCGCGCGCTTTCACCGGATCGACGCGCTCGAACGGCGCGCGGCCGTGCTCGATGGCAGCGCGCGCGAATTGCTCGATGCGCGGCTGGCAACGTTGATCGAAGGCTTCGCGGAGGTCGTTGCGCGGGCCGATGAAGCGAACGCCGCGCCCGACAACGCGGAAGCCGCGGCAGGTGCGCCCGTGCGTGGCGCGCTTGCGGAACTCGTCGAACGGCTTGCGCGCGATGCGCAGGCCGACCGGCGCGGGATCGATCCCGAACTGGTCGACTACTTCCGCACGATGTGGTCGAAGGTCCGCACGGAACAGCAGTACCGCCAGTCGCTCGACCAGGTGCCGCGCAATGCGGGGCCGCTCAATTCGAACAGCCTCGTGCACCGGTCGCTGTCGACGATGCGCGAGTTGTCGCCGGAATATCTGCAGCAGTTCCTGTCGTACGTCGATGCGCTCGCATGGCTCGAGGATCTCGCCGGCGGCGGCGCGCAGCCCGAGAAGGAAGCGCCGCGCGCGAAGACGGTGAAGAAAGGCACGCGGAGCAAGAGCCGGTAGCGCGCGACCACGCACCATTGCTGCCGGAGCCGGTTACATCGACACCCGGCCCGACGTCGTTGCGCTTTGATACCGGGCCGCGCTGATGAATTTCGAAAAGCGTTCGCACCAGATCACGACCGACGTGTACTGCGTGGGATTCACGTCGGCGGGAAGCGGCACGACGAAATTGCCGAATGTCTTCAGGTCGCCCACGCGTGCGGCACGCGCCTTGATCGCGAGGAACGACGCCTTGGTGTCGACGAATTCCGGAACGAGATAGATCTTGTAGTCGGGCCCTGGTGCGATGTCGCCTTCGAACGCGATCGACGAATCGGTGATCGTCAGCTTGCCGTCCGCCCAGTGCAGCGGATCGCTTCCCGGCAGGCCGCGTTCGAAGCGGCCGGTATGGCGCGTGTTTTCGGCGGCCACTTGCAGTTCGACGGCGCTTGCGCTCTCCGATGCCGTCAGGATCGGAAGCACGTAGATGCCCGCCGCGAATGCAACGAGACCCGTCGCGAGATGCGACGCGATCAGTATCCAGATTCTGGTTTTCATGTCGGACCCTTTGAACGAGAACAGAGGGTGGCGCATGGTCACATGCCCGTAGTCGCGCGAGCCGGCGAAATCTGACAGCCGGTCGGTTTTCATCTGAACATGCCGTTCACATCGGGCGCGACGCCTGGCCGTGGTTCGGTACGGCATGGCGACACGGCGTCGAACAAATTTCGTCGGCGGGTGTCATTTTTGCGCTCGCGGATCGACTCACTCTCTGTCGACAACGTCGTCGATGCCAAGGAGAGTTCAAATGAACAAGCTTGCTCTGTATGTTCTCGCGACGGTTGCCGTGACCGCTTCCGTTTCCGCATGGGCCGCACCGCAGCCCACCGTGACGCGCGCGGAGGTCACGGCCGAACTGGCCGCACTGCACGCGGCCGGCTACCGTCAGACCGGCGAAGACCCGCACTATCCGGCGAAACTGGCGGAAGCGCTGACGAAGATCGGCTCGACGGGTACGTCGACGGCCGACACAAGCGGATACGGGACGATGTCGCCGACCGCGAGCGAATCGGGCTCGATTGCCGCCGACAGGCCGATCTATCGCGGACGATGATCCGGGCAGGACATTGCGCCTGTCGACGGGCGCAATGTCCGATTCGTCTGGACTGCGATGCGTTTCCCGATGCGCAACGTCAGCGCGGCGGCGCAGCTTCGGAAATTACCGCGCCGAGCGCGCGCAACGCATCGACAAGCGCCGATGCGAACGGCGGATGAGCGGCGATGCCCGCCGCATCGAGCTGGCTTCCGAGGATCGGCAGCGTGATCGACGCGCGCTCGACGATGCGCGCCGACATCACCGACAGCGTTTCCCGCAGCGCCGCGTCCGCGTGCGTCGCGCGCGGCGACGCATTCAGCACCGCGACCGGCTTGTAGACGACCGCTTCGCATCCGACGACCCAGTCCAGCGCGTTCTTCATCACGCCGGTTACGCCGTGCGCGTATTCCGGGCTCGCGATCAGCACGCCGTCGGCCGCGTTCAGGCGATCGATCAGGTCGCGCACGGCGGCGGGCGACGGGTATTCGGTATCGGGGTTGAACAGCGGGAATTCGCCGAGGCGATCGAAGCGCGCGATGCGCATGCCGCGCGGCGCGACGAGCGCGGCTGCATCGAGCAGCGCGGCGTTGTACGACTGCGACCGGAGGCTGCCGCACAGGGCGACGATGTCGATGCGGCGGTCGGCGTCGGTTCGGGGATCGGTGGTCATCGATGAGCGTTTGGTTGGGGCGGTGCGCTGCCGCATCGCGCTGACCGGACGGATTATCGCATCGGCGTTCGGTCGGCGTGGCGCGTGTCGCCGACGCTACGCCCGCGACGCGGTCCGCGCTACCCCGTCGAAAATCGCCGCGGAATCGCATCGAACCGGTTCGGCGTCGCTCATCCCGGCCGCCCGCGCGAATTTCGTCATCGCCCACCCGTTGCCGAGCAACAGCCGCCGCGTATGCAGCGCGCCGTGCACGTCGTCCGGAACGGTGTCGCCGAGATAACGCAGCGCGCGGCCCTCGACATCGACGAAGCCATGCCGGTAATCGTGTGCGAGCGCCGTCCACAACTGCGCGGCGCCGACCGACTGGCGCGCGCCGCTGATCAGGCACAGCCCCGCGTCGAGCCCCCAGCGGTACAGCGTCGTCGCGAGGCCCTTGCGTTGCGCCGAGCCGCGCAGCCGCGTATGCGGTGCGCGCAGGTAGCGGTCGGCGCGGCGCGGGATTTCGGGAAGGCGGTTGAACACCGTGTAGCCGGCAAGCTGGCGCGCGGCCGGATCTTCGACATACAGGAAGTATTCGCCGTCCGCCTCGCGGTGGCGGACGATCAGGCCCGAGCGGCCGAGCGCGACGGCCGGCAGGCCGTGCAGGCGATGGCCCGGCTGGTGGAGGCGTGCGTAGAGCGTGTCGAGTTCATCGTCGATGTCGTGCTGGGAATGCTGTCCGTCGATGCGCATGGCAAAGGTCGCCCGTCCCGGGCGGTTCGAGAAAGAGGTTCATCGCAACAAGGGAACAGGAATGGGTGCGGCCCCCGGGCTCGGCGAAGCGAGCCGGGGCCGCGAATCAGCTGGGGATGTGCTGGAAACCGGCGGCGATCGCGGCGAGGCCCGCGATGCAGAGTGCGAACAGGATCAGGACTTTGTGGATCACGCCTCTTTCCTCATGAATGCGCGGTGCCGGCGGGCGGCATCGCGGAGACGGTGAGCGGCGGGCACGGCCCGCACGGCCGTCGTGCGTGACGACGGTCGGGTGTCCGCGCGACGGATCGAGCGCGGACGGGCAGCACCATACGCGAGGTGCCGGGGGCGGGCAATCGGACTGGCGGAGAAAAGCGACGAAAAGCGGAGAATTGGCGCGTTTCGCGACAATTGGCCGCAACGGATGCGTGAGCCGATGCCGCACGACTCGCTGCGGATCTTCGCGCTCGAGCTGTGCCGCGGCTTCTGGCTGCATCGAGCGGTCGTGCCGCGAAATCGCATACACTTCCCGGCAAACGAACCCCACAAGGATCTGACCATGGGAGCGGGCCCGTCCACGGATCGCTAAGCCGCAGCAACCTTCTTCACCCGGTTGTTGCGGCGATCTCCTCTCGTCGATGACTCAGCAGGCAGATTGCCGCCGGATTTCCTTTTCGAGCGGATGCTTTGTCATGCCTGATCAATCTGCGCCTGTATGGGCCTGCTCGTTGCCGTCGGCATTGCTGCTGATGGTTCCTTTCGATCTTCTCGCGTCGTTGGCGATGGATGTGTATCTGCCGGTGATTCCGGAGATGCCATCGGCGTTGCATACGTCGCCCGCCATGGTTCAGTTGACGCTGAGCGTCTATATGGTCTTTCTCGGCTTGGGCCAGTTGGTGTTCGGCCCGGTGTCGGATCGTTTCGGAAGGCGGCCGGTGCTATTGGGCGGCGCGCTGCTGTTCTCGGCCGCCTCCCTGGCGCTCGCGATGGCGAGCGGTGGCATCGTGTTCGTCGCGCTGCGCATGCTGCAGGCGCTGGGCGCCTCCGCCGCGCTCGTGGCGACCTTTGCGACGGTTCGCGATGTCTATGCCGACCGTCCGGAAGGCAGCACCATCTACAGTCAGTTCGGCGCGATCCTCGCGGTCGTGCCGGCGCTCGGGCCGATGCTCGGCGCAGGCATCGCGCGCGGTTTCGGCTGGCGCGCGATCTTCGTGACCCTCGGTCTGGCGGGATGCGTGGCATTCGGCCGCGCGTGGTCGCGATGGCATGAAACGCGGCCACCGGCGACGGGCAGGCCACGGCAGTCCGTTGCGTCGATCATGCGCAACCTTTCCTTCCGGGTCCATGCGTTCGGCTTCGGTACCGCAATGGGCGCGTTTTTCGTGTTCTTCTCGATCGCGCCGCGTGTGCTCATCGGTCGTGCCGGTTTTTCCCGCACCGAGTTCAGTGCAGCTTTTGCCACCGTCGCGATCGTGATGATCATTGCCGCGCGTTTTGCGCGAAGGTTCGTGTCGAACTGGGGCATTCGGGGCTGCTTCGTCCGGGGCGCCGGCGTCATGATGACGGGCTCGGTCGTGCTGGCCGCATGCACCGTCCTGATGGCGCCGTCGTTCAGCGCCTTCGTGATGCCGATGTGGATCGTCGCGGTCGGCATCGTCCTGATGTCGTCGGTGACCGCGAACGGGGCGCTTCGGGATTTCGACGATGCCGCAGGAATGGCGGTCGCGCTGTATTACTGCATCCAGAGTCTGATCGTCGGCGGTGTCGGCACGCTTGCCACCCTGGTGCTGCCGGGCGATACGCCGTGGCCGTTGGCCGCATTTTGCTTCGGCATGCCGGCGGCGTGCCTTGTCGCAATCGCCGTATTGAAGCGCAGGTGCGGATGAGCCGGCGGCGTGTGCGTCGTCGGCCGGAGCGACGCATCGCCGCCCCGGCCGCCGGTCGCTCCGTCAGGCCGGCTGGCGTACCCCGAAAGCCTGCTTGATCCGCGCAAACAACCCGTGCTGCGCGATCCATTCCGCATACGCGCGATAGTCGGGATCGCGCATCAGATGTCGCTCTTCCGTCTTCGCTCGCGTGTAGTAGATCAGGTTGACCGCGACGAGCCCGGCGCAGTGCATGAGCCCGATCTGCCAGCCGAGCGGCTCGACGAACGGCACCGACACCATCCAGTACGACAGGTTCTTCGTGATGTACGCCGGATGCTTCGTGAAGCGGTACGGACCCGACGTGATGATCCCGCGGTTGGTGAGGTTCGAGAAGCGCAGCCCGAACGAGATCGTCGACAGCGCGTAGGTCAGCAGCAGCAGGATGATCACCGCGCCCCAGACGACGCGCAGCGTCGGGGCCGACATCAGCCAGTTGTCCCAGAACATCGAGCCTTCGTAGCGGATGTAGTTGTTCGAGATCAGCGACCAGAACGGCTGGTAGCACATCAGCGCGGCCACCCAGCCGAGCGTCGTCGGCTCGACGGTGCGCACGTGGCTGTCGAGGATGCGGAACGTGCACAGGTAGCCGACGGTGCCGAACATCAGGTCCATCGTGAACGACAGGTCGTACATGAACACGAAGGTCGCGATCGTTATCGGTGCGTGCATCGCGTGCGCGAGCGACGCGCTCAGGTGATCGGCGTCCTTCGACAGGTAGACGGTCATCAGCGGCAGGAAGAATGCCTTCACGCCCCAGCCGGCGAGCATCTCGCGCACCGGCTTCCAGCTCGCGGGCTGCTCGCGGCGGAACACGTAGCGGCCCCACAGCAGGTACGCGTCGTCGGTCTCGCGCTGGTGGCGGTCCATCCACATGAAATAGAACGGCGCGGCGACGATCACGTACGGGGCGAGCGCGCGCAGCAGCGACCAGAATGGCAGGTAGAACGCGCCGTGGTATTCGGGCAGCAGCCAGTAGACGATGCCGATACCCGCATAGATCGACGCGAGTGCGCCGAGCCGCGTCGCGACGCGCGCGAGGCCGAGCGGCCGCACGGCCTGGCGCGACAGTCCCGCGCTCGGGCGCAGGTAGACGCGCGAGATGAGGATTTCGTGCAGCGCGATCGTGCCGATGATCGCGAGGCTCGCGATGATCGCGCGCGTCGCGGCGTCGAGGGCCGGCTGGTCGCGCGTGAACCACAGCGCGACCAGCCCGGCCGCGATGCCGAGCAGGCCGGCGCGGAATGGCGTGGCTGAACGGGGCGGGCGGTCCTGGACCGCGGCGATGCCGTCGAGCGTGGAATTCATGATCGGATCCTCGTCGGGATGAGGGCCGGCGCCCCCGCTTGGCGGGTGACGCCGGCCGTCGGCCGGGCTTTTTATTGATGCGTGCCCGGCCATTGGCCTGTGGTTCTGGTAGGTGAAGCGTTACTTCTTGGTGCCGCCGCCCAGCAGACCGCCGAGCAGGTTGGTCACCGGCGACAGCAGGTTGCCTGCACCGCCCGTGGTGGCGCCGTTCGAGCTGCCGGTGAGGCCGGCTGCCACGGTGCCGCTGCCGGCCGGCGTCGTCGCCGTGCCGGTTGCGGCGCTCGGGCTGGCCGTCGCGCCGGCGCCGGCGCCGCCGGCCGGCGTCGTCAGCGCGCCCGTCAGCGTACCGACCGGGCCGCTCGTCAGCAGGCCGCCGAGGTTGCCCGTCACGTTGCCTCCCGGCGTCGTGACCGTGCCGGTGAGGCTTGCGCCGAGCGGCGTCAGCGAGTTGACGAGGTTGGTGACCGGCGCCAGCAGGCCGCCGACGCCCGAGCCACCGGTGCCGCTCGTGCCGCTCGTGCCGCCGGTTCCGCTCGTGCCGAGACCGCCGAGCGCGCCCGTCACCGTGCCGAGCAGGCCCGTGATCGGCGCGAGCGGGCCGCCGCTGGTGCCGCTCGTGCCGCTGGTACCGCTCGAGCTGCTGCCGCCGCCGAGCCCGCCCGTCAGCGTACCGAGCAGACCGGTAATCGGGGCGAGCGGGTTGGTGCCGCTGCTGGAACTGCCGCTGGACAGCAGGCCGCCGGCCGACGTCACCGTGTTGCCGAGCTGGGACACGCCGTTGCCGGCGCTCGTGCCGACCGGGTTGCCGGTCGCGCTGCCGACCTGCGAACCGGCGAGGCCGAGGCCGCTGCCGAGCGTGCTCAGCAGTCCGCTGAGCGGGGCGCCGAGCATGGTTGCGCCGCCGAGCGTCTGCGTGGCGCCAGGCGTCGTGACGCCGCCGGTCAGCGTGTTCGTGATCGGGTTGATCACGCTGCCGAGCTGCGTCCCGAGCTGCTGGACCGGCGCGCTGTTCAGCGCGGTATTCAGCGCCGATGCGGTGGAGTTGACCGCAGTGCCGACCGTGTTGACGAGACTGCCGACCAGGGTCGTCGCCGGCGCGAGCGGCGACAGCGGACCGGTGCCGAGGCTCGTCACTGCGTTGCCGAGGTTGTTGACCGCGCCGCCGGCGCCGGTCAGCAGGCCGGTAGTCGACGTGAGCGTCGGGCCGAGCGGGTTCGGCGACACGCCGATCGAGCCGAGGCCGGCCGCGACGCCGTTGCCGAGCGACTGCACGCCGTTGCCGAGGCTCGTGACCGCGTTGCCGACGCTGGTGGCCGTCGTCGGGTTCGTGCCGGGGATCTGCACGCCGCCGATCTGCGCGCCGCCGTTCGCGACCGTCGTGCCGAGTGCCGTCACGAGGTTGCCGGATTGCTGGAGGACATTGCCGAGCGGGGTGACGCTGGTGCCGGAAGTGCCGGAAGTGCCCGACGTACCGGAGGTGCCCGACGTACCGGAAGTGCCCGACGTACCGGAGGTGCCCGACGTACCGGAAGTGCCCGACGTACCGGAGGTGCCCGAGGTGCCGGAAGTGCCCGACGTACCGGAAGTGCCCGACGTACCGGAGGTGCCCGAGGTGCCGGAAGTGCCCGACGTACCGGAAGTGCCCGACGTACCGGAAGTGCCCGACGTACCGGAGGTGCCCGAGGTGCCCGACGTACCGGAGGTGCCCGAGGTGCCGGAGGTGCCCGACGTACCGGAAGTACCCGAGGTGCCGGAAGTGCCCGACGTACCGGAGGTACCCGAGGTGCCGGAAGTGCCCGACGTACCGGAGGTGCCCGACGTACCGGAAGTGCCCGACGTACCGGAAGTGCCCGAGGTGCCGGAAGTGCCGGAAGTACCGGAAGTACCGGAAGTACCGGAAGTACCGGAAGTACCGGAAGTGCCGGAAGTACCGGAACTCCCCGAACTACCGCCACCCGACGTCCCCGACGAACCGCCGCCCGACGTACCGGACGTCCCCGACGTGCCGCCGCCCCCCGACGTGCTCGGCTTGATCGACGACGGGGTCGTCGGTCCGTCGACCGAGCCGCAACCATACAGCGCGAGCAGCGACGAGACGGCGAGCGTTACCGTCGTCTTCTTGAAGAAATTGTGCATGTTGGCCTCGACATTGGAAGTGTGTCCAAGCCTCCACTGCAAATTCCGCGCCACGACAGCTTTCTCGAAACGGTGCCGCGCTTTGTTGCGGAAATCGGGGAAATCAACGCGATTTAAACTGAGTAATGGCGGTTTCGCGCGGCGGGTACGCGCGGTGCCCGGGCGTCGAGGTTGCGATGTTCCGGTAAGGCGCCGTAACGCGCGGCCCGATGTTACGTAGCGTTCGACCGCCCGTTACGCGAACGGCCGCGAACCGAGGGCCGCGTCTTTGACGAATCGCGCCGGCCCCATGAACATGGCGCGAAATCTCCCGGCGCCGGCGGCGCCGACGCGGCCACGACTTCACACAGGACACGGACATGAGCGAACAGGACAGGGAATACGGCAAGGCGCGGCGGATCGACGTGATGGGCGAGGCGTTCGTCGAGCGCGCGATGCGCGACCTCGACGGATTTTCGCGTCCGTTGCAGAACTGGCTGAACGAACACGCGTGGGGCAGCACGTGGCAGCGGGGCGGGATCGACCTGAAGACGCGCAGCCTGTGCACGTGCGCGATGCTGGCGGCGCTCGGCCGCAGCACGGAACTGAAGGGTCATATTCGCGGCGCGCTCAACAACGGCGCAAGCCTCGTCGAGATCCGCGAGGTGCTGCTGCACAGCGTGCTGTACGCGGGCGCGCCGGCCGCGGTCGAGGCATTTCGCAGCGCGCGCGAGGTGATCGCGGATCTCGGGCTGTCGGTGCCTGACGACGAAGCCTGATTCCGCCGCAGCGCCGGCTGCACGGCACTGAATCAGGCCCCGCTTCGCTCCCGCCTAGTGCTCGACACGCGCCGCTTGCGCGACGGCATCGGCCGGCGCGGCCGCGACTTCGAGCAGCCAGTCGGCCGTCGCGTCCGGAATCGTGACCGGCAGCATGTGCCCGCCGTCGACGACCTTCAACCGCACGCGCGCCGATTTCTTCGCGAGCGCGTCGCCGTGCTCGCGCCAGTTCAGGATCGGATCGGCGCGGCCGTACAGCACGTCGACCGGCAGCGCGAGCTCCGCGTAGCGGCGCTCCATCGCGGGCAGGTCGACGGGCGCCGACAGCAGGTCGGTCGCGGTCGCGTAGAACACATGCGGCCGCATCCCGAGCAGCCCGCCGCCCTTGGTGGGGAAGTCGCGCGGCACGTCTTCCGGCGCGAACACCTGGCGCACGGCCTTGCGGCCGGTCAGGATCGTCAGCGGGATGGCAAAAGTCCACGACACGAAACGGCGCACCAGCGGCGACGGCAGCATCAGCGGCCGGAACGGCGCCGGCGGCTCGGGCTGCTGGTGCGACAGCGGCGCGATCAGCGCGAGCCGGCTGACGCGGTCCGCATGATTGAGCCCGACCGCGAGCGCGATCGCGCCGCCGAGCGAGTGACCGACCAGCACGGGCTTGTCGAGCCGCAGCGCGTCGATGAACGCGGCGACCGTGCGAGCTTGTGCGAACACGTTCGCCTGCGAGCCCGCGCCGCGGAGCGAGCGGCCGGCACCGGGCCGGTCGATGAGGATCACGCGATGCTGCTGCGCGAGCCGCGCGAGCGGCAGGTACGCGAAGTTGCGCAGTTGCCCGGCGAGCCCGTGGACGAACACGATCGGCGGGCCGTTGCCGTATTCGACATAGTGGATACGGTCGCCGCCGATGTCGACGAAGCGGCCTTCGGGCGGGAACGCGCGCGTCACGCGGCTGGCGATGTAGCCGGAAAACAGCGCGAGCGCGGCGAACACCGCGACGACGCCGAGCAGCACGTTCTGGATCAGATGGAGCGTATGGGTCATGTCGGCCTCAACGGGTTTCGAGTGCGGGTTCGGCAACCGGCGCTGTTGCGGCCGGGCCGGCTTTCGCGCGGCGTTCGAAATGCATCGCCGAATCGGCGAGCGCGCTGAACTTCAGCGATGCGAGATCGAGCACGTAGTTCTGGTGGAATTTCCACGGCTTGCGGTGGCCCTGCTTCGGCAGGATCCCGGCCGCGCGCTGGATGTAGCCCGAGCTCAGGTTGACGGCCGTCACGTCGCCGAGATCGCCGGCGCCGAGCCGCGGCACGCAGGTGTCATAGCCGTTCGCGCGCATGTGGTTGAGCAGCCGGCATACGTAGCGCGCGATCAGCTCGGCCTTCAGCGTCCACGACGCGTTCGTGTAGCCGAACGACGACGCGAGGTTCGGCACGTCGCTGTACATCATCCCCTTGTACGACACGGTCTCCGGCAGGTCGACCGTGCGGCCGTCGACCGTGACGCGTGCGCCGCCGAGCATCTTCACCTTCAGTCCGGTCGCGGTGACGATCACGTCCGCGTCGAGCTGCTGGCCGCTCTTCAGCTTGAGGCCGGTCGGCGTGAAGCGCTCGATCTCGTCGGTGACGATCGACGCGCGGCCCGCGCGGATCGACTTGAACAGGTCGCCGTTCGGCACCAGGCACACGCGCTGGTCCCACGGCATGTAGCGCGGCGTCAGGTGCTTCGCGACGTCGAAGCCGGGGCCGAGCTGCTTGCCGGCCGCGCGGATGATGAATTTCTTCGTCTGATCGGGCTTGCGGCGCGACACGTTGTACAGGTACATCGTCAGCAGCACGTTCTTCACGCGCACGAGCCGGTGCGCGAGCCGCGACGGCAGCACGCGGCGCAACGCGTTCGCGATCCTGTCGCGCGCGGGCAGCGACACGATGTAGGTCGGAGAACGCTGCAGCATCGTCACGTGCTGCGCGTCGGCCGCCATCGACGGCACGAGCGTGACGGCCGTCGCGCCGCTGCCGATCACGACGACGCGCCGGTTCGCGTACGAAAGATCCTTCGGCCAGTGCTGCGGATGCACGAGCTTGCCCTCGAACGTGTCCATGCCGGGCCAGTCGGGCCGGTAGCCGGCGTCGTAGTCGTAGTAGCCGCTGCACATGAACAGGAAGCGGCAGGTGCTCACGAGCGTGTCGGTCGCGCCGTCGCGCGTGCGCTCGATGCGTACCGTCCAGCGCGCGCGGTTCGAATCCCAGTCGGCCGCGACGACCTTCTGGCCGTAGCGGATCGTCTTGTCGATCCCGTACGTGCGCGCGGTGTCGCGGATGTAGTCGAGGATCGTCTGGCCGTCCGAGATCGCCTTGTCGCTGTGCCACGGGCGGAAGCTGTAGCCGAGCGTGAACATGTCGGAATCCGAACGGACGCCCGGATAGCGGAACAGGTCCCAGGTGCCGCCGATCGCTTCGCGCGCCTCGACGATCGCGACGCTCGCATGCGGGCAGCGCTGTTTCAGGTGATACGCGGCGCCGATGCCGGACAGGCCGGCACCGACGATCAGCACGTCGAGGTCGTTGCTGTCGCCACGGTCATGGCGGGCGCCGGAGGCGGGCGGCGCGTCGCGCCGGTCGGTCGTCGTCGAGGTCATGCGGGGTCCTTGGTCGGCGTGGTCGGGCGTGCGGCCGGGGCGCGGGCGCGTTCTCCCACGGGGACTTCCTTCGGGCGGAGGTTGCGTGCACGGGCGCGGCGCACATGGCGCAGCATCAGCCACTGGTAACCGGCGCCGAGCAGGCGCGCGATCCGGTCGAGCCGGCGCGCGTCGGCGCCGACGAGTACGCGGCGCGCATTGCGCTCGACGCCCGCGAGGATCTGCCGCGCGGCATCGTCGGCCGTCGTCGCGTTGATCAGGCGGTTCGCCTGCCGGCGATGGGTCGCTTCGTCCTGGCCCGTGAGCGCATGGATGCCGGTATCGACGCGGCCCGCGTCGACGATGTTCGTCGCGACGCCGCCCGGATGCACGCAGGTCGCGCTCACCGGCGCGTCGTCGAGTTCGAGTTCCATCCGCAACGCCTCGGTGAAGCCGCGCACCGCGAACTTGGTTGCGTTGTACGCGCTTTGCGTCGGCATCGCGACGAGCCCGAACAGGCTCGACGTGTTGACGACGTGGCCGTCGCCCGACGCGCGCAGATGCGGCAGGAACGCCTGCGTGCCGTGCACCACGCCCCAGAAATTGATGCCGACGATCCATTCGAGATCGGCGATGCGCGCGGTTTCGGCGCTGGCGGCCAGCGACACGCCCGCGTTGTTGAAGATCAGGTTGACCTTGCCGTGTTCGGCGCGGACGAAATCGGCCCACGCGAACACTGCGTCGCGGTCGGCGACGTCGAGCCGCCGCGTGCTCACGCGCACGCCGTGCTGCACACACGCGGCGGCCGTGCCGGCGAGCCCGGCTTCGCTGACGTCGGCGAGCGCGACCTCGCAGCCGCGCCGCGCGAGTTCGACCGCGAGGCTGCGGCCCATGCCCGAACCGGCGCCCGTGATCGCGGCGACCTTGCCGGAAAACCCGTTCATCCGTTGCTCCTCCCGTTCCGCTTGCGCTGCGTCGGCGGCGCGCCTATTGTGGTGTTGATCGTCACCACTTTAGTTTTCGGGTGTCCTGATGTCAAATAGCGGAATGGAGAAAGCACTCGAAACGGAAAAACGGGGCCGGTCGTATGGCGGCGTGGCGCCCGAGGTGCGTGCCGCCGAGCGGCGCGACGCGCTGATCCGCGCGGCGACGCGCGTGTTCGGCACGGTCGGGTTCCGCAAGGCGACCGTGCGGTCGATCTGTCAGGAAGCGAAGCTGAACGATCGCTATTTTTATGCGGCGTTCGACAGCACCGAGGATTTGCTGCGCTGCACCTACCTGCATCACGCGCAGCAACTGCATGACGCGGTCGCGCAGGCGGTCGCCGCGCGCGGCGGCGATCTGCGCGAGAGCGTCGACGCGGGGCTCGCCGCGTTCTTTGCGTTCCTGCGCGACCCGTGCGCGGCGCGCGTGCTGCTGCTCGAGGTGATGGGCGTGAGCGCGGATACCGACATGACGTACCAGCGCATGCTGATCGACTTCGGCAAGCTGATCATGGCGATCGGCGTGCCGCGCGAGGCCGCGACGCCCGCGGAGCGCACCGAGCAGCGGCTGATCGGGCTCGCGCTCGTCGGCGCGATGACGAACGTCGGCGCGGCGTGGCTGCTCACCGAGTATCGCGACCCGGAAGCGCAGATGGTGGCGAGTTGCCGGAAGGTGCTGCTGGGGACGTTGCGGGAGATCGGCTAACCGGATGGCATCGCGCTGTTCGCGTTACCCCCGGCAATGGCAGGCTGAAAATGAAAAGAAAGCGGCATTCACGCGGCGCACGGAACGCCGTGTTGTTTTTTTTGTGCGATTTAGTCGTCTTTTTAATAAATAAAAGGCGATCGGTTTTGGGGTGGTGAACAAATGTCAAAATATCGTCATTGTTTTTGATTCCGGTTTCATGTGGCGGTGAATTGATGAAAGCAATGTGGTGCGAATTAAAAAAAGCGGCGCAATGCAACAATCAACCCGCATTGCGCCGGTCATGGCGCGAAACCCTTCGCGCCTCAGGCACGCTCGATCAGGAACCCGTGTCGATCAGGAACCCGTGTAACCGCCGCGGGTCCAGCCGTCGCCGTCCCAGCAATACTCGGTCGTCGTGCCGCCGCTCGTCGCGTACACGCGGATGTGGATGGCGCTTCCCACCAGCCAGCACGTGGCGGACACGTTGTCGCCGGCCTGGTTGAACGCGCCCGTATACCACTTCTGCCCGTCGTAGCAGCGCTCGGTGATCTTGTTGCCGTTGGCCGTGTAGACACGAATCGACGGCGTGGTTCCCCATGAAATCGCTGCGGTTTGCATTTCAGACTCCTTGATTGATTGAATAAAACGGAGAATTGAAACATTTCGGTAAACGCGAATCGGCGTATTACCGGGAATAAGGTTAGTAGAAAATCTGGAAAGCGATGCGTGATTTTTTATGAAAAATAAAAGGGCGTATTTGCTCGGAGCGGGAAAGCCCCGCGAAAGGAGATTGGAGGGGGTAAAAACGCGCGGCGATCCGGATTCAGTCTGCCGCGCGCTTCGAGCGTGTCGAGCGTAGCGGCGCCGCCGGCGGTGTATCGCCGATCCTCCCCTTCATCGCGTCGATGAACGCGCGCACCTTCGGCGAAGGTAGCCGCGTCGACGGAAACACCGCATGGATCCCGGCCGGCGCCGAGCGCCACGCGGGCAGCAGCCGCACGAGCCGGCCGGCCGCGATGTCCTCCGCGGTTGAAAAATCCGTCAGCAGACCGAATGCCCCGCCGGCCAGCACGATCGCCCGGCAAGCCGTCGCGGTGTTCGACACGAAATGCGGCGTGCAGCGCACCGACGCCTTGCCCCCGCGGGCGCTTTCAAGCTCGAGCGTGTGCGGACGCGCCAGCGTCGACAGCATCACGAACGGCAGCGCGGCGAGCGCATCCGGATCGCGCGGCAGCCCGTGGCGCGCGATGAACGCGGGGCTCGCGACCAGCCATTTCTCGTACGTGCCGAGCTGCACCGCGCGATAGTTCGAATCGGCGAGGCGGCCGATGCGGATCGCGACGTCGAGGTTGTCCGCGACGAGCTCGACGACGCGGTCGTTCGCGACGAGTTCGACATCGAGCCCCGGATGCGCGTCGCGCAGCGCGACGACGGCCGGCGCGACGACCTGCGCGCCATAGTCGATCGGCACGCTCACGCGCAGCGTGCCGCGCAGCGGCCCCGCGTCGGACGACACCGCATCGAGCGCGTTTTCGGTGGCGCGCACGATGGCGCGGCACGCGTCGTAGAACGCACGCCCCGCGTCGGTCACGCTCAGCCGCCGCGTCGTGCGCACCAGCAGGTTCGCGCCGACCTCGGATTCGAGACGCTGCATGTGCGTGCTGACGACCGTCTTCGCGAGGCCGAGCCGCTCGGCCGCGGCCGTCAGCGAGCCGGCGTCGACCACCGCGACGAAGATCGCCAGCCGGTTCAGGTTCACGTCGCGCAAGTCGGCCATCGTCGATTGTCCTATGGGAGCGGATAATGTTTAAGCGATTATCCGTCTTCTGGCCGCGAACGGCGAGCGTTACGCTGGAGCCGTTCGTCGCCGATTCCCGGCGGCGCGAGATTCCGGAGTGTTTTCCATGTCTGCCGCCAGCAAGCCTGTGCCCGGTAAGCCCGTCGCAGCGATTCGCGTTTATTCGTTCCTGCTGTCAGGGCACGCGCACCGCGTCCGGTTGTTCCTGTCGCTGCTCGGTCTGCCGTCCGAGACCGTCGACGTCGATCTCGCGGCCGGCGCGCAACGCGAACCGGCGTTCCTCGCGCTCAATCCGCTCGGGCAGGTGCCCGTGATCGACGACGGCGGCACCGTGATCGCCGATTCGAACGCGATCCTCGTGTATCTCGCGAAGCGCTACGGCGACGCGCACTGGCTGCCCGACGACCCGGCCGCTGCGGCGGTCGTGCAGCGCTGGTTGTCGTATGCGGCCGGCCCGATCGCGACGGGGCCTGCGGCGGCGAGGCTCGTGACCGTGTTCGGCGCGCCGCTCGACCATGATGCGGCCAAGCGCACGGCCGCGAAGCTGCTCGACGTGATTGATCGCGAACTGGCCGGCAAGGCCTTCGCGGCCGGCGCGCAGCCGACGATCGCGGACATCGCCGCGTACACGTACATCGCGCACGCGCCGGAAGGCGGCGTGTCGCTCGAACCGTATCCGCACGTGCGCGCATGGCTGGCGCGCGTCGAGGCGCTGCCGGGTTTCGTCGGCATGCCGACGACGCGCGCGGGCCTGCTCGCCGCGTAACGCCAACCGACACCGCGCCTGTTCAGGAGAACGCGATGAACGCCCCGACTGCCGTCGTACCGGGCTGGGAACTCGACGCCGCGCCGTTTCACGCGGGCGAGCTGGCCGTGCAGCAGCGCGCGGGCGTGACGGAGGCCGCGGGTGCGGCGGGCCGGCGCGGGATCCGGCGCTTCATGCCGGACCAGCACCGGGCGTTTTTCGCGCAACTGCCGTTCTTCGTGCTCGGCGGCGTCGATGCGCACGGCCAGCCGTGGGCGACGTTGCGCACCGGCGCGCCGGGGTTCGTCACGTCGCCGGATGCGCGCACGCTGCGCATCGCGGCGCCCGCGCTGCCGGGCGATCCGCTGGCCGGCGCGTGGCGGCCGGGCGCGCCGCTCGGCGGGCTCGGGATCGAATTCGATACGCGGCGGCGCAATCGCGTCAACGGCGTCGTGCGCGCGGTCGACGGCGATGCGCTGACGATCGCGGTCGAACAGAGCTTCGGCAACTGCGCGAAGTACATCCAGGGCCGCAAGCCGACGTTCGTCGCGCGCGATGGCGATGCGCAGGTCGAGCCTGACGTGTCGGACCGGCTGAACGATGCGGATCGCGCGCTGCTCGCGCAGGCCGATACGTTCTTCGTCGCGAGCGCGAACACGTCGGCGGACGCGGGCGCCGCGCGCGGCGCGGACGTGTCGCATCGCGGCGGGATGCCGGGCTTCGTGCGCGTCGACGATGCGCACACGCTGACGACGCCGGATTTCAGCGGCAACCGCTTCTTCAACACGCTCGGCAACCTGCAGCTCGATCCGCGCGCGGGGCTGCTGTTCGTCGATTTCGACAGCGGCGACCTGCTGGTTGTCGCCGCGCGTGCGGAGATCGTATGGGACGGGCCGCTCGTCGCGTCGTTCGACGGCGCGCAGCGCGTCGCGCGGTTCCATGTGCGGGAAGTGCGGCGCATGCGCGCGGTGCTGCCGTTCCGATGGTCGGCGGTCGAGCGCGCGCCGCAGTTCGCGGCGATGGCGGCGAGCGCTGGTGGAGCGGCGACGGCGGCGGCCGCGCCGGTGCCGTCCGCACCGGCACCGGCACCGGCACCGGCACCGGCACCGGCACCGGCACCGGCAACGGCAACGGCACCCGCATGGCGATCGCTGCGTATCGCGAAGATCGTCGACGAAGCGCGCGCGATCCGCTCGTTCCATTTCGAACCGGCGGACGGCGGTGCGTTGCCTGCATACGAGGCCGGGCAGCATCTGACGCTGCGCGTCGCGTTGCCGGGCAGCGACGCGCCGTCGATACGCAGCTACACGCTTTCCGATGCGCCGGGCGACGCGCACTACCGGATCACGGTGAAGCGGGAGGGGCGCGTCTCGGCGTGGCTGCACGATCACGCACAGGCGGGCATGACGCTCGACGCGCAGAAGCCGCGCGGCCGCTTCACGTTCGATCTCGCGAGCCCGCGACCGGCCGTGCTCGTGTCGGCCGGCATCGGCATCACGCCGATGGTCGCGATGCTGCGCCGTGCGCTGGCCGACGCCGCGCCGTCGCGCCGCGTGGTGTTCGTACACGGCGCTCGTGAAGCGGCCGACCGGCCGTTCGCGGCGGACCTGGCGCGTATCGCGGCCGCCGATGCGCGGTTGTCGCTCCACGGGTTCGACAGCCGCCCGCACGACGACACGGCAGCGCGGGCGGGCCGCATCGACATCGCGCAACTGAAGCGGATCCTGTCGTTCGACGACTACGACTTCTACCTGTGCGGGCCGTCGGCGTTCATGCGCGACCTGTACGACGGGCTGCGCGCGCTGAACGTGCCGGACGAACGCATCCGCTTCGAGGCGTTCGGGCCGTCGAGCGTGGTGCGCAGCGCGACCCGCGCGGCAGGCACGCCGGCGGCGGCGAGCGTGCCCGTCGTGTTCCGGCGCACCAGGCGCGAAGCCGCATGGACGCCCGCCGACGGCACGCTGCTCGAATTCGCGGAAGGGCAGCGCGTCGCCGTGCCGTCCGAATGCCGCGCCGGTTCGTGCGGCACGTGCGCGACGCGCGTGCTGTCCGGCGCGGTCGACTACGAGCAAACGCCCGATGCGGCGGTCGAACCCGGCTGCGCGCTGCTGTGCGTCGCGCGGCCCGCGCAAGGCGCCACGGAAGCGCTCGTGCTCGACCGCTGACGCACCTGCGACATGCGGCCGCAGATGGCCTGCTGCGCGAAAAGCGCGCGCAACTGCTGCTTTTTTCGGATGCCGGTCGGATCGACGATAGCGTCAACCGATTCGATGAAAGGAGCGTAATCATGAAACTGCTCGGCATGATCAAGCTGGTCCTGTGGAGTTTCTTCGGCGTACGCAACAGCAAGGCGCACGCGGCCGATCTCGCGAACGTCAACTTCACCCTGCTGCCGTTTGTCGCGATCCTGCTCGCGCTGCTCGTCGGCGCGGTCATCTACGGCGTCGTGCACCTGGTCGTCGATCCGACGGTGACGATGCAGGGGTTCTGAGCGTTGCGCGTGCCGCACGCGTTGCAGGCGCGGCACGCACCGCCCGCGCTCAGAACGTGTGATTCAGCGCCACGCGCCCGATGATCTGGTGCCCGTTCGACGACGCGCCGGGCGAACCCGGTACGAGCGCGCCGTCGAGCGGCGTGCCGGTCGCGCTGCCGCCCACCTGCTGATAGACGACCTGCGTGTAGACCGACGTGCGCTTCGACAGCAGGTACTGCGCCATCGCGCCGAACTGGTTCCAGTGCAGCGACGACTTCGCGCCGGATCGATCGAGCCCGCCGCGCGTGTACGTGTACATCCCGCCGACGAGAACGGCCGGCGTGACGTTGTATTTCGCGTTGACTTCGAGGTTGTCGAACGTGAGCCGCGCGTTCGACAGGCTGAGACTGCCCGCGTAGAGCGACGCATCGGGCTGGCTGACGTTCACGTGCGAATACACTGCACCGAGCGTCGCGGGCCCGATGCCGTAGTTCACGCCGATTCCATAGATCTTCTGGTTGCCCGCGACGAAATCCGTATCGTCCGGCGTCAGCGCGCCGCCCGCCGTGGTGCCGGGGTTCGACAGGTTCTCGTAGACGGCGGCGACCGACAGCGTCTGGTACGTGTAGTTCAGGCCGACGCCGAGCATCCGGTTCTGCGCGAAGCCGCCCGCGAGATTGCTCAGCCCGACCATCACCGTGCCGGACAGGCCGGCGAACGCGGGGCTCGTGTATTTCACCGCGTTGTTCGCGTGGAACGACGCATCGGTGTTGTCGTTGTCGAGCGGATGCGAGAACAGGAAGCCGGCCCAGCTGCCGTTCGCGGTCAGCGGCCCGATCGTGTCGGCGACGGTATCGAACTGACGGCCGAGCGTCAGCGTGCCGATGCGGTCCGACTGCAGGCCGACATAGGACTGGAAGCCGAACAGGCGGCCGCCGTAGCCGAGCTGGCCGCTCTCGAGCGCGAAACCGCTCTCGAGATCGAAGATCGCGTGCAGCCCGCCGCCGAGATCCTCGTTGCCCTTGATACCCCAGCGGCTTGTCGCGAGATCGCCGCTCGCCATTTGCCACGACGACTTGCCGCCGACATTGCTCGTGTAGTTGATGCCTTCGTCGAGGACGCCGAACAGCAGGACGGAACTTTGCGCATGCGCGTTCGCGCAGCCGATAAGGATTCCTGTCGACAGGAAAAGCGGTATTTTTTTCATGTGGGGTACGGGCTCGAAAGTTGAAACGGTCGATGGTCCGGCACGCGGCGTGTGCGGCGCGTGACCTTCGATAAGCAGATGGCATGCCATCACCCGTTTCAAGACCGGAATGCGCCGGCTGCGTTCCGTTTCATTCGCGCTGCCGTGCCGGTCCGGGCTTGATCGCGCGCAAACGGCGTAGCAATTCGTGTCGTTTGTCGCAAGTCGCGTCTCAAGTTGAGACGCGATGAAACGCGAAATCGCGCGAGCGAACGCGCGCGCCGCAACGGGGGGCGCGCACGGCGGCAAGGGGGAGACGAAAGAAGCGGAGGAAGCGAGTGGTATAAGCGCTACGCACGCGCGAACGGATAGCCCTGCGTCTCAAGCCACCGCCGCACGAGCGCGGCTTGCGGCGGCGCGAGCGTCGCCAGTACCTGCGCGGCCGGGCGCTCGCGCAGCGCGGCGACGATCGGCGCGAGCGGAATGCCTTGCAGATGCCAGATGCCGAGCGGTTGGTCGGGGCTCGTGACGACGTCGGCCTCGGCGATCGTGTCGCCGTCGATCACGGGCGCCCGCTCGATCGCGAGCGCGTCGAAATCGGGCGCGCGATGCGATGGTGCATCGTCGGGCCACGCGCGGCGCGCGTGCCAGAACGGCCGGTCGGCCCATTGCGTTTCGAGCGCATGGAAATCGCGGCCGATGCGCGCGAAGCGCATGAACAGCGCGGCGATGCGGCGCTCGTGGAAACGCAGCGCGAGCGCCGCGCGCTCGGGATGTGCGAGCAGCGTATGGATGACGGCCGGCGCCTGCAGCGCGGACGACAGCGACTGGAAGATGCCGTTGCCGGACAGCGGATCGACGGCCATTGCCGCATCGCCGACGCGCAGCCAGTTCGCGCCGCCCGTGTCGCCGCACAGCGCCGCGCTGCTGGTGCGCGCGAACACGCGCGCGTCGGCGGCAACGTCAGCGCCGAAGAAGTCGCGCGCGAGCGGCGTCTGCCGAAGCGTCGCGCACCAGGCGGGTAGCGCGTCGCGCGGCGGCAGCGTCGCGGTCGCGACATCGAGCGTCGCCTGCCAGTAGCAGCGGCCGTCGGGCAGCCGCGCCATCCATGCCCAGCCGTCGGGCAGGCTCTCGACCGCCGACGCGGCGTCGCCGGGCGTGCCCTGCCAGACATTCAGCAGGCTCAGCGTCTGCGGGCCGCGTACTGCGTCGCGCGCGAGCGGCGCGAGCCGGCCGCGGGCCTCGACCAGGAACGCCGCGTGCAGCGTATCGGCGCCTTCCGGCGTATCGACGCGGATCGCGTGCCCGTCGCCGTTCGGCTGCACCGCACGCACGGTCGCTTCGAGCACCGCAATGCCTGCATCGGCGAGATCGCGGCGCAGCGCCGCGTCGAAACGGCGGCGGTCGATCAGGTGTTCGTGATTGAGCGTGCGCGTGTCGCCGTTCCAGCGCGTCGTGCGCGCGCACGGCGGCAGCGCGCAGGCGGCCGCCTGCGCGAGCCCCGCGTGGCGGAGCCCTTGCAGCACGCGATCGGACACGCCTTCGACGGCATCGAAGCGTCGCCATTCGCTGACGACCCTGACCGGATAGCCGAGCCGCGCGAGGCCGAGCGCGGTGGCCGCGCCGGCCGGCCCCGCGCCGAGCACGACAATCGGCGCGCGGCTCATGATGCGCAGGTGCGCCGTTCGACGCCGACGTAGGCGGCGCCTGCGCGCAGATGGTCGAGCAGCGCGGCCGAGTCGGCATCGGGATGGCGCGCGAGCCAGCCGGCCGCGTAGCCGCTGAGCGCCGCGCAGGCGATGCTCGCGCCGGCCGGCGCGCGCGGCGCGCCGCTCGACACGGCCGCGCCGAAATCGGCCTGCGGGCTGTCGAGCCACGACCATTGGCGCGGCGCGCAGCGCGCGTCGCCCGTCACGCGCACGACGCCCGGATAGCTGGCCGGAAACACGGGCGCGCCTTGCGCGGGGCTCGACGAGAATACGGTCACGCGTTGTGCGACGGCCTCCGCACATGCATCGCGCAGCGTATCGCGATCGGCGCGCACGCCGAGGCTCAGGTTGATCACGCGTATGCGTTGCGTCAGCAGCCAGCGGATTGCCTGCGCAATCTGCGCGGCGCTCGTTACGCCACGCGCTTCGAACACTTGCGCGACGCACAGCCGCGCATCGGGCGCGGCGGCCGCGATCGTTTCGCATACCGCGCTGCCGTGACCGATCCGGTCGGGTTCGACCGCGTACGCCCGAAGCACGGCGGCGGCGTCGAACGAGAATCGCCGCGCATCGGCGACGCGTGCGCTCAGCGATGGCGGATAGCCGCTGTCGACGATGCCGACGCGGATGGCCGGAACGTCGTCATGCATGCGCGACATCCCGATGCGCACGCCGCGAGAGCTGTCCGTTCGCGAGTTCGAAATGCAGGTCGACGCCCGCGAGCGTCGACGCGCGGTGGCTGACGAGGATGCGCGTGCGGTCGCCGAACAGCGTGTCGATCTGCGCAATGACCTGCCGCTCGGTCGCTTCGTCGACAGCCGATGTCGCTTCGTCGAGCACGAGGATCGCCGGCGCCTGCAGCAGCGCGCGTGCGATCGCGATGCGCTGCTTCTGCCCGCCCGACAGCTGCTGCCCGCGCTCGCCGACCGGGCCGTCGAGGCCGCCCGGCAGCGTCGCGACCAGTTCGTCGAGCTGCGCGGCGCGCGCGGCGTGCGCGATGTCGTCGCGCGACGCGAGCGGCACCGCGTAGCGGATGTTGTCGGCGAGGCTGCCGCGAAACAGCACGATGTCCTGGCTGACGACCGCGACGTGGCGGCGCAGCGCATCGAGATCGACGTCGCGCAGGTCGACGCCGTCGATCCGCACGCTGCCGCGCTGCGGATCGTAGAAGCGCTGCAGCAGGTCGATCAGCGTCGATTTCCCGCTGCCCGACGACCCCGACAGCGCGACCTTGCTGCCGGCCGGCACGCGTGCGCTGGCGCCCTGCAGCACGGGCTGCGCGCGCTCGTCGTGCGCGAACCACAGGTCGACGAATTCGAGGTCGCCGCGCGCGGGCAGCGTGCGCGGTTCGGCCGGCGGCTGCACGGCCACCGGCGCGCGCTGCAGTTCCATCACGCGGCCGAGGCTGACCGTCATCCGCTGCAGCGCGACGTAGAGCCCGAGCAGGCTTTTCACGGGGCCGATCGCCATCCCGAGATAGCTCGAGAACGCGATCAGCGAGCCGAGCGGCCAGTCGCCGCGGATCACCCAGTAGCCGCCGACGATGAACGCGCCCGCGCGCGACAGCGACGTCAGCGTGCCGGGCACCGATTGCGTGACGAATTCGGTCACCTGCAGCTTCAGCAGGCGTTCCATGTAGCGCTCGCCGAGCCCGTCGAGCCGCGCCTGTTCCGCGCGCTGCCGCCCGGCGGCCTGGATGAACTTCATCGCTGGCAGCGTCTCGACGAGGAACGACGACACGTCGGCCGCGCCTTCGCGCACCGCGCGCGCATCGCGTTCGACCTTGCGGCGCATCGTGCGCAGCCACAGGATCTCGAACGGGATCAGCAGCAGCGCGAGCAGCGACAGTTTCCACGACAGCGTGACGAGCAGCGCGAGCGTGCCGACGAGGCCGATCACGTTCGATACGGCCGAGAACAGCGCGTCGAGCGCGAAGCGCTGGATCTCGGCGACGTCGCCGTCGAGGCGCGACAGCAGGTCGCCGAGGCGCCGCTGCCCGTAGAACGACGGCGACAGCCGCTGCAGGTGCGCGTAGACGGCGCTGCGCAGCGAGAACAGCACGCGGCCGGACAGCCGCGTGTGCAGGTAGCGGTTGACGCCGCCGAGCAGCGTGCCGGCGAAGCCCGCGAGCACCATCGCGAACGCGATCGCGACGAGCATCCGGACATCCTTGCCGACGAGCCCGCGGTCGATCAGCTCCTTCGTGAGCCACGGCTGCGCGAGCGCGAGCAGCGATGCACACGCGGACAGCGCCAGCAAGCCCGCGATCGCGAGCCGGTGCGGCCGCACGAAGCCGTACAGCCAGCCGAGCGCGCGCGCGAGCTGCGCGCGGTCGTCGGTTTTCACGAAACGCAGGACGAATTTCAGCATCGGAGGAGCGGCCGGCTCATGACGGACGAAGGCGCGCGCGGCATCATGGTTGCAGCCGCTTGAGCCGGCGGTACAGCGTCGCGCGGCTGATGCCGAGCGTCTGCGCGGCGGCCGCGACGTTGCCGCCGTGGCGCGCGAGCGAGTCGCGGATCAGGTCGTCCTCGTGGCGGCGGATCAGCCCGAACGACGCGTCGGGCGCCGGGCACACGCCGTCGATGAAGCCGTCGCACAGATGGTCGAGGCCGAGCACGTCCTCGTGATCGGCGCGCACCGCGAGCGCGGTGCGCAGCACCATCTCGAGCTGGCGGATGTTGCCGGGCCAGCGATGCTGGCGGAACACGCCGGCCAGCTCGGCGTTGACGCTCACGTGCGGCGCGCCGAGCCGCGCGAGCAGCGCGGCGACGATCAGGTCGACGTCGTCGCGTTCGCGCAGCGCGGGCAGCAATACGGTCACGCCGTGCACGCGGTAGTAGAGGTCTTCGCGGAAGGTCTTGTCGCGCACCATCGTCTGCAGGTCGCGGTGCGTCGCGCAGATCACCGCGATGTCGACGGCCTGCTCGTCGCCCGCGCCGAGCGGCGCGACCTTGCGTTCCTGCAGCACGCGCAGCAGCCGCGCCTGCAGTTGCAGCGGCATGTCGCCGATCTCGTCGAGAAACAGCGTGCCGCCGTGCGCCTGCATCAGCCGGCCCGTCATCCCGCCCCGGCGCGCGCCGGTGAATGCGCCGTCGCGATAGCCGAACAGTTCGGATTCGATCAGCCCTTCGGGAATCGACGCGCAGTTCACCGCGACGAACGGCTTGCCGGCGCGCGTGCTCGCATCGTGCAGCGCGCGCGCGACGACTTCCTTGCCGGTGCCCGTCTCGCCCTGCACGAGCACGGGCAGCCCGTTGTTGAGCCCCTGCCGTGCCATCGTCAGCGCGCGCAGCAGGCGCGGCTGGCGGCCGGCGAGGGCTGCGAGCGCCTGCGCGCCCGCATCGCCGCGCGCATCGGCGGCCGGCGCGACCGCGCGTTCGCGTGCGACCGCCACCGGCGTCGCGCGCGGCAGGCGCAGCGCCTTGCAGTGGAATGCGGCGTCGACACCTTCGACGCGCAGCATCCCGCCTTGTTCGGCGAACGCGACGAACGACAGTTGGCGCGCGAGCGATGCGCTTTCGCAGCGGCGACCGACGAGCGCGGCGCGCGCGGTGCCGAGCAGCTCGCAAGCGTGCGCGTTCGCGGCGACGATGCGGCCGTCTTCCGCGACGGCGAGCACGCCGCTCCAGCTCGAACCGAGATACGTGCGGCGCGGATGGAACACGAGCACGACATGCTCGGGGAAATATGCGTCGAACAGGCGCGTCTCGATGTGCGTGGCCGCCGCGCTCATCAGCATCGACATCCCGTCGAGCGTGAGCGGCAGCTCGCCTTCGCGCGTGAGGTCGAGCACGCCGATCGTCTGGCCGTGCGGGTCGCGCAGCGGCAGCGAGCGGCACGAGAAGCGGCTCAGCCGGCCGAGGAAATGCTCGCCGCTGT